>CAXMOB010000072.1:0-2488 GCA_964194815.1 Vicinamibacteria bacterium | reverse complement strand
TAAAATCCTTCTGGTGATTGGTGGTCGCCCTCTGCTGTTTTTGGCCCTAAGTCACCTGAAAGTCCTGTAATTTTCCAACAGTGGACGAGGTGAAATGTATTCGACGCTTGGTGCAGCATCCAAAGCTCTAGTTCTTTTTCTTGCTTGAATGAACGAAGAAAAACTGGGCTGCCGATTTTTAAATCTTTAGCAGATAGGTGCACTTCGATGTGGGGAAGCACCCGACGTTTGACATCCTTGAAGCGGGTTGAGCCACTTTTGTATTCTTCAGAAGTTAGGCTACAGGGCTGAATTTTAGCTTGGATGAAACGCGAGTAGGTTGGCACGATTTGGATGCGGTCGTTGATTTTCCAAAGGATGAGTCCGCCGAGGGAGAGGACAAGGATGAGGGCTATTAGGAGTCGAGTCATTGGGGAGTGGAGTCTGTAGTTGATATTGTCTATGGGGAGCTGATAACATACTTGCTATCGATTACATCTACGTTTGGTGGCAGCTGATTCTTTTCAAAATAATCATAACCTTTTTTAAGGCTTCTCCAGAATGGGAAGTGTGGTGAGTTCATCACCTTGGCTAGATTCTCGTTGGTCATGCGGAAGGGGAACGAATGGAAGCGGAAGTAGCGTTGTGAGCCCGAAGTGATTGCGGCATGACAAAGGGTGTAGATTTCTTCGATGACTGGGTCGGTCATGGCAAAGCAACCGATGGAAACTTGGTTGCCATGCATCATGATGGCAGTTCCGCTGCAATTGTGAGCGCGGTCGTAGGTGTTTGGGTAGCCAATATTAAATGCGAGGTGGAAGGTGCTGTTGGGTTTGAAGTTACGTGCGGGAACAAAGTAAAAACCTTCAGGGACTTGAAGGTCACCTTCTTGTTTTTTTGGGCCGAGGGTACCAGACATAGCCGCAATTTTGTAGGTGTGGACAAGTTGATACTTACTGCTGGTGCGTGACTTCATGAAGAGCTCGACGACTTTTTCTTCTTTGATGGCACGCAGGAAGACTGGGTCGCCTAGCTTTAGGCCTTTGGCAGCCAAGGCTGAGTTGAGTGGTTCTGTGGCCCGATTTTTAACGTCTTGAAAGCGCTTGATTCCACTGGTGTAGTCTTCTGCACTGATTTCTGATTCCGGAATAGAGTCAGTGGCGAAGCCTTTGTAGACAGGAACTGGGATGGGTTCTGGATCAACGGTATCTGGGACGATGACCACCTTGTCTGGTGGCGGCCGGTTAGGAACCACTAGGACTGTTGCGTCTGAATTGTCTCCAGGGTTGATATCCGTTGTAGGCATGTCGGCAACCATTGGGCGTGAACCATCGAACGCGACAAGATCCTTGGGGATTTCCATTTCTTCGATTTGGGGCTCGAGTTGAAGCAGTTCGGCTTTTTCATCAGGCTTGGCGTGGCCATCACCACGCTTGCAGGATGCTATCGAGAATAGGGCGATTGGGAGAATAAAATACAGGCGGTTCACAATTTTTAAAACGTAGCGATGAGAGGATATTTTGCAAAAATAAAATACTTTCTTCACTTCAGTTACCTCAGGATTGCATTCTAAGGCGAGACATTATATGCATTTAGGTGTCCTATGGAAAAAGTTCTCATCGTTGACGGCCACAGTGCCATTCACGCTACCGATTGGTTGCTAGATATTCACACAGACCATCATGAGTCTGGTAGGGAGGCATTGGTGCGTGAGCTAACCCAGTTACAACAGATGACAGATTTCTATGTTGTGATTGTGTTTGATGGCAAGGGCCATACGCGTGGCAAGCAAGGGGGGAATGAAAAGGAAGCCTTGGTGATGTATTCTCGCACCAATGAAACTGCGGATCGGGTGATTGAACGAATCGCAGTGCAGCAGGCCCAAAAGCACGATGTTCAAGTCGCGAGTAATGACCGGATGGTTCTGGATTCCTGCTCGGTGTCGGGAGCACACGTGATGAGCATCACCAATCTATGGGAATTGGTGGATGTTCAGCTCTCAAGTGTGCGAAAGAAGTTCCGCAAGTGAAGAGGGTTGGGACATTTTAGGAGCTTAGGTTGTTATGGCCGTGCATTGCTGCTTGTGCATTGCTGCGCGGCTTGATGCAGTTTTCGACAGAATTGGCAAAATTTGCAGAATGAACAGAATTCTTAGCTAATGGTATTAGTAGCCGAGCTCGATGATCTTGAAGGTGTCGCGATTTTTACGCATGATCAATGGCTTGTGCGTTTCTGCAGGCTTCCAACCATTTTTAACTGCCCAGTCGACAGCAGGTTCGAGCAGTCCGAGGTTACAGACTTTTGGGAGCTGGATGATGAGGAGTTGGCCGTCAGAGATTTCATTGTATTCGACAAGGATTTCAGAACCTTTTTCTGTGGCACGTGCATACCAACGGTATTGCTTATCGTGGTGTGCCATTACTCTGCTGCCTTTCTTTGGGATTGCCATGGGCGAGACACTAGCGAGAAGTCTTGGGAAGTCAATAGAGTGGGTGGGGGAGAAAATGAA
>CAXMOB010000071.1:0-5560 GCA_964194815.1 Vicinamibacteria bacterium | reverse complement strand
GCTGTAGATGACGTTTCGGTATATTTACTCCAAATTCAGCGTTAATCATCGGTTGAGGAGCACGCTCCACGCCCTCTTCACGCCTCGAAGTTGAATTAAATCTACTCGAAAATTCTACCAGATACTTTTCCTCATTGGTATTACCTTAAATATTGGGAGTGGCTACTATTTTTGAGAGGTGAGGATAGGGACGGTACTGAGTGCTGAGCGTGGGATGGAGCAATTGCCAATTGCATAGTGGGAGGCTTTAGAAATGGTGTCATCCATTGTGATGCCAGTGAGGGTGAGTCGGGAGTGATGACTGACTTGAGTTTGGGTGGGCTGGTGATAGCTCCAGGGTTTAGCTGGTTTGAGGGTGCGAAGTGATCGATCGTTGGTGTCAGCTAGAATTGGTTTTGCGTTTGGGGCTGTGGGGAAGTGTGAATCCCATGTGTAGATACCGAAGTCTTCAAACTTGGTGAGAACCTGACGGTGGCTGCTGTTGACCACTCCAATGTAGTTATCCGTGAGTGGGGGGAGATCTTTGCTGTCTATTGAATGGCAGACTTGTTTGCCGTCGATGTAGAGAGTGATTGTTTTGTTGGTTCGAGAGACATTGATTTGCACATCAATAGCTAATCTCTTTTCTTTGAGGAGATTGTGCTTTTTATCGTAAATTTCGTTAAATTTGTTTTTGTTGTAGCGGTTCATTTTGAGGGAATTATTGGTCATGAGGAGTTCGACACCGTTTGACTTGGCATGAATTTGCTCACTAGGCAGACAGATGTAGATGCGAAAGCCGGCGGAAGGGCTATCGGTCCAAGTGTAGCGATATTTAATGATGAAGTCTTTTGGCAGATTAAGTTCCTCGATCATTTTGGCATATTTAGAAGCACAGATGTTATTATCTTTTAGATGGAATCCTTGTTGTTGATCTAGCAAGCGTTTGTGTATTGATGGTGTGTATACTGCCCTGGGTTGTTGAAGGTTTGTTAAGATTGATGCGACATGATCAAGCGAGATGGTAGAGCTTTCACCAAGGATTGATGAAAAGGTGACTACTTTCTCGTCTTGTTGTAGAACTTTACAGTTTAGGTAGTCGCCATTAGTGAAGATGAGTTGGTCTGGCTGAGGGACATTTTCCATTGGTGGAGCTGCACAGAGAGAGATTTCTATAATCTCAGAGGTGTCGAGTTCAAGCGGTTCTTGCTTACTGATGTGCTGTAGGGTGAGCGCTTGCTTATCTGATATGGAGAGCACCTTACCACTTAAGGTATCGCCATTGCTCAAGGTGAGTGTGGCCGCCTGACATAGTGATGTGAGAAGGCTAGTGGCAATGATGATGGTAGAAAGGCGTTTCATGACAGAAGTTTACGAGTAAGAATATAATGTTACTAATGGAACGGAGCTATGGCAAAGGCATAGTTCAAAGAGCTGACTGTCTCTACAGGAGACTCGTTTATTTTTCTATAAAATAGCTGATGAAGTGAGTGCTATTTGTTCTTTATTGACTTGCAGCGAGTGGGTTGTGACTCAAGTGATGAGATGTTTGATGGCTCCATTCTCTGAAAATAGAGTGAATATCGCTAAGTGAGAGAAATATAGTCACTTAGGCGTTGCATTTTGAAATGAAATAGCGTTTCTCCGTCGCACCAACACCTTTTGAATAATTTTATGTCAGATCAGATCAGAAACATCGCTATCATTGCCCACGTTGACCACGGCAAGACCACTCTCGTTGACAAACTTCTAGAAGCAGCAGGAGCTTATCGTGACAACGAGCAAGTTACTGAACGTGCTATGGACTCCATGGACCTTGAAAAAGAGAAGGGGATTACTATTAAAGCTAAGAACACAGCAGTGCTTTGGGAAGGCAACACGATTAACATCGTGGATACTCCTGGACACGCTGACTTCGGTGGTGAAGTAGAGCGCGTCATGAAGATGGTTGACGGAGTTCTTCTTGTAGTTGATGCATACGAAGGTCCACAAGCTCAGACTCGTTTCGTTCTCCGTAAAGCACTTCAGCAAGGTCTTCACCCAATCGTAGTGGTAAACAAGGTTGACCGTGATTTCGCACGTCCTGAGGAAGTGCACGACATGGTGCTCGAACTTTTCATGGAACTAGAAGCAACTGAAGAGCAGTTTGAAGCTCCATTCTTCTATGGTTCAGCTAAACACGGATTCTTCGTGGGTAACCTCAAGACAGACGAGCAAAAGGACATGACTCCACTTCTTCAGGGAATCGTGGACAATGTTCCTGCTCCTGAAGCCTATCCAGACGAGCCATTCAGAATGCTTGCATCAAACATCGACTGGGATAACTACGTTGGACGTGTTGCTCTCGGTAAAGTGCTTTCTGGCACAGTGAAAAAAGGTGATAGCGTATTTCTCCTTCGTAAGGACGGAACTAAGGTTCGTTCTAAGATCACTAAGATTTTCGAATACACTGCAATGGGTGTTAATCCAGACGAGATCGTAGGTGTTGCAGGTAACATCGTTGGGATCGCAGGGTTCGAAGACGTTGACATCGGCGAAACATTATCTGCAACAGAAGACGCAGAGAGTCTTCCATTCGTAAACATCGATCCGCCAACTATCGAGATGCAGTTCAGCATTAACGATGGTCCATACGCTGGTAAAGATGGTAAGCACGTAACGACTCGTGCGATCCGTGAGCGCTTGATGAAGGAAGTGAAGACAAACATCTCTATTGAGGTGAGTGATTCAGACAAAGCTGGTGTATTCAACGTAGCTGCTCGTGGTGCTATGCAGGTCGCAGTTCTTGTTGAGACAATGCGTCGTGAGGGATTCGAACTACTCGTTTCTCGTCCACGCGTTATCATCAAGGAAATCGAAGGCAAGAAGTGTGAACCATTTGAAACTCTTTACGTAGAATGTCCTGATGATGCACTTGGTGGTATCATGAAGACACTTGCTAACCGTAAAGCTCGCATTGAAAGCATGGGCACAAATGCTCACGGTTCAACTCTTGAGGCAGTGGTTTCAACTCGTGGTCTTATCGGCTTCGAATTCGAACTTCTTGGTCTTACATCTGGTCATGGTATCATGTCACACTTGTTCAAGGAATACGCGCCACACTGTGGTGAGATCAACACTCGCTCAACAGGAACACTCGTCTCTATGGCGACTGGAACAGCGATTACCTACTCTCTCCTTATGGTTGAAGAGCGCGGTAAGTTATTCATCGCTTCTGGCGAAGACGTATACGAAGGTCAAGTGATCGGTGAAAACCCACGGATGAATGACTTAGCAGTGAACCCAATTAAGGAAAAGGCTCTTACCAACCACCGTTCTGCAGGTAAGGACAACACAACTAAGTTGGCTCCACCAGTGGACATGGGACTTGAGCGTGCTATCGAATACATCAACGAAGACGAGCTTGTAGAAGCAACTCCGAACTTCCTACGTATCCGTAAGCGTATCCTCTGCCCGAACGAGCGTAAGCGTCAAACACGTAACGCAAAGAACGCAGCTGAGTAATTCACTAATACCACTTAGAGATTAGCGTCAAAATTTCTAAAAGCCTCGTCTACGGACGGGGCTTTTTTGTGGCTACGTATCTATGTAAATTTGTATTTATGGGTTATAGAGTTTGGAGTTGCTGCTAGTTATCGTGGGAATGGTAAATTAATGAGAAGCTCTGAATTTACGATGGCGATGCCAAGTGAGTAGAATTGAGTTGGCTGGTAGGACATTTTACTCGCCAAGGGATTTGGGCGATGGTATCGATCCGTTATGGATCAATCGGAAGAAGAGGAAAAGGTATTACGTATTCAGCTACGCACGGATTGCCCTTGTAAGAGCAAGGTGCCGTATAATGACTGCTGTAGACCTTATCACACAGGCAAAGCGCAACCGGCGACTGCTGAACTGTTGATGCGTGCTCGTTACAGTGCTTACTTCTTCCGTCGTGCTGATTATCTATGTGATTCACATCACCCTGATACGCGTGAGCCAGATCTTAAAAAGCAATTGGAAGAAACACTTCCTGAGCTCAATTGGGTCTACCTCAAGGTGCACACTGTGAGCAAAGGTGGGGCAGATGATAAGAAGGGAAAAGTCGAGTTCACTGTTCGTTACTATATGGACAATGAGCTAGAGGAAATGACCGAGCATTCACGCTTCCGTCGCTCTAAGGGCAAGTGGAAGTATTACGACGATAAAGGCTAGCGTGTGTTTATGTAGAGTTTCCATCTTTACTTAAAGTTGCTTACCGGAGGTTGCCTTGAGGCAACCTCCGGCAACTCGCAACGCTGCCGTATTGAGTATTAATTTATGATTTTTGTAGGTTACACCTAATTTGCTTTAAACTTACCCTGCGGGCAGAAAATTAAAACTGCGTATAGCATCGTTCACTTTTCGGAGTGGATAATACCCACTCCAAAAAGTTGCCTCGCTCAACTTGCTTTTCTTTCCTGCGTCAGCACTGCTAGTTACCGGAGGTTGCCTTGAGTAAGGATTTACTGATTAGCCCTTTTTGTTTTTTCCTTTGTCTTGGCGTGGTGGTGCGACCAGTGAGTGGAAATATGTTGGGATGATCGCTGGGCAGACCATGTCTTGTTTGTTGTATGGATGCTTGATGTTCAAGATGCCAGCGTGGAGGCAAAGGCGTTTGAAGCCTTTTGAAGACGGATCGTATTTTTTATCACCGACAATCGCATTGCCCATGTCTGCGAAGTGAACGCGGATTTGGTGTTTTTTACCAGTGATGAGTTTCACCTCTAGGAGGCTGAAGTTGTCATTTGAGTTGAGCACCTTGTATTCAGTTTGAGCAAGTTTGCCGACGTTTTTGTCTTTGGTCGAATAGACTTTATGGACGCCACTTTCTACGAGGTAGGACTCGATCAATCCGCTGTCTTCTTTAGGTTTTCCGTGGACTACTGCATAGTAGGTCTTGGAGAAGTTTTGCCATTCGCTTTGAAGGTAGTCCTTCGCTTCTTTTGACTTCGCAAAGACAAGAACGCCAGAGGTGTCGCGGTCGAGGCGGTGCACGATGTGGACACGGTTGGGGGACTTTAAATTACCTTTTTGCACGTAATACATGAGGAAGTTTTGAGCCGTTCTTTCCGCTTCCTTGGCATTTCCCATGGTAAGGAGCCCGCAGGTTTTATCGACGATGATGATGTCGCGATCCTCATAGAGGATGCTCATGCCTGTGGGTTCGTATTTCTTGGGAGGTCTAGGAAACTGTTTCTTCTGATTGTGCATGGCTTTGTGTGGGTGAACATAGCAGGATGTGCAAGTTAAAGAAGGAGAAATACTTTGAGTAATACCACATAGAGAAACAAAAGAGACTCATGATTTTTTTGTAAGGGTTGAAGAGACTAGGCTACGCATTGGGCGAAGCTTATACCAACTCAGAAAACTTTCTGGTAAATTTATTTTGATGTAGGTTAGATGATTTGGCTTCGCATGTTGTAGATGACGTTTCGGCATATTTACTCCAAATTCAGCGTTAATCATCGGTTGAGGAGCACGCTCCACGCCCTCTTCACGCCTCGAAGTTGAATTAAATCTACTCGAAAATTCTACCAGATACTTTTCCTCATTGGTATTA
>CAXMOB010000070.1:0-4701 GCA_964194815.1 Vicinamibacteria bacterium | reverse complement strand
TTACTTAAGTGCATCAGCACCTTTAATGTCGGTAGCCTTGAGTATCCCCTGCCCCTTCATGGCTTCGCGAATCTCAGTCACTTCATCCGGTGCTACATAACCACCTTCATTGCCCCAAGAGTTTTTCACATACGTCAACACATCAGCTACCTGTTGATCATTAAGCATGGCACCTTGTGGAATCATCATACCATTGTATGGAACTCCATTGACTTTGACTTCACCTTGAAGACCAAACAATACGATCTTAATGGCTTCGCTATTTTCTAATTGATTGACCCAATTTGACTTTGCAATTGGCGGGAATGCTCCAGGAATACCTGCTCCAGTCGCTTGGTGACATGCTGCACATGTTACGTAGGCTATCTTACCTCCAGCCACTGCTTTAGCCAACACCTCGTCAGAAACAGCAGGTTTTGCAGGAACTACATCCACTGGAGTCGCGTCAGTAACAGGTTTAACCACAGCTTTAGCGACTGAATCTTCCTTTACCAAAACCGTATCTAAAAGACTGAGACGTTCAACACCTTCTTCAGTGAGTGACCCTTTACGTCCTTGCTTGGTATCATCTTTATCACAGCAACTCGCAAGTACCAATGCTGCTAGGCTAAGCCCCGAAAACTTCACTAATGTGCTTTTGCGTTTCATGTTGATTACTCACTCCCATATTTACCCCAATTTTACCAACAATTTTTTTAGTCATTTTTCTTTTTTATGCGACTATCATTGATCACTGATCCAGCCCCACCAAAAAGTTGATAAATTTTTGCACTTATCCCAGTTTCCTGGATTTTTTCGGTGACCATTTTACTATCGGAGCAGCCGACATTAGCACAGTAAACAATGATTGGAGTCTTATTCACTTCAGCCTGAAAGAGCGCCTCCATATTTTGGTCAATTAAGTCTGCTAAATCCTCGCGAGGGTCTGACGAAATAAATAATGCACCTACTACCCCGTCACTCATCCATTGCGAACGCGAACGAGCATCGATCCATAGCACTTTACCACCATAGTCAGTGATGATCTGGTCGATCGATATCTGCCCCACAGGCACCACTATTTGATCTTTAAATTCAACAGGCACTACAAGGTAGCGCTGCGGCGCACCTTTCACTACATAGGTCACTAAAGCACAACATGCCGCGATGATAAAAACCACTCCACTCTGTGCTATAATTTTGCCTATTTGCATACCAAGCTACTTGACGATTTTTAAATACGCTCGCACTCGACGAAACTTCAGATTTGTTGAATCCGTTGCGAAATAACACCCTACCATTTGTTGTTGTGCCCCTGCTTTTGGCGTCACCTTAAAAGTGTATTCTTTTCCCTTACGAACCTCTGTAAATTCTACATCAAAATCTTTGCTCATCATCGACGGCTTTTTGATATTCAGCACATTCGGTTCACGCACCATCAGTTTCATCGTCTTGGCCACTGGTGCCTCACCTAGGTTCCACTGGAGACTCTTCGGCTCAACAGTCACCATCTGGGGAATAATGACCTTACATTTAAGCACTACTGAAGGAGCGTTTTCAGCATCGTCATCAATAAATAATTTAACTTCTTTCATCACAGTTCCAGTGAATGTGCCTATTCCGAAGACTGCTTTAACCACTCCTTTTTCGCCAGCAGCAAAGCGGATTGGACTACCCTCACCTTTTTTAAACGATACAGGATCGAGGATCGTCCCCCCTTTAATTGCAGCAGACAAACAATGAGGGCACACGGAAAACACTTCTTTAATGATAACCGGTGTTTTCCCCTTGTTCTCAAACGTATAATACGCCTCGACCTTGAGATCATCGACCTTCGCATTCAGCGTGGCTTCCTTTGAGTCAAACACCAAGTCAGCCTGAGCAAACGTACAGCTCAACCACAAGACCGCGAAAAAAGTAATGGCTCTCATCTATTTCAAACTAATAAGTTCTACCACAATGATCAGGTATCCACCACGCCACTGCGGGCCGCGAATATAAAGTGGTTTACCAACTTGTAGTGTGGTGGTCGCACTCTTCATGATCTTCTTCTTTAGCTGCCATAAGTCTAGGTCGAGCTTAATCACCTTACCTTGAGCTTTACCTACCGGCTCAAAACTCATCAAAATTGTTTCGGACGGTTTCAATGGCGACGCCCAATTTTCATAACTTCTCAACACAGCTTGTTGATCCGCGCCTAGAAAAAAATAGTTCTCAAACTTAAATGCTTCGGATGAGGATAAATGCTTCAGTGTCTTCACATCCACCTTTTTTGCCTGTTTACCGGCATCAACGTCGGCGTCGTTTGAGCCCAAGTAGAGTGATACCTTTAATTGCCCGATCTCTTCCTTACCAGCATCAGCCCTAGCGACATCGCCCCAAAGGGCAATGACCAAGCAGCAGATTGTTGTGACGATTTGTTTCATTCGATTGATGAGATTCTATTAATACCAAGTAGAGTTTCGCTTCTCCTTGGAGATGTAACGCACAGAACCCTTAGGATCTTGGGAAGAAACGGTCATTAAATCATCGTCCGCTAGTGGATCAAGACCCTCTAGCACGATCATCGTCACATCTTCGTTATCAGTTTGACTCGCAGTCACCGCAACATTGGGCACATAAATGACATTTCCAACGGCTGCCGGGGTTTCTCCCGCTAGCTCGCCACCAGTGGTCGCTTCGTGATTGTGAAACTGAGTCCCTAAAAAGAAACAAACTGCCATACCAGCAATCGCGACAGGAGCCAAAAACCACTTAATACGCCCCATCATCCCTGGTTTTGCCACTGGTGCAGTTACCTGAGTTTCCACTTCAGACTCAATGCGTTGTTGTAACTTACTATTGAAAAATTCAGCGTGCGGTGGTTCAACCGAACTTTCTAATGCTGCCATTTCGGCCATCGGTGAGTCGAGCTGACCAATAAGAGTGGTAGCCTCATCTGGGTGAGCATCTGCCCATCGCTCGATTGCAACGAGGTCTTCGCCTTGTAATTCCCCAGCCATCCATTCACTGAGCTGTTGTTGATTTGGTGTAGTCATTAGCTTAATAGTGTTTGTAGTTTTTTACGGGCGTTGAAAAGTCTGCTCATCACCGTTCCAATCGAACAGTCTAGGATTTCAGCAATCTCCTTATAGTCTAGTCCTTGTATCTCTCGGAGCAAGACCACCTCGCGGTGCTTTTCTGAAAGTTTAGCCAAGGCCTCCTCGATTTGCTGACGAAGCTCCGACTTTTGCATTTCCTTGTCTGGCGACTCAGGCATGCTCGGCGTGGTTCTCGCACTAGGATCAATACGATCAATGGAAAAAATATTATCATCCAGCTCCCCGTCAGATTCGATCTTTCGCTTGCGCTTCCAATCATAAACCACGTTGTGACTGATACGGAACATCCAGGTCGAAAACTTAGAACGATTCTCAAATTTGGCCAATGCCTTCCACGCTTTGATAAACGCATCTTGCGTTAAATCCCAAGCATCAGCATCGTTTTTTACCATATTGACTATCATTGCATAAATTTTTCCTCGGTGATTGGTGACCAATTGATCAAATGCGGCGTAGTCCCCTTTTTGGGCTCGCTCCACGAGTAATCTATCGTCCACTGCTGGGGCCGCTCCACCGCCGTCACCACTAGGATGAGGCATAGAAGCGGGTGCCCTCAGTAAATTGGACGTGATGTTGCGGAAAATATTCATCTTAGATTACCATTTCTTTTGGAAATCACTCAAGCCACTCGACAAGCCTTCATAAATAAAGGGAATCCAGTAATAAAGCGACACCCACCTAAACGTCTAAACCCAACCTTTTTCAAGTTCTTTCGTTTTTTTTTCACTTTTTTCGAAACTTCTTCCCTCTTCCATTGTTCCTTAATTATGAAAATTACACACTTACTCATTACCGCATCAGTTATTGCATTCAGTGCTCAAGCTGCATCTGCCCAAGGTCGCAAACACCACAAAAAGAAGTCTGCAGAACGTTCAGCAGCTCGTGAAGAATTCATTCTCGATAAGAAAGATACCCACGGATCACAAAATGAGCCAGGTAAGGATGCCCGCCCTGAAGACCTCGGAGCATACCACAAGCACACATACAGCCGCATCGTGTCACTTGCTAAAGCTGGGAGCCTCACTAACGACCAAGCCACTGAGTTCAAACTGACTCACACCGAGATCACCAATCAGATCAAAACAGCGAAAGAGAGTGACACCCTCACTGCTGGTAAGAAAACTTCTATTCGTAAAGATCTCAACGATCTCAACGACACCATCAACACTTCAGTAAAAGCTCCTGATGCTGGCGACAAACGCACTCCAGTTGTCAACAAGGCACAACACAAATACGAAGAAGTAATCCAGTTCGGTGAACGCTCTGGTCGCCTTTCAAAAGGTGAAGCGTCACGCCTCCGCCGTAAAGTAGACAGCCTCGAAAAACTAGAAGCACGCTATAAAGCTGGTTCAAGCCTCTCAACGCGTGAACGCGAAAAAATCCACGAAGAAATGATCGAAATCAGACGTGACCTTCACAAAGAGCTTCTTGACTAAGCTCCTCTAAAACTGCTCCGGTTCTACCGTAAAGACGCGAGACATCCATCAGGGTGTCTCGTTTTTTGTACGCTTTCGTCTAAATGGATAAGCTACAAAATCATCATTGCACACAAAAATAGATTCATGTAAATCTAGACAAACCACCCAAACATTGAACAATCTATGCATATTGGATATCCGAT
>CAXMOB010000069.1:0-6937 GCA_964194815.1 Vicinamibacteria bacterium | reverse complement strand
TCGCGGTGAAATCATTATTTTAGACCGTTATTACTTTTCCACCATGGCATACCAAGGTCAACGTGGTTTTGATCCAGAGGAATTACGTCGTCAGAACGAAGCTTTTGCACCCGCTCCCGATCTATTGTTTATTCTAGATTTGCCTGTGGAGGTCTCACTTCAGCGCATTGGTGGTCGTGGCGACACAGCGAATGAGTTTGAGCAAGAAGACGCCCTGCAGTTCTGTAGAGATATATTCCTTGGTGTGGCGGACGAAAGCTACGCCAATGTGATCGATAGTCGGCAAAGTATTGATCAAGTGCATCAGGATGTGATGGCTATCTGTGCACAGAGCTTAAGCGACAGGTCCGGAAGTTAGAGCTTGGGCTCAGCAGGACCTGTGTCGAATTCAGCGCGATGACGCATTTTTGATTGGATCATTGCACCAACTACTACGCTGCACATAAGGCAAGTACACCACCGATGAAGATTGCGACGGGAGCGGATTTCCCAATAAATTCAACCGACACCCCAAGGATGGCGAAGATGCCACCGCCTACCATACCGCCCAACGCAATGGCGATTAATTCAAGCAAACCGAGTGGGCGTTTACTGCTAGTAGGTAGAGTCTTTAACATACTTTTATGAATTTTTCAGCTAGTGAGTGAACTCCACATCTAAGCACTATGGTCAGATCTCCATTATTTAAGACTGCGCCAACGGAGATGCTTTACTTGTCCGTCTGTTTGCCAAGTTGAAATGCTGAGTGGGGCCATGTCCTCAATTGGACCTGAGCGTAGGCTAAGAAGTTTCCCTTGGATTGGAACATTGATCAAGGGTGATCCATCCATGGTAATAACAATCCGATCATTAGTGACGGTGAGCTTGAACGCATACCATTGATTTTTTTTAAAATCGACAATTGAATAGCTTGGGTTTTGCTTGAATGATGCGTCTAAGCCGTCGATAGATGATATGCCAACTACCCCACCGCCCCATCCTCCAAGGATGAGCGTGACACATTCATCCTTGCTTCGCACTGGAAACGTTAGCCCGCAAAAGAAATCCCAACCGTCGACCCGGCGCGCTTGCCATTCCATTTCATAAGGGGCCTCAGGTAAATCACCTTGCCAAACGATGCCGGCAAGTTCATCAGAGAATTGGATCATTGCTCCGTCATCACCGAATTCGACATCAGCGCACTCTGGGTGGATCCTCCATTTGTCGACTTGGTCTAGTGAAGAAATCCAATTTAGTTTTCCGTCCGTCGCTTCAGCCTCTAACTCAACAACTTGCGTTATTTTCTCCACATTTTTCTTATGACAAGATGAGAAAAAACACGCGAGGCTAACTAGTTGGAGAGCTTTAATCATAATCCATATTCACATCAGGTCGCTGCTGTTTGTCCAGTTCGATTCTGTCTGCTAAATTACGAGCTTTGACACGGTGGTCTCTTTTTGCACGACGTTCGATATTCATTTGTCGACGTTTTTGGCGTTGCTTCAGTTCTGCGATTTCCTCATCTAACTTTAAGAAACTTTCGTATCGTTCGGCATCGAGTTCGCCAGATTCTACGGCAGCACGAATGGCACAACCCGTATCGCTACCATGCTTGCAGTCGTGAAATTTACAGTTGCGAGCGTGAGTTTCGACATCGACAAAACTTTCACGCAGAGTGTTTTCATCGGTCCACATTTGGACTTCACGAATCCCTGGGTTGTCGATCAGGATACCGCCTTCATCGAAGACAATGAGTTCGCGAGCTGTGGTGGTGTGACGCCCCTTCCCTGTGACTTCGTTGACTTCGTTGGTCCACTGCCATTCTTCACCAAGCAATTGGTTAATCATGGTTGATTTACCAACTCCGCTAGAACCAACTACCGTAATGCTGACGCCCTGCTTCATGTAGGAGCGGATTACGCCGATTCCTTCATTATTGACAGCACTGGTGACATGGACATCAACACTGGCATTGAGATCGCGAATTTCTTGAGCAACTTCCTCGTTGAGTTCTTTAGGGAAGAGATCGGACTTGTTCACCAAGATGACACCCTTCGCCTTACTCTTCTCAATCAGCATGAAATAGCGTTCAAGGCGGCGTGGGTTATAGTCAGGTCCAGCGTCCGTGACCACTATAACGATACTCACGTTAGAGGCGATCACTTGCTCTTCACTGCTTTTGCCTGGCACCTTGCGGGAAAAGCATGTCTGCCTTTTTAAAGTTGCACGGATTACTACCTCGTCATCGACAAAGTCCAGTGCGACAAAGTCACCCACTGCTGGCAGTTCTGCATCACAGCTGGCATCATGATAGACTTTACCAGACATGATAACTTCATGCTCTTCAGGCCCCTCAATGAGGGCACCGTAGCTAATTTTATTGTCACGAATGATGCGTCCAGGGACGTATCCAACCTTGTAAAAAGGTTCAAATTCCTTCGCGAATTTCTTATTCCAGCCGAGATCCTTAAGTTTCATGGTGTGCTTAACCGTTCATTTTTTGTTGGAATGCCTGCCAGCATTCAATGAAGCCAGAAGCAAAGTCTTCTGGGCGTTTATGAACCCAGAGTTCTAATTCATCCATTGTCATCCATATACCAGTTTCCACTTCTGAACATGGGTAACGCAATGCACCGTCATGTCGTGTGATGTATAATCCAATAAATTCCCAGCCCGTTTTTTCGCTGGGAGGAAGAACGGTAATTTGTTGCACATCTTCCAATTCGACTTCAATGCCGAGTTCTTCGTTGAGTTCGCGTAGCACGCAGTCGTCGTAGCTTTCGCCAGCATTAAGGTGACCTGCTGCACTCGAGTCCCAAGCTCCAGGGAATGTGTCTTTTAGTAAAGAGCGCTTTTGAATAAAAACTTCGCGATGCTTGTTGAAAACTAACACATGAACGGCACGATGCTTTAAATTCTTAGCGTGAACAATGGCACGTGTTTCCTGACGGAGAACGGCGTCACTGTCATCGACTACATCGAAGAGTTCGTCTGGACTTTGGGGAAGGTCCTTTAATGGATGGTCATCATAGTGACGTGTAATCTCAATCCATTGTTCAACACTGAGTTCTTCAGCACGTGTTGTTTCAGGTATCCCCATGATCTCTGCAATTTCTTCCCATGGGCGATGGTCTGGCATTTGCTTACGCACTTGCTTTCTTCGCTGAGCGAAGCCACGGCGGATGAGTTCGTCGTAGAGACGTAGATCGTAGGTTGGGAAATGGTTTTTCTCCAAGGGCTTACACACCATCACTGTTGAGTCAATCAATGGGCGCGGGTGGAAGGCCTCAGGCGGAACTGTTTTAACAGGCTCACTGTGCCATTCGCTCTGCATACGCAGGCTCAACACACCAAATGCCTTTGTTCTTGGGACGGCAATAATGCGATCGATAAATTCTTTCTGTAACATGAGCACAGCACGCGAAATGTTCGTTGGCTTCTTCATGAGATTACGCATGATGGCACCACCTGCAGAATACGGCAGATTACCAATGAATTTAACTGGTCCATACTTCAATAGCTGGCGCGTGTCAAAACGTGCCCCATCGCAATGGAACACCTCTACATCATCACGATCTTCGTATTTTTGCGATTGGTATTCAGCAAGCCGAGCATCGAACTCCACCAATATCACATGTTTAACACGACCCACTAGGTGTTCGGTCAATGCTCCTGTGCCAGGTCCAATCTCGATCACTACATCGTCAGTAGTGGGTAAAAGTTGATCTACAATCCAGCGAGCCACGTTGGCATCGGTGAGGAAGTTTTGCCCAAGTTTCTTGGATGGATTCACGCCCTTGTCTATAAGCACGTCTCTAATTTCAGAATGATTCATTTAGCTGATGGCATTGAGGATGTCCTCAACATGTGATTTGATTTTTACTTTTTCGAGAATATTGTACACCTTGCCTTCTTCATCGAAAATGATAGTGCTCCGTTCGACTCCCATATAAGTTTTGCCGAATGTTTTCTTCTCTACCCACATGCCGCAGGCTTCTGTAAGTTGCTTATCCCCATCACTGATCAGCCCAAATGGCAAGCCCTTCTTACTGATAAAGTTTGCATGGCTCCGGATCGAATCTGGACTCACACCAAACACCACGGCTTTTCCTCGAATTTCGCTCCACGCATCTCGTAGAGCACAAGCTTGGGAGTTTCAGCCTGGGGTGTTATTCTTAGGGTAAAAGTAGAGGACTACCTTCTGCCCACGGAGGTCGGCAAGGCTCAGTTGAGTCTCTGATTCGTATTGTCCACCAATCGCTGTGAATGTTAATTCTGGGCCACTTGTCCCAATCTCAGGTTTCATGCCTGCAGGCTATAGTAATTCTTAAGATTTAGCAAAAGCAAAGACTGACGAATCTAAACGGAAAAGCCCACCCAATAAATATTGAGCAGGCTTTTAAATAGCTTTATGAATAGAAGTAAATTACTTCACTTCTAATTTGAACATCGTGCCATTGTCGAGTTTATTGGCTCTCCTAAGAATATCTTCAGGGATTGCAGCTTTATCATTAGCGTCGTTCATTGGCCCCTGAAAAAGAAGCTTGCCTGCAGTATCTTTAGCTGTGAGTTCCTTACCATTAGGTCCAGTTTTTAATGTCAAACTGCCTTCACCGTCACGCATGCTTGCTGATGATGATCCGAATTGCTTACCATTAAGACGCAGCAATGGCATTGCACCTTTAGGAAGGTTTTGTAGCTCTTTAGGAATAGCTTGGCCCATTTGCTTTAGCAATAGTTCAAGTTGCGCTTCAGGGAGATCGAGTCCCTGAAGTTCTTTGCGTAGTTTGTTCTTCATTCCTTCTGCCTGAGCTGGCGGAAGATCCCTAGCATTTTGCGGCATTAAGGGAGGCATAGCCATTATTGTAGGACGCTCACCTAATGTGAATTTTTTCTTAATCTCCTTACCCTTGCGGATGATGGTGGCTTCCACTTCATCGCCAGGTGATTTGTCGTGCAGTGATCCACGTAGATCGTTCTGAGTCTTGATATCTTTACCTGCAAACCGAGTGATAATATCATTTTGTTTTAAGCCGCCCTTGTGAGCGGGACTTTTGTCCATGACTGAATGAAGTGCAATCCCCATCTTAAGCTGAAGGTGGTCAGCGAGAAGATTACTAATTGGATCACCGGCTACCCCAAGATAAGCAATTTTACCTGCGTTAGGCACATCCTTTGCTTTTGGTTTAGCATTGTCCTCAATTTTCTGTTCTGCAGGCTTTGGAGCATCGGGTGCAGGTATCTCAACTGCATACGTTGAGCCAGCCGCGAGGGTGAACAATGAAATGATTAGGAAATGGTTTTTCATTTTTAATGTGTTGTGGTTTAACAAGTTACTTGATTCAAAAAAGAAGCGATAGTGTGCAAATTATTTGTCTAGATTTGTTAAGTAATTATTAGAAATTTTGTATTGAAAAGGCTTGAGGTCTGGGCGTGGTTCGAGTGTTAAGTCGGGAAAAATGGGAAGAAGAAAAGGTTTCTTCAGCTAGAATGGTGTATCTAGTTGGTTTCTACAGGAATCATGTAGACCTTAGTACGAGGGGTACGTTTTTCGTATAGCTTACCGTCTTTACCGAGAACGCGGATGACCTCTTCATACCGAACCTTCACCACTCGCTGAGGGTTGTTCTCTTTTGACATCACTACACCACCATTACTAGCATTGATGATGTTTTCTGAGTGTGAGCTAAACTCAACCTCTTCACCACCAGATACATCAAACACCCCGACACTAGGAGTTTGCTTGATCTCATTACCGCCAGCGGTAGTCTCTGGAGTCGCCGAGTCGCTTGTCTGTGTAATCGTGAATGCCACCGCTGCAATAACCGCCACAGCTGCTGCAGCTGCCCATGTTTGCATGCGAGATGATTTGGCGGCAGATTTGAATTCAACAATTTTTGTATCCGTCTCAGAGTTAGATTCCTGCATTAATTGAGCAAGTTGATCGATTTGCGATTGTACCATTGGGGCTACACTTAACGCTTCTAGTTCTTGCTCGACACTAGCGAGGTCCATTTGAGCACTCATTGAGTCAAACTGATCTTCATTGAGCTCAACTGGTTCCATATGAGCAAGGTCAGCTTCTAAGGCACGAACTTCATTAGGGTCAACGCACGTCTCCATTGCAGACTCTAGCTTTGTAAGAATAGAATCACTTAAAGGTGATAGCGTGAGACTAGCAAGTGCTGCTTCGATCTCTGCGTCTGTATGATGGGCTTTCATTAGATTGGATTGTCGTGTATTAGATGTCGCCAGTTGATCTCGCTTTGGCTAGTTGCTTTCTAAGTGCTTCTAGACCGTAGCGATACCGTGAGGCTGCTGTGTTTTGAGAAATTTCCAATGTGTCCCCAATGTCAGCAAAGGTGCGTTCACCCCATACTTTCAATACGATCACTTCAGAAAATTTTTCAGGAAGCTCTTTTAACGCCCGTTCTAGGTAGACTCTAGACTCATCGTCTGCAGAGCTACTATCGAACCAAGGATCAATCTTGCCTCCCGTTTCACACTGACGATCGGCCTCGACCTTCTCCTCCCTGAGTGATCGTCTGTCATCTTTTCTGCCAAGATCGATCGCACAACGGCGGATACTGGTATAAACATAAGGTAGCCATGCAGGTTGCCCCCCGTCGAAAGTGCCATTATTTACTTTTTTGGCGAGTCTCACGAGTGCTTCCTGAAGAACATCCTCAGCGTCAGCGTGAGAACGGGTTTGTTGTCGTGCAAATAGCAATAATTTCGAACCATGCTCACGGAGCCATTCGCCCCATGATGCACCCGGCATCGGTGTAATTATTGATTCACGTTGTTCCATTGACTCGTTCTCTTCATCCATACAGCGTTTCACTTTCATTCCTTTGTTAATTTTTTTTTAATTACCTTTCATTTTTTTTGAAAGAATGAGTTGAGAATTGATTTTTACACCAATTTAACCCCTGTGACGATAGAAACTTCATCGTCG
>CAXMOB010000068.1:0-4474 GCA_964194815.1 Vicinamibacteria bacterium | reverse complement strand
TCCCTATCCTGTGGCGACATGTTTTGCTGCTTTGAGATGTATGCACCTAATAGAATATACTGAGTGAGCACATTCGCTTGACGAATTTCGGTAGGAGAAAGATTCTCCTTTTTTAACGCGTCTGGAACAGCTCCCTCGATGGTTTTTAAAATACTGAATGTAGGATCAAGCTCAGTGGGAACACGTATTAAACGGTTTGCCGCGAACATGTTCTTCAAATTCATGTATTCATCCAAGTTGCGAATAAGGTCATTCACCTGAGCATCCAGTCCCTCTAGTTTTAGCCCCTCCTTCTTGAGTCCTCTAATACGTTTCCTCTCCGAGTCTAATTCTTTCTCAAAGTCACCAACCGCAAGTTCATTGTATGAATACATGTCGGCCTTTTTCTTATAGACGACATTACCAAGCTTATCTTTATACTCCCCCGTGCTGATACCTAAGGCAGTAGTCACCTTGTCATCATTCACTTTAAATAAAGGAAGCTGATCAGCCACATCTGGACGGAACATGCAGTCCAATAGCCACTCGGTTGGTGACAATTTTACTTTTTTACCATCAGAAGTGAACTTTACAGTCCGTGATGCATGCATTCCATATAGCTTAAACGATGCCCAAGTAGAAACTGGCTTCAGGCGTTCGCGATCTTGCACCGGCATTTGTGCCACAAAGTCGACGAGTTCTTCATCCCACTTTTCGTAGCCTTTGATTTCTACAGCCTTGGCACTTTCCATTCCGGTGCGCATGCTCATCACAACAACCCCGAGAAAGAGCAGCATCATCACCGCCATCACACTCCATTTTTTGATCGATTTATCCATGGTTCTTTTTCATGCTTTGGTTAACGAACATTATGAGTTTGTAGAGGAAGTGCACTAACAAGGCAATTCCGCAGACGTAGATGGAGTACTTAGGCCATTGATCTGACGGGTTCTTCACGACTTCAAAAACGGAGTAAGACTCATTGGTTTGTGAGTTAGTCCCCACAGAAGTTTGGAACAAGGTATAGCCCTTGTGTCGCATCGGCTCATTCATTTCGATGAAGAACTTTATTTTCTCAACTGGCCCACCATCATCATCGTCCTTCATGTAAGTCACATAACTTTGAAATGCCTTCTGGCGTTCTGAACCCTCATACTTATCAATCACCAAACGGTCTAACTTGATTTCGAACGGCAGTAAAATCTTCTTGGTATCCATTTTAAAGCCATACACTCGCTCACCAATCGTCACTGAAACAGGATCGTTTAATTGCTGCCACACCACTAGATCTTGAGCAACGATCGACTTATCATCAGGAATCACCTTAAGGTAGGCGCCCGCTAGATTTGCCACATTGTCCTGCATCATTTCAGTGTCCGTGTAGGCTCGTGTATTACGTAAAAATATTTTATTCACTTCTGCTCCGTCAGACTCTTCACGCATATTGCGTGTTGCATCAAGCACACGTACATTGCGATACCAGCCTTCAACTTCTAGCGTAAACGGCATATCAGGGAATCGGAACTGACGTTTATCAGCCTTTTTCCAAAACAATGGTTGAACTTCGCCTTCAGCGTAGACAATCAAATCTTCTAAATGCTTATTATCCACCACGTGGCTTGGACTATCTTGGTTATCTGTCACATCTCTGACCTCTATCACCACATTATCAGGGATGGTTGCCACTCCCGAAATTCCACCTTCTGGCACAAGAAGCAAGCTACTCTCTTTTAGGTGATAGGTCACTGCTCCAGAGATCATCAAGAAAGCAATACTACCATGGGAAATCAATACGCCTAGACCTCTAGCAATACGCTTTTCAAAAGACATCTCATTATATACCAGCTTCGTCAGCCTGAGCACACCGCCAAGCAGTAGATTCAGAGTGAATACACAGCACACCCAATAGGCTCCTGGTAAGATCAATGGAACAAGTTTGCCATTTAATTTGGGCTGCACAAAATACGCCTCAAGGTCGTAGTAACGCTTCGTCACGACATACAGACCTTCCTCAGCTTGCTCAAGTGTGCTGAAGAAAACAATCAACAACAGCAAAATCATGCATATGATAGCAATCTCAAAGCCTGAAACAACACGCCACAATTTTTGTGGCCACGATTTACTATTTTTCATCTGTCGCTACTTTGTACTTATTATAATGTAGACAAAACTTCTTAAAGTTTTCCTTTTGGGCCTTCACCTCGGATGCTCTACCAAGCATCTTGATCGCGACAATATCCCCCTCGACCATCATCAATGCTCCCAGCATACCCCAATCTTTCTTGGTTTGGGTATAGATGCCATACTGTTCGAGAAAGACCGCCTTAGATTCGAGAACAGGAATCGATTCAAACTCACCTAAATTTGTTTTTGGATCGACTCCGAATTGTCCCAACCAACGGTTCGCATTGCCAAGCAGGTCACCTTTAGTCAGACTTAAAGAAATTTCACCGGTTTCGCCAAATTGGTAATTCAATCTACGGGTTCGCATCGCCATTCCTGGGATGGTCGCTCCAGTTTGTTTCCATTCGAGAGGAACGTAGAACTTTAACATTTCATCATCACTCATGAATGCCCGCACTTCAGACACTTCAACGACACTTTCTTTCTTCCCACACGACACCAAAAATACGGCTGTCAGTAGGGTAAACAATTGAACAACAGGTCTCACGCCCGTCGAATAAAGGCAACGGGATAAAGGTGCAAGGCTAATCGGACTCGGTATCATGGCTTTCTTTACGTTTTTCTATTGTTTGAGCTTTCATCTAATTAGATCGCACAGTACTCCATATTCCAGTATTTACAATTAGCCACTATAATTTTTATCTACTGACACGGTAATAGCGCCCATGACTCTCGCCAATTATATCACTATTTTTCGCATTTTTCTTATCCCAGTATTTGCAATACTTGCCTGGGCCTATGGTCAATCTGTGCTCGCAGGCAGCCCGACCGAGCTCTACCGCTATGCCGCATTAGTCGTTTTCACCGTCGCAGCAGCCAGTGATGCACTCGATGGCTATGTCGCCCGTAAATACGACCAAAGCAGCCGCTTAGGCGCCTACCTCGATCCCATCGCGGACAAATTCTTACTCTTCTCTGCCATTATCATCCTCTCATGGGTTCCCTGGGGTGGCAACGACTGGCAAATTCCAGTCTGGTTTGCATGGATGGTGATCATTCGCGACCTCAGCATCGGCACCGCTGTCGCCATCATCTACCTGCTCAACCACCGCGTCATCATGCGCATCAACATTTCCTCTAAGCTCAACACCATTGCCAATTTCGTCACCATTGGTTGGGTCATGCTCAAAATTGTTCCCATTTCTCCAATCTACCCCACCATGGTCAGCGCTCTCTTCATTCTGCTTTCAAGCTACCAATACACCATGGAAACCATCCGCCAACTGTGCGAGGAAAAGCCTGAAGCAGGCTAGAGGATTAAACGATTAAATATTCCATTGAGGGAGACACTGATTGAGGTTGAGTTTTTTACACGATCGATTACCGTCGCGCCATGTCAGCCACTTCTATTGACCTCAAGGAGGAGATCCTCCGACTTAAGAAGGAACGCAATGCCATCATTTTGGCACACAACTACCAGATCGGCGAAATTCAAGATATTGCGGATTACGTCGGTGACTCACTAGGCCTTGCCTATAAAGCACAGCAATGTGCTGAGGAAGTCATCTGTTTCTGTGGTGTTCACTTCATGGCCGAAACTGCCAAAATTCTCAATCCAAACAAAACCGTCATCCTTCCTGATAAAGATGCCGGTTGTTCATTGGAAACCTCATGCCCGACCGAAGACCTCAAGGCCTTCCTCGATGCTAATGAGGAAAAGAACTACTACGTTATTGCTTACATCAACTGCTCAGGCGGTGTGAAAGCACTTTGCGATGTCATCTGCACCTCTGGAAATGCTCCTACGATTGTGGAAAATGCTCCAGCTGATCGACCCATTCTCTTCGTCCCTGATGCCAACCTCGGAGCCTGGGTGATGGAACAAACTGGCCGTAAAATGGACCTCTGGCAAGGCTCGTGCTACGTGCACATGGAGTTCACGCGCGACTCAATTTCGAAGATCAAAGAAGAGTATCCTGACGCCCTCGTAGTGGCTCACCCGGAGTGCACCACAGCTGTCCGAATGCTCGCGGATGAAGTTTGTTCTACAGAAAAGATGATTTCCTTCTGTCAAAATGCTGAATCTAAGAATATAATAGTGGTAACTGAGGCAGGAATGCTTCACCGCCTAAAGAAAGAAGCTCCTGATAAGAACCTCATTGCTGGACCAACTGACACCTGTGCCTGCAACGATTGCAAGTTCATGAAAATGAACACAATGGAGAAACTTTACTTATGCCTCAAGAATCTCAGCCCAACAGTTGAGATGCCTGAAGACATTCGCAAGCGTGCTGAAGCTCCAATTCTTCGCATGCTCGAACAATCAAAATAAACAATTTCAAACCCAAAAGACCCCACATAGGAGAGGCGA
>CAXMOB010000067.1:0-8697 GCA_964194815.1 Vicinamibacteria bacterium | reverse complement strand
CGCTCAGCATCGCGACGAGGCATCGGTGCACTAATCCACTCAAGCTTCCACGGCTTAAATTGAGTCGTCCACTTGAATTCACCTTTATTGTGTTGAACCAATTCCTCTTTAGGATTTTCCCCCAACGCGATAAATCTACGGTTCATGCGATTGACCAAAACATAGACGTGATAACTTCTCATGCCCCCGTATAGGCCAAGGTTTTGCCACATTCAAGACCTGATCGCGACGAACTGATTTACCCCATCCTAGATTTACTCCTTGATCTCTGATACTCAACATGCTGTTTTCTCTAAGAATTCTTTTATTTCCTTCATGTCTATTCTCGAAGTCAACAATCTCACCACCCGTTTCCACACCCGTAATGGCATCGTCCACGCTGTCGAAGACGTCTCATTCAAGGTCGATAAAGGGCAAACGCTCGGCATCGTAGGCGAATCCGGCTCTGGTAAATCAGTGACCTGCTATTCCCTACTCGGCCTCATCCCTCAACCTCCTGGAAAAATACACTCCGGCTCCGCCATGTTCGACGGCATTGATCTACTCAAAGCCTCTGAAAAACAACTTCGCGGAATCCGTGGTCAAAGAATCTCTATGATCTTCCAGGATCCGATGACTTGCCTCAACCCGTTCCTCAAGGTTTCCACCCAGTTGATGGAGCCACTTGAAGTCCACAAAGGCATCAAAGGTAAAAAAGCATTAAAAATGGCAATCGATGCTCTCGCTGAAGTAGGTATCCCAGAACCAGAAAAGCGCATCCAAAGCTATCCACACGAATTTTCAGGTGGCATGCGTCAACGCGTGATGATTGCCATGGCACTTATCACACGACCAGAACTTCTAATCTGTGATGAGCCAACCACAGCTCTCGATGTCACCGTGCAGAAGCAAGTGCTCGACGTCATCAAGGATATGCAGGAAAAGCTAGGCACAGCAGTCGTCATGATCACCCACGACTTGGGTGTTGTCAGTCAAGTATGCGATCACGTCAATGTCATGTATGCTGGCCGTATTGTAGAAACAGCTACCGCAGACGATCTCTTCGCACGGCCAAAACACGCCTACACAAGAGCTTTGTTGAAAAGCATTCCTGCAACCCATGCCAAAGGCGAAAGACTTTACACCATTCCAGGTTTACCACCAGACCTCTCACAGCCACCACGTGGATGTGCATTCCAGCCACGTAACACACTTGGAGATGCCAGCCTCTGCACCTCGGATAAACATCCGGAACTGACAGAATGCCACCCTGGCCACTGGGTGCAAGATTGCCCAGGTTGCCTTGCAGAGTAAAAGATTACGCCACAAATATAGAAATTTGTAAACCAAGTGTCGCATATAGTAAGTTGACCTTGCGAAGTTTCGAGTAGAATTTAGGGACAGATTGCGTATTGTAAGGCATGAAGATTCCTTATATCGCCCTCGTTGCAACTCTCGCAGTTCCGTTCACTTCCAACGCTAAAGACGCAATTGTAGCCGAAGCTGCAGCCGAAGCTAAGCCTGTAGCCCTTTTCAATGGCAAAGACCTCAGCGGTTGGAAAATCGTTGGCGGCACCGGCAAATTTAAAGCCGAGGACGGTTGCATTGTTGGTTACGGAAAAAATGTCCGCGGCAACACCTTCCTTCGCACCGAAAAAACATACAAGAACTTCGAGTTCACTTACGAATTTAAATTCATTGACCGCTCAGGCAACTCTGGACTGATGTTCAGAGCCAATCAAAAGCCATCTGATAATGGTAATGGTCGTGTCTTCGGTTACCAATGCGAAGGTGACAACAAAGATCGTAGCTGGACTGCTGGACTCTACGACGAAGCTCGTCGCGGATGGCTCTTCCCTACAAAATCCAAAGACAAAGATGAAACTAGCCGTCGCCAAGCATTTACAGATCAAGGCACTAAGGTATTCAAATGGGAAGATTGGAACACCATTAAAATCCGCTGCGTTGGCAATCACATTCAAACATGGCTCAATGGCGAACTTCGTGTCGACTTCACTGACACGGACAAAAAGAACGACACTCGCGAAGGTTTCTTCGGCCTACAGGTACATGGTGGTAAATCATGTAATGTTAGCTGGAAGAACCTTAACATCGTTGAACTTCCTGACACAGCGAAGTAGACCATGTTATTCAAAACTTTAGCAACCGCCACTGTTCTTTGTTCAGCGGCTATCGCAGAAGATGTTCCACAACAACAGTGGACGGACTTACTCGCCAACAATTCACTTGAACTATGGCAAGGTCAGAAGAGCGATGCTCTTCCTTCAGCATGGTCATTAAAAGACGGTATCCTCCACTTCAATAAAAAGAATGGAACACGTGGCAGCCTCATCACAAAAAAAGCGTATTTCAGCTTTGAAATGAGCTTCGAGTGGAAAATTTCAAAGGCAGGTAACAGCGGTGTAAAATACCGCACAAAAAATGGACTAGGACTCGAATACCAAGTGCTCGACGACAAAAATCATCGAGACCGTCACAAGAATACTCACCGGACCTCATCACTCTACGAGATTGCGGCAGCTCCAGAGACTAAGCCAATCAAGCCAGTAGGAGAATGGAACCAAAGCCGCATCGTGGCCAACGGTAACCAAATCGAACATTGGCTCAATGGCACCAAAGTCATCGACATTATCTTCGGTTCACCGGAATGGAAGGCCGCTTTCGAAAAAAGTAAGTATAAAAAAATTGCTAACTTCGCAGCCAACCCTGGCTCGATCTTATTACAAGATCACGACGACGAGGTATGGTATCGTAATCTAAAGATCAAGGCCATCACTCCGTTAACAGACGCCAAAAAGGCAAAGTAAACCATTATTTTCATGACCATTCATACTCTCGCAGCACTTGCACTTAGCTCTGCCGTATTACTCGCCCAAAATGGCGACAGAAAAGGACACACGATGATTGATCGTGTCCCTAAAGAACTCATTCCTCCGGCTCCTTACTTGAATCAAGCCGATGCCCTAAAAAGCTTCAAAATAGCCCAGGGATTCGTGTTAGAGCCACTCACTGCGGAAGAATCACTCACCAGCCCAGTGGCATTAGCATTTGATGCTGATGGCCGTGCTTGGGTGGTCGAGATGACTCAATACATGGTCGATCTCGATGGTAACCATGAAAATAAACCAACTGGCCGGATCAAGGTGCTCGAAGACACAACGGGCGACGGCTTCCTCGATAAGGTCACCATCTTCATGGATAAACTGGTGTTACCTCGTGCACTTTCAGTGACTTCAGACGGTCTTCTTTACACTAGTGGTGACACTCTCTACTTCACCAAGCGTGATGGACTCAAGCCAACCGGTAAAGCTACCATCATCGACAAGGACTATGCAAAAGGTGGCAATGCGGAGCACAAGGCAAATGGCCTCCTCTATGGACGCGATAACTGGTATTACAATGCCAAGTCAGCCAAACGCTACCGCCGCGTCAATGGTAAATGGATCTCTCAAAAAACTGATTTCCGTGGCCAATGGGGTATTGCTCAAGATGACGCAGGACGTCTCTATCACAACAATAACAGCACGATCCTCGTTGGTGACCAATTTCGCCCAAACTTCTTTACTCAGCACCCTAACTATTCGCCAAAGGTGCGTGCCTCACACCGTGTAGGCAGTAACAGCGTGTACCCGATCCGTGTCAACCCAGGTCTCAACAGAGCCTACATGAAAGGCACGCTCGGAGCCGACCACAAACTCGTCAACGCTACCGCTGCTGCAGGCATGACCATTTACCGTGGCGACAACTTCCCTGCCGAATACAACGGCCGCGGCTTCACTTCCGAGCCTGGTGGTAACCTCGTCAAGATGATCGACATCAAACGTGATGGCTCGAACAAACCCATCGGAGCACACCCACTCGGCAAAGAGGAATTCCTCGCTTCTACTGATGAATGGTTCCGTCCCGTCAACGTCTACACCGGACCAGATGGCACCCTATGGATGATCGATATGTATTTCGGTCTACTCCAACACAAAGCCTATATGACTAGCTACTTGCGTAAGCAATATTCTAGCCGTGACCTCGATAAACTTCAACCAAACAACGGCCGACTCTATCGCATCCGCTTTGCAGCCAATAAAGCGAGCAAGCCGCTGAAGCTTTCGGGCAAGAGCATGGAACACCTCATTCCAGCACTTGCTCATCCGAATGGAACGACCAGAGACACGGCCCAACGTCTCATCGTTGAACGCCTCACTGACGCGTCAAATAAGAATATCAACGACGATATCACCCACTGGAATAAATACATCCGCAAGGCTGTCGGTGCTAACCCATCTACCCAGCTCAAACTTCGTGGACTGTGGATTTCAGAGGCCTTACAAAATGTATCCAATGTCTTCCTCAAGGAATGCCTCGCTTCTAAAAACTCCGACGTGGTCAGCTCAGCTCTCGAACTAGCACACTACGCCGACAACTCAGAAAATGCTCATATCCTTACGATGACCCCAACATCACAGGTTCTCCATAGCTACCTCTTCGCACTCGGGAAAATTGGATCAAAACAAAGCCATAACAAAGCGATTTCCCTAATCGAAAAGAACGGTAAAACGGCACTCGTACGTGAAGCCTACATCAGTGGCCTTGGCCTCAATGCCAAGCAAGTGGTGAACACGGCTCCTATCAAGGACAAGAACCTGCAAAAGTTAATCAAAGCGGCTGTAGCTGCATCAGGTGAAACCACAAAGACCACAGGACCAAAACTCACTGCTGCAGAACAGAAAGTGCACAACCACGGTAAAGCCCTCTACATTGGTGCCGCAGCTTGTGCTGGTTGCCACGCACCCAGCGGTGACGGCATTCCCAACCTTGCACCACCATTGGTTCCATCTGATTGGATCACAGGAAATAAAGAACGACTCCTTAAAGTCGTTCTTCATGGCCTCAAAGGTCCAATCTCTGTGAACAAGGAAAAGTATAACCTTCCAGCTGTCATGCCTGGTATCGGTCAACGCCCCGACCTCAAGGACGCGGACATCGCGAGCATCCTCACCTATTTACGCAATGAGAATGCCAATAAACACGGCAAAAAAGGTGTAGCGATCACTGCTGCCGATGTCAAAAAAGTGCGTGCTGCCACTACCGCTAGAAACAGCAACCCTTACACCGACAAAGAACTCCAAGGAGTAAAATAGTTTTGAATCATTTCAAAAGCTCCGCCTTTTCATAGGGCGGAGCTTTTTTATGCCCCTAAATCAACACTACAAAACGCAAATTTACTGAAATTCGGACGTGCTGGATACTTGACAACAACGCGACTCTCAGCATGATGACGTTGATGTCCAACCAAGAACCAGTCCCGAAACATATTGCCATCATCATGGATGGAAATGGACGTTGGGCGAAAAGCCGTGGATTACCACGCACAGCTGGACATAAAAAAGGTGCGGACGCTGTTGAACGTGCCGCAGATGCCTGTATGAATCTTGGGGTCGACTACCTCACGCTCTACGCCTTTTCTGCAGAGAACTGGAAACGCCCAGAAACAGAAGTTTCCGCTCTAATGGGCTTACTCAGCCTCTTCCTCAAGGGTAAAGCTAGCCAAATGCAGAAGCACAACATCCGCCTCCGCTCTATAGGTCGCACAGAACAACTTCCAGAAAAAGTCCGTGAAACGCTGCTTGAGGCTGTCGAAAACTGTAAGGACAACACTGGGCTCACTCTCACTCTCGCCCTTTCATACGGCGGCCGTGAAGAAATCGTTGACGCCACCAAGAAAATTGCTCAACAAGTCGCTGCTGGTGAACTTTCCATAGAGGATATCGACAACACAACGCTGCAAAACAATCTTTACGCACCCGACCTTCCGGACCCAGACCTGCTCATCCGCACCTCTGGTGAAATACGCCTATCGAATTTCCTACTCTGGCAACTCAGCTACACCGAAATGGTGCTGGTTGAAAAGTTTTGGCCAGAATTTCAAGAATCTGACGTCGCTGACGCCATCGCTATATTTAACAAACGTCACCGCCGATTTGGGGCAGTTTCCTCATGAACGACTCCATAGAACGCACCATTCTTTTGGTCGACCCCGATCTAGACTACCTCGAGTGGGCCACTAAACACCTCGCTGCTGATGACGTGCGTATCCTTCGTTGTGACGATGCCGACAAAGCTGAGAAAATTTGCATCAAAACTGAGGTGCACCTCGTCATTGCCGATATGCAAATTGCTCCATTTGACGGCATTGAACTCCTCCATCGCCTCAAGGCCAGAAGCCCTAACATTGTGATCATCCTCACTGCAGGCTTCCCTGGCACTGGACAGATCATCAAAGCATCACAAGCTGGAGCTCACGATATCCTTGGCAAAGAAGCCCTCACCTTCGAACTCCGTCCATCTGTAGAAAACGCTCTCAGCACAGTGGAAGCACTGGCGGTGCCTGAAACCAAATTGGAACTACCTCGCTCGGATGCAGCTGGGCGCGTCAAGATCATTGGTAACTCAAAAGCTCTTCAAGATGTTTTCAAAGTTGTCGGCAGAGTAGCGCGTACTGATGCACCTGTAATAATCTCAGGCGAAAGTGGAACCGGTAAAGAACTGGTGGCCAACTCAATTCACGCCTATTCCTCACGCCGAAAAAATGAAATGGTGGCCATCAACTGTGGTGCTATTCCTGAGAACCTGCTAGAAAGTGAACTCTTCGGCCACGAAAAAGGATCATTCACCGGAGCAGCCGCTAAACGCATCGGCCGTTTTGAACAATGCGATAACGGCACGCTCTTCCTCGACGAAATCGGTGACATGCCACTGCACGTGCAAGTCAAATTATTACGCGTTCTGCAAGAAGGCACATTCTCACGAGTAGGTGGTAACGATACCCTAAAAAGCGATGTCCGCATTGTCGCAGCCACCAATAAAAATTTAGCTCAAGAGGTCGCTGAAGGTCGCTTCAGGGAAGATCTTTACTATCGCCTAAACGTCGTCGAACTCACCCTTCCTCCACTTCGCGATCGTAAAGAGGACATCCCGGTCCTCGCAGAGTTCTTCCTGCAGAAGATCACTCGTAAAAATGGCATGGCCCGCATTCGCCTTTCCGGCGAAGGTGCAGCCTTCCTGCAGCAACACAACTGGCCAGGAAATGTCCGTGAATTAGAAAACACCATGGCACGTGCCTGTGCACTTTCTTCATCTGACACACTCCTTCCTCAAGACATTCCGATCGGTGCCGCTATTCGTAAAAATCTAAGCAACGAGGAAATCATCGCGTCTACCCTCACTCTCAACACCGAGGACACTTGCTTCCTCAGTAAGCTCAATCGCAAGATTGCCTCCTACGTGCTCGACCAACACAATGGCGACCTCACTGCTGCTGCAAAATCCATCGGCACCACCGTCAACGAGCTCAAAAATTTTCTAAGGGGATAACTCCTTTCCCCAGCTCCAACGGAGCTAACTTTGATAGTATAGGGCTGCACCATAGGACTTACCGAAGATGCGTTCAGGTAATAATTGTCTGATCGAAGATCCAGAAAGCCTACCTCGGTGAAGAAGTTGGCGATTTAGGTAGCGTTAAGAACCCAAATGCCCTAGATATTGTCAAACGCTTTTTTTTAAGCCGTTTAATTACAATTATGAATTCAGCATATAAAACCGCACACTTAGGCCTGATCGACTACGCAGGATTGTTTCCACCAGCTTCACTCAACCTTGAGGAGGCCCTAAAAAACTACATTGGTTATCAATCATGCGATCAAGGCTGGATGTTAGGTTCATTCATTTTGCCTGCAGATAAGATTGCAGACACGGCAACAATTCTTGAAAAGATCGCTCCAGGCGTCCCTCTCACCTTTTCTCTGCTCCCTAGTTCTGATCTCGCTGGTGACATTGCGGCCTTTAAGGATTTTTCCGAAAAATCAGCACACGAAATCTCACTGCAAGCATTAGAATTTCTAGTTCCAGAGTCAGCAGACCCTTTTGAATTCACCACTAAAACCCTTGCCATCACGGGTGAGCAATTTGCCGTCTACTTCGAGAAACCTGCATCACTCGACCTCAACACCTTCAACAAAGCGGTTCAACGCGTTGGTGCTGGTGTAAAATTACGCTGTGGTGGCGTTGACACCTCTATGATTCCTAGCCTTGAGGAGGTCACAGAAACGATTTGCAACTGTGTCGCCAAGTTGATCCCACTAAAGTTCACCGCGGGCCTACATCACCCAGTCAGACACTTTTCTAAAGCAAATGGTGCCATGCTGCACGGCTTCACCAATGTTTTCACTGCCACCATGCTCTGCCGTAGCCATAAGCTCAGTCGTGAAAGAGTGCTTGAGATACTATCCGATGAAGATCCGAACTCTTTCAAATACAATTTAGATACGCTTCAGTGGAAAGAGCTGACTGCTACTCAGGAAAACCTGGCGAATGCACGAGCGCACGTAGCGCATTCGTATGGCTCATGCAGCTTTGATGAACCCATTCATGATCTTATTAAACTAGGCTGGATGAATTCTCTCGAACCTGCCAAATTGTGTTAAAGAAGACTTATACCGTTTGAATAGTTAGATTGTCGGAATGACGTCGGATGATTGGATGGTAGCAAGGCACAAGAAAGGAGCATAGCGGGCTATGTGACTGACGCACAACGCCGCTAGCATTGAATCATTCGGCGTCCTTTCTCTCGCTCAGCTCCGCTGACTATTTCACCCCAACGTTAAAAATTATCATTACGCTAAGATAACTGTTCAATTGGTATTA
>CAXMOB010000066.1:0-35569 GCA_964194815.1 Vicinamibacteria bacterium | reverse complement strand
ATGAAAACACAACATGTAATTCTCACATTAATCTTCGGATTTTTTTCGCTAGTTGAATCTACCTCTGCACAAGGTGTTGCTCCACAGAAGAAAGCTGAACCTCCAACCTTAGTAATGGAAATCCAACAAGTTAATGGGCTCATGGAAGCTCAATTCAAGAACAACACTAAGAATCGAGTAGGTATTTTACTAGGCAAGCAAAAATTAGTTTTGGAGCCTGGAAAGAGTGGAGTATTACCATTAAACAAGATAGAGACATTACATATACATCAGGGGAATCAGAACGATAAAAAATTACGTTTGAAATACTCTGGTCAGCTCTCACCTCGTATTCGCAAAACACATTTTCTGAAGCCTACAAAACAATAAGCTTAACACGATGAAACCTAATCAAAATGTCGAACAATGCGCATCATGCTAATCTCATCCACGCCCGACAGCCGAAGATTTAATGTTTACTAACCATCAACCCACAAACGAAGTGCCGCTATCTTGGGTGAGATAGATGTGCTATGACGTTAGGTTGAATGATGCAGAGTATATTCAGATTCGTTTATTCAATTCTTCAGTGGTTATCTGAAGTCAGTGGTTTCAGCTATAATGAGATGAATATTATAGTGTTCTACATTATAATGCCGTTTGTTTACATCTTCTTGGCCGACAAGATATGGAAGAAGCACTTCCTAAAGATTATTTTTGGTAGTTTCGTTTTGGTAAGTTTGTTGATTATAGAAGATTTCAGTAGTTTTTCCGATTGGCTGTTTAGAGAATCATCTGATTTTCTGGTGTCTTTCCAGTCAGTTGGTATTTCCTACCGAGATGCATCAGTTGTCATTTGCGTATTACTACCTTTGATTGTATTCGTAGTTATGATTAATTATGCGTATCCAAAGTTGTTCAAAAGCCGTAAGTGAAATCTATTTACCTAACAATTAACAGTATACTAATCTCATCCACGCGCTGAACCCGAATATTTAATGGTTTTTAAACATCAACCCATAAACGAAGTGCCGCTATATTGGATGAGATAGATGTGCTCTTACGTTCTACAAAAATGATACTATTGCTTAAAATTGGATTGTTCTCTTTATTTGTGATGTTGTTTTCATGTCATAAGAGTGAAGACAAAATCCTGAAAAAGAATCCTGAATCTACTGTTAAACATGTTAAAATCATCCCTGTGCAAGGCGTTTATTGGGGAACTATTTTAGATGATACTTCTGACGGTCTCGATACCGAGTTGCAGCATTTTGTCTAATCGATCGAACGGCAGATTGAGCATCCCTTAGACATTTTTTTAGGGAGGTGGCATGACTTTTCGCTGTTCAGTAGTCTGCTAGGTCTGCGAGGCGTTTGCCTAATAATTAGGTTGTGCTGTGGTGGTAATGATGTCCCCTGAGAATGACACTAAGAGTTGTGATTAAGATGTTTGACAAGTAGGGGTAGATTATGGCTTTGTTCTGGGTAATGGAGCACACTCGCAAAACGTTAATCCAACGCTTAAAGCACCAGTCTGATGATCAGGCATGGGAGACTTTTGTGGAAGCGTATAGCGGCTACATCTACACGGTATTGCGTAGGATGGGCGTGATACATGAAGAAACTCTAGATCTCCAGCAGGACATCTTGCTGAAGCTGTGGAAAAAACTTCCAGATTTCGATTACCAGCCGGAGCGTGCCAAATTCCGAACTTGGTTGTGTTCGGTGATTAGAAATACCGCTTTTAACCGTATGCAGTCGATGTCTAAAGAGAAGGCTCGGATTGATACTTTAGATGAGGTGAAACCGGTTACCGAAACTGAGATCGACGCCTTGATGAATCAGGAATGGAAAACTTACATTACCAATCAAGCGATGGCAAAAATTCGTGATAAGTTTAATGCGGATAGTATTGATATATTTGAACGTAGCCTCAAGGGGGAGCCAGTCCAGGACATAGCGAAGCGTTTCGACTTGAAGGAGAATACGATCTATCGGATTAAGAATAAAGTAAAAGAGCGGCTTATTCTTGAAATTGCAGAGTTGCGAAGGGAGTTGGAATAGCGGTGGATAAGGAAAAGCAATTTTATGAAGAGCTGAATGATGATTTAGCTCAATTTTATAATGACGAGTCAGTTGCCACTTCTCAGCTAGAGGCCACTCGTTATAGTGCAGCGACTTTAATCGGGGAAGGTGCAATTAAGGCGGTCTATTGTGTGACGGATGAATACTGTAACCGTAAGGTTGCGTATGCACAAATTAAAGATGGAGTTCTCTCTGAGAAAGCGATTGCTGAGTTCCTCAGGGAAGTGCGACTCACTTCTTGTTTAGAACATCCTAACATCGCGAGGGTGTATGATGTTGGGATCGACTCTGCAGCTCCTTATTTTACGATGGAGTTGGTAGATGGCCAATCTTTAAGTTCATGGTTGGAAGCGAACCCGCAGGTGTCGATGTTCCGCAGGCTTTCGATGTTTTTAGAACTTTGTGGAGCCGTTGCCTATGCTCATGATAATGACATTTTACATTTAGATTTAAAACCTGATAATATCCAGGTCAATTCGCGTGGTAAAGTGGTGCTGACGGACTGGGGTATTGCTTACTATACTAGAACTCACGCTGAGGGTGATACCTTGCGAACTCAGTCTGAACATGGTTATATCAAAGGAACTCCTGGATTTATGGCACCAGAGCAAGCTGACCCTGATCGTCCAAAGTCAGAGCTGACTGACGTGTTTGGTTTAGGGGCAATTTTGTATTATCTAATGACGATGCGTGCTCCATTTGAGGGAGATAGTCTGCAAGCAATATTGACGAGAACTCGGCAAGGAAATTTTGGGGATGATAGTGGTATCCCATTTAGTATACTTTGCGTGATTCGCAAGTCGTTAGAGAGTCTGCCTTCTCAGCGTTATACTTCTGTGCATGCACTGGAAGGTGATATCGAACACTTTTTGAATGGCTTTGCTACGGGGGCTGAACGTGCTGGACTGTGGACTCAGATGAAGCTGTTTGTGAGTCGTAATACCGCGTTGTGTGTCTTCATTGGCGGAGTGATTTTTATCTTAATGGTGATGTCTGGGTACTTTGTTTGGACCATTCAAGAGGGGGAGTATGAGGCTAATCAGGCAAAGATGGAATCATATGAGGCAATGAAGGAGGCTGAGGATGACAAGAAGTTAGCAGCAGATGCATTAGAAAACTTAAAGCGTGAACGCATAGTGCTGGCAGAGGCTCAAGGGGAACTAGCCGCCAGTTTTTTGAATGTCGCAAAAACGCAGCTTCATAGATTGAAATTTAAGGAGGCACTGGCCTCTGTAAAGACGGCTGTTAAAAGTAGTCCTGACCATAGTGATGCTCAGTATACCTTAGGCTATATATACTTTGTTATGCATCGTTTTGCGGATGCTCAATATTACCTGAGTCTAACGAAACATAAGGATGCAGCTCGCCTTTTAAAGGTCATTCGTCAAGTAGGTAAAGCTAAACGGAAGCATGCCATGGCGGGCAAAGACATTGTGAAAGTAATGAAAGGCCTCGGCGTTCAGCGTCCACTATTACTTAGTTACCTCTACATTAATAGTTCACGAGTTATGGCTCCAGAGCAATTTTCTATTGTCGCTAAGCACATGATCAAAGTGACAAATAATCTCAGTGGGATAAATTTTGAATACAATAGTCAAACGAAGGAACTTAATTTATCCAATAACCCAGAACTGAAGACCTTAGAGCATAAAGTCCATGGAAGTTCTAAAGCTATATCGCTGCTAGAAGGTTTGCCAATTTCTAAAATTCACATTGGAAAAACAAAGCTTAAGGCTGAATCGCTGAAGTTTCCTTGGTTAAAGAAAGCTCCAGAGATTGTTGATGCTATGGCTGAGTAGCCTTATGGAGCGGCTTTGATTCAGGTACTTTGTATTGCTTTTTGAGGCGAGTGAGTTCGAGCTTTAGTTCTGCAATTTTATCAGCGTGTTTAGGATTACTGATGCTGTTATTTATCTCTTTTGGATCTGTGATTAAGTCATAGAATTCCCATTCAGTGCCGTTGATGACATCTGGTCCATAGAACTTGATGAGTTTGTAACGTTGAGTGGAAACTCCTTCATGCTTTCTGACACTGTGGACTGCAGGATACTCGTAGTAGTGGTAATATAATGACTTTCTCCAGTTCGCAGGTTTCTCTCCTTTCAGAAGTGGTACGAAGCTTTCTCCCTGCATTTCTATTGGAGCTTCAACTCCAGCGATGTCTAAAAATGTCTCAGCGAAATCAATGTTTTGGCAAAGGTCAGAATTGACAGACCCTGCTTTGATTTTGTTTGGCCACCGCACAATGAGAGGTGTGCGATAGGATTCTTCATACATGAAACGTTTGTCGAACCAGCCGTGCTCTCCTAAATAGAAACCTTGGTCTGAGGAATACATGACGATAGTATTTTTATCGAGATTGTTCGCTTTCAACCATTCAAGCATGCGTCCCATGCTTTCATCAATAGATAGAGCTGTGCGTAGGTAGTCTTTGACATAACGTTGGTATTTCCATTTGTAGAGATCTTTTCCGGTGAGTTTAGCTGCCCATAGTGCTTGGTTCTTAGGTTCGTATGCTTTGTCCCAAGATGCTCTTTGCTCGGGAGTCATGCGAAAGTAGCTGCCCCATTCTCCATTTGGAAGATACCCTGGATTTTTTTTCTTCTTTCCAGCTATCTTTTCTTCCATCTGCTTTTTGTATTCCGCAGTTTTGACCTTTAAGTCATCGTGCATGCTCATTGTGTGAGCTATTGACATGTCTTGCTTTTTCGCAGCAGTGCCACGTGTTGCATAATCGTCAAAAAACGTATCCGGGATGGGCATTTCGACATCATCGAAGCGGGTGAGGTGGCGGGGCGCTGGACTCCATTCTCTATGTGTGCCTTTGTGATGCACCATCAGCATGAACGGCTTTTTTGTATCACGTTTGTTTTGCAGCCAATCGATAGCCTTATCAGTGACGATATCTGTCACATAACCTTTGACCACTTCTATGCCCTTAGCACTTTTGAAGGTTGGTTGGTAGTAGTCACCTTGACCATGAAGCACGTCCCAGTAGTCGAACCCTTGCATTGCACCATTAAGGTGGATTTTGCCAATCATGGCAGTTTGGTAGCCATTTTTTTGCAAGATTTTTTGAAATTGCTGTTGGTCATGATTAAAGCCACCACGGTTATCAATTTTGCCATTGATGTGACTGTGTTTACCAGTGAGCAGTGTAGCTCTTGATGGAGCACAAATGCTGTTCGCGACATAAAATCGATCAAATCGCATGCCTTCTTTGGCCAGTTTGTCGATGTTGGGTGTGGGGTTGAATTTTGCGAGGGGGTAATTGTATGCCCCAATTGCCTGTTGAGAGTGGTCGTCACTGAACATGAAGACGATGTTTGGACGTTCTGACTGAGCGGATAGCATTGCCATCGAGAGCGTCAGTGCAATGAGCGGATAGTGAATGAGTTTATTCATGATGATTTATTGAGTGGTAATATATAGCTCAATTTGGATTTGGTTACTAATACATTGTCTACTACTGACGGAAAGCACAAAAAGTAGCCTCGTTCAACTTGCATTTCTTTCCTGCGTCAGCACCGCTAGTTGCCTACTGTGTGCACTTTTCTGAGTCTGTTATGCTGCTTTGATAAATGAGCGACCTTTGCTGTTGATTCGGGTGCTACTTTAGCTCAATGGTAATGGCATGAAATTGCGCCTCATTAATCAGCAAGTTGTCGATCAGTGTCTTACGATGGAGAAGACTATTGAACTCATGGAATTGGGCTATCGTGAACTGTCTGCAGAACGCGTGGATGTCCCATTGAGGACAGCCTTAGTGAATGACAAGGGTGTGGTGCTTTACAAACCTGCTTACTCTGATGCTGCGCAGATTTTTTGTGCTAAGGTGGTTTCTGTTTTTAAGGGGAATGTGGATTTGGGATTACCTGTGACGCCTGGTGTGATCATCGTGAATAATGCTTCAACAGGAATGCCAGAAGCCATTTTGGAAGCTGGCTACCTGACGGCTCTCAGAACTGGTGCTGCTACAGGCGTGGGCACGAAGGTATTTTCTAATCAGAGTGTGACGACAGCTGCATTATTCGGCACCGGTGGCCAAGCGTTCCACCAACTTGAAGCCATGTTATGCGTGCGTGATTTTAAAATCGTGTACGTCTTTTCACGTAATCAAGAAAATGCGGTTACTTTTTGTGAGAAAAACCAAGCAATGGCAGGGGAATGTCAACTCATCCCTAACCCGGAGAGAAGTGTGCTAAAAGATTGTGAGGTGATCACTTGTGCGACTTCTTGCCCAACTCCTGTTTTTGAAGACCATGAAATCTCTGACAGTGTGCACATCAACGCGATTGGTTCACTAGGGCCAAAGAATACAGAAGTTCCTATGGAGACGATGCTTCGAGCCCATGTATGCGTCGATCAGCGTGCTGCCTGTATGGCTGAAGCTGGCGAAATCTGTGTGCTGCGTGACGCTGGTTTGTTACCTGAAGGATTCCACGCGGACGAGATTGGTGAGTTATTAGAGGCTCCTGAAAAGATTGATCGATCTAGGGTGAGCGTTTTCAAGTCGGTAGGGAATGCTATTCAAGATTTACTTTGTTCTGCTGAAATTCTTCGTCAGGCCGATGCTAAAGGGCTTGGTATGGAAGCAGAGCTTTAGACGATGGTATAAACTTACGGCCTAATATATGCCTGACTAGGTGGTGGACTGGTGAAATTAGTTCGACCGATTTGGCGAACTGTGGGTATATAACGTTATGTTGAATATATTCACCGTAGCACTGGGGTCAGTTATTATTTTTTCTGCGCTTGCCTCAGGCGAGAGCGAAAAGCCTAATATCATTTTAGTGATGGCCGATGATCAAGGCTACGGCGATGTAGGTTTCAATGGTCATCCATTCGTCAAGACTCCAAATTTGGATGCGATGGCAAAGCGGAGCGTGGTTTTTGATCGCTTCTATGCAGCCGCTCCAGTTTGCTCACCTACGCGAGCTAGTGTGATGACCGGTCGTAACCCGATGCGTGTCAATGTGCCAAATCATGGGCATTACATGCGACCACATGAGCATACATTAGGAGAGCTGATGAAGGAATCTGGATACGTCACTGGGCACTTTGGTAAGTGGCACATTGGTTCAGTTCAGCCGGATAGTCCGACCAGTCCGGGGCAAGTTGGATTTGACGAATGGGAGTCAGCATTAAATTTTTATGATATAGATCCGTATTTTGCTAAGAACGGAAAGTATGTTCAGAAATTGGGGCAAGGTTCAGTGATTTCTATGGATTCGACCATTGAGTTCATTAAAAAGCATAAGGATGGGGATAAACCAATGTTTGCGATGATGTGGTTTCCATCGCCACACGATCCACATAAAGAAGTGCCGGTAGATTTTCCTGGAGCGAAAGATTTGTATAGTGATCAAAAGCACTTGCGTGGCTATTTCTTAGAGATCACGCTTTTAGACCAGCAAGTTGGTAAACTGCGTAAAGCCTTGCAAGAACTTGAATTAGCGGACAACACCATTGTTTGGTATTGTAGTGATAATGGAGGTTTAGATGTTCGCAGTTCTGGCGGTCGTGCTAAGAAAGGAAGTATTTATGAAGGTGGTTTGAGAGTGCCAAGTTTGGTGGAGTGGCCTGCAAAGTGGAAGGCTCAAAAATTGACTCTGCCAGCCACCACGTCAGATATTTATCCGACATTGAGGAGTATTGTGGGGGCTAAGCCCTCAGCTATGGCACTTGATGGAATCGATCTTTTACCAGCCATTGAGGGAAAGAAGATCACGCGTTCTGGACTAGGCTTCTGGCATGGCTATATCGGAGGTCAGTCGACTTGGAGCGATCGCATTATAAAGCAATTGATGGAAGCCCAGCAGGCTGGTGAGAAAACACCTTTACCGGAGAGGTTATTGAAAAATGTGAACAGTTTTCCAACACTAAGAAAAGGAGACTATAATGGTCACGCTGCATGGAACCAATGGCCTTGGAAGTTACACCGTATCCAAAAAGGAGAAAAAGTGGTGACTGAACTCTATCACTTGGCAGATGACCCGATGGAGAATAACAACGTAGCTGAGCAAAAGCCAGACCTGACAGCAAAAATGCTGAGTGAATTAGAGGCATGGCAGGGACAGGTCTTTGATAGCTGGATGGGCAAAGATTACGAATTAAAGTAATCATTACTAATACCATTCTAAGAAACAAAAGAGACAAAAGAGACAAATGTGAATTTTTAGGTTATGAAAATCTAGGCTCCGCAATCTTAGATTAGAACTCGCTTCTTTCTTATGAAATCAGCGTTGTTCTTCAGTCACGATGCCCGCATCGCTTCTTCATCACGTCTTGATTTAAGAAGGAATCAGCCTCGCATTAGTCTCTTTTGAAACTCAGAGTGGTATAAGCTTGGGCAATATCTAAAAAATAGAGTTCAGCTTGCCTGCAGTCATTTATTTTTAATTAAATGTCAGAAATGTCTATCTACCGAAATGATAAGGTATGAAGTTTCGATCATTATTGTTAAAAGGTGCTGCAGCTGTGTTGATGTTTTCGCTGGCATCACTGAGTGCGGCGGAAAAAAAGAAGATTCTCTTTTTGGCGGGTAATCCGAGTCATGGTAGCGGAGATCATGAATTCCGAGCTGGCTGCATGATTCTTGCGGACAAGTTGAATAAGAGCGGCCTTGATGTTGAGGCTAAAGTCCATTTTTATGGATGGCCTAAGGATGAAACCATCTTTGATGGGGTTGATAGCTGTGTGATCTATGCCGATGGCGGTGGTCGATTTGGTGAGAAGTATGCTTTTTTGGATAAGAAGGTAAAAGAGGGAATGGGCATTATGTTTATGCATTATGGTGTTCACCCGAAGAAAGCGGTAGGTGAAAAGTATTTTAAGAATTGGATTGGGGCTTATATGGACGACATCATTTCTGTGAATCCACACTGGGTTGCAGATGTTTCAGCGGTAGCATCAGAGCAGGTGTCACGAGGTGTCACTCCATTCAAAGCGTATGATGAATTTTATTTCAACATGCAATGGCCAAAGAAAGAGGAATGCGATTGCTGTCGACCTCTCGCGGTTGCCACTCCAACACCAGACAAGATTATCAAGTACATCAACATGTGGAACAAATTCGGAGAGCAATGCTTCGGTAAAGAACAGGCGTTGATGTGGTGTCGAGATCCTAAGGTGGCAGACGGTGGCCGAGGCGTAGGATTTGTAGGTGGCCACTACCATTGTAATTGGGCGATAGATGATTTTCGGAAACTCGTTTTAAATGCCATCGTGTGGACCGCACGAGTGGAAGTTCCTAAGGGTGGAGTTAATGCGGGCAAGGTGACCAAGGAGGAGCTTAACAAAAATCTTGATCCGAAAAAGAAAATGAAGGTTGTTGAACTCCCTACTGAAGCACAGATTCAGCAAAAGCCAATGGTGCAACCGTGGTTTGATGAAAAGGGTAAGCGTCAGAAAGGACCAAAGCCTCAAAAAAAAATTCCTTAACTAAAGGTCCACTAGGACAAGCTAGCCTCATTAAAACAATTGATAAGGCCCAGTGGTCTCCTAGCTTAAAACCTGAAGTGGTGAGCTTAGATCATTTTTCTATTCCCAAGGATAGTGGATTAGAAGTCACCTTATGGGCTAGTTCGCCGATGCTCTACAACCCAACCAATATGGATATTGATCACAAAGGTCGTATCTGGGTTGCTGAAGGAGTGAACTATCGCCGCAAAGCGGGCCGCCGTCCCGCTGGCGATAGAATCGTTGTGTTACAAGACACTAATGGTGACGGTAAGGCTGATAAATCTCATACATTTGTGCAGGAGAAGGGGCTTGAGTGTCCTTTGGGAGTGGCGGTATTCGATAATAAAGTAATTGTGCCTCAGCCCCCTAACTTGATCGTTTACACCGACGTTAACCGCGATCTTAAATTTGATCCTAAAGTTGATAAAAGAGAAGTGTTACTCTCAGGCTTCAATGCTGGTCAACATGATCACTCCTTACATTCATTGACAGCTGGTCCTGACGGCAAGTGGTATTTCAATAACGGTAACTGTGGTGCTATTTTTAAAGATCGCTCTGGTAAGACATTCAACATGAATGGTGTGTATCGCGGCGGCGGTGGAAAATTCTTTGTCGATAATCACAAGCTCAATGGTAAGAAATCTGATGATGGATTCCTTTGGACTTCAGGGTTCAGTGTTCGCATGAATCCTGATGGCACTGAAGCGGAAATTGTAGGGCACGGCTATCGTAATTCTTATGAGCAATCGGTGAATTCATTCGGTGATATGTATCAGAATGATAATGATGACATTGGTTCATGCCGAAATTCTTATATTTTAGAATACGGATCTGCTGGATTCTTTACCAGAGATGGTCAGCGTACATGGAGAGCGGTGCAACGGATTGGACTCGGAATTGGACAAGCTCACTGGAGACAAAAGGATCCAGGGACATTTGATGTAGGCGATGTCTATGGACTAGGTTCACCAACGGGTAATGTGTTTTATGAAAATGGTGCGTTAGGTGATAAATGGGTAGGTTCCTACTTAGCTTGTGAACCTGGTCGTAATACGATTTTTGGATACCAGCCAAAGCCGAAAGGGGCGACATTCAGCATGGATCGATTTGATTTTGCTACCACCAATTTAAAAAAGCAATTCATCGGTGGTGACTTCTCGAAGAAGATAGCTTCGCTTTCACAAGCTACAGACAAGGGTGTGTTATTCCGTCCGTCAGATGTTTCAGTAGGTCCTGATGGGGCACTGTATGTAGTTGATTGGTATGACGGTCGCGTTGGTGGTCACAGCACCATTGATAACACATGTTCAGGAGCCATCTATCGTATCGCTCCTAAAGGGTTTAAAACGAAAGTTCCTCAGTTGGACTTGAATTCCGTTAAAGGTCAAATAGCAGCATTGCAGTCGCCGGCTGTCAATGTGAGACATCTTGGATTTAATAAGCTCAAGGCACAAGGGGATAAGGTTTATGCTCCTGTGCTAGAAGCTATGGCACATCCTAATAAGTATGTATCTGCACGTGCTGTGTGGTTACTTGCTCAGCTGGGGCCAAAGGGAAGAGCGAAGGTGGTGTCACTGCTCGGATCAGATGATGCTGAGGTGAAAGTGGTTGCTTATAGAGCATTGCGACGCACAGACGAAAACATGCTTCCTCATGCACGTAAATTGGCTTCGGACAAGGATGCTCATGTGCGTCGAGACGTGGCTTTATCGCTACGCCACTATCCAGCAGATAAGACAGCTGATGTATTTTTGACACTCGTTCAGTATTGTGACCCTACTGATAAGAACTCCATTGAGGCTATCGGTCTTGGTGCTGAAAATAAAGAGACTGCTATTTGGAAAGCATTGAAGGCAGCATTAGTCAAAGGAGATAAATGGTCTCCTGTTTTTGCAAAAATCACTTGGCGTTTGTGGACACCTGCTGCTGTTTCTGACCTTAAGCGAAGAGCACTAGATATGTCTTTGAGCCTGCAAGAACGTGGGCAGGCTGTTGAATCGTTAGCATTCATTGATTCGAAAGAAGCTGGTTTAGCTATGGTTGAAGTAGCCAAGGCAAAAACCACAGAATACAAAACCTCGGTTTTCTGGTTATTGATTCGTGGCACTGGGATGTGGTCGAAGTATGGGCTGCGCGAGCAACTTAAGGCTGAGGGCATCTATGACCCCGATAAGCTTGTGATCAATAGTGTGACCGTGCCCCAACCACCAAAGGTGAATAAGTTGTCAGTTGGCAATGCTCTTAAGCTTAAAGGTGATGCAACGAAGGGTAAGACGACCATTATGCGATGCACGATGTGTCATAAGATCAACGGTGTTGGACCAAGCTATGGGCCATTACTTAAAGGATGGGGGAGCACTCAATCTCGCGAGGCTATTGTAACGAGTATTATTGAACCTAGTGCTGATATTGCTCATGGATTTAGAGGCCAGGAGATGATCCTCAAGGATGGGAAAGTGATCCATGGCCTAGTGATGCAAGGGGATCCGTACATTGTGAGTTCGACCGGTGGAGTTACTCAACTGGTTCCTAAGAAGCGAGTGAAATCTTCGAAGCGCATGAAACGTTCATTGATGCTGACAGCTGAGCAACTTGGATTGACTGAACAGGATGTCGCTGACATAGCGAGCTACATGCAGCAGTGGAAGTAAATTTACTCGCTCTAAACAAAGAAGCCACACTGAATGGTATTAGGTTTAAACCTGTTCCTTAATGGCTTCAGCAAAGTGACTGATTGTCTTGTCGAGTCCTTCAGCTAGCTGGATGCTTGGTTCCCATTGGAATAGCTTGTTGGCTAAAGAAATATCAGGCTTACGCTGGAGTGGGTCATCCTGTGGGAGATCTTGGTACACAATGTTAAGGCCTGGATTTACTTTAGCGATGACTTGCTCGGCTAGTTCCTTGATGGTGAACTCATTTGGGTTGCCGATGTTCACTGGGTCGTGAGTTGTTGAGTGATTCATCAAGAGGTCGAATCCATTGAGAAGGTCGTCAACGAAGCAGAATGAACGCGTCTGTGATCCGTCACCATAGATAGTGATGTCTTGCCCTTTGAGAGCCTGCACAATAAAGTTAGAAACAACACGACCATCATCAGGATTCATGAATGGACCGTAGGTGTTAAATATACGGACAATACGTGTGTCGACATTGTGGACGCGGTTGTAGTCAGCAAACAAGGTTTCAGCAAATCGCTTACCTTCGTCGTAACAAGCACGCGGCCCGATAGGGTTTACGTTGCCACGGTAGTCTTCGACTTGTGGGTGAACGATTGGGTCACCGTAAACTTCCGAAGTCGATGCCTGGAAGACACGAGCTCCAGTCTTACGTGCTAGTTCCAGTGAGTTTACTGCTCCGTGGTAGGAAATCGCTGCTGTGTAGATCGGGTCGATCTGGTAGAGCGGCGGTGAAGCCGGGCAAGCTAGGTTGAAGATTTGATCACATTCGATATCGAATGGAGTGACGACGTCTTGCTCGATGAAGCTGAAGTTGTCGTAGTCTCTGAGGCGTTCAACATTTGAACGCAGGCTGGTGCGAAAGTTATCGAGAGCAACGACTTCGTCGCCACGTTTAAGCAACTTTTCGGAAAGGTTTGAGCCTAAGAAGCCAGCTCCTCCGGTGATTAATACTTTCATAAATGTGCGTTATTTGAGATTTGGCTTAGCCTTTACCGATGCCTGATGCGTTGAAGCCAATGGCTCTTAGCGCATCGAGATCAAGAATGTTACGGCCATCGATGAGGAAGGCAGGTTTGGTCATTTCATTATAGATCTTAGTGTAGTCGTAGGACTTAAATTCGTCCCACTCAGTGAGCACTAAGATAGCGTGAGCACCAGCTGCAGCTTCAGCGGCTGAAGCACAGATTACAGACTTGTTGTCTGTAAGTGCGAGAATTTCTTTGTCGGAAACTTTAGGGTCGTAAATGGCGACTTCAGCACCCTCGGCGAGTAAGTCGTTTGCAATGTAGATTGCTGCAGACTCGCGGGTGTCATCGGTATCCTTTTTGAAGGCAAAGCCAAAAATTGCGATACGACGGTTGGTCAAGGTGTTGAACATGTTGTGGATCAAGCGCTTGACGATACGTTTGCGCTGATAATTGTTCATGATGACCACCTGCCTCCAGTAATCAGCCACTTCTGGGAGACCATAGTGGTCGCAGAGGTAGACAAGGTTGAGGATGTCTTTTTGGAAGCAAGAACCGCCAAAACCAATTGAGGCTTTGAGGAATTTCGGACCAATGCGGCTATCTGTACCGATGGCGTTAGCAACTTCATCTACATCAGCTCCCGTTTCTTCACAAAGTGCAGAGATGGAGTTGATAGAAGAGATTCGCTGAGCGAGGAAAGCATTGGCGGTGAGCTTAGAGAGTTCAGATGACCAAACATTAGTGGTGAGAATACGTTCGCGTGGCACCCAATTGGCGTAAATGTTGACGAGTGTTTCAGAAGCAATTTTACCAGATTCTGTTTCCTCATTACCGATGAGCACACGGTCAGGATTTTGAAGGTCTGAAACCGCTGTGCCCTCAGCTAGGAACTCTGGGTTTGAAAGAATATCGAAGAGCTCATCTTTGCCATAACCTTCGAAGATTGAGCGGAGAAGCTCGGCTGTTCTTACAGGAACGGTAGATTTTTCAACGATGATTTTAGGCGAGTCACAGTTCTCTGCAATCATACGAGCACATGACTCGATGTAGACTAGGTCTGCAGCAGAACCACTTCCCATACCGTGTTGCTTGGTTGGTGTGCCTACTGAGATAAAAATGATGTCTGCGGCTTGGATGTTAGTGACAACATCCGTGGCGAAAAATAAGTTAGCTCCACGGCGTTTTTCCACCACATCTTGTAGTCCTGGTTCGTAGATCGGGAGGTTCTCTGAATTCCACGCAGCGATACGTTTTTCATTCAGGTCAGCAACGGTCACCGTGATATCGTGGCACTTTTCAGCAATCATAGCCATTGTTGGCCCACCTACGTATCCGGCTCCTAAGCAGCAAATTTTCATATAGTTCGTTGAAGTTGTTGGGTTGATAACGACCAAGGGCACTTTCGTCAAGAGACGAAAGTGCCCAAGTGGCAATCGAGAATGTCTAGAGCACTTATCGTGCTATCATTCCTGCAGCTACGGTCTCATTGGTATTTGGGTCAATGAGAATGAACGAGCCGGTTGTGCGATTTTTCTTATAGGTGTCGTAAATCAACGGGGTCGATGTACGAAGGGTGATTCTTCCTATATCATTCAACTTGAAATCTTTATCGTGCTCGGCTTTGTGCAGTGTGTTGATGTTTACCTTATAGCGAATGTCTTGCACCATTGCCTTCGTCTCATTGGAGGTGTGGCGAATGATAAATTTCGCTCTAGGAGCTAATTTTGCTGTTTCTGAAAACCAGCAGACCATAGCTTCGATGTCTTGCCCAACTACTGGAGGGTTGTTGGCTTTTGCAATCATGTTGCCTCTAGATATGTCGATTTCGTCTTCGAGTGTTACGGTCACTGACAGTGGGCTAAAGGCTTCCTCAATTTCGTCTTCTGCACAGTAGATGTTTTTAACTTTAGTGCTAAAACCGGAGGGTAAGATCGTGACAGCATCGCCTTTCTTGAAGACGCCGCCAGCGATACGCCCAGCGTATCCGCGGAAGTCATGGTGCTCATCAGATTGTGGACGAATGACCCACTGCACTGGGAAACGAGCTTCCACATGGTTTTCTTGATTACCTACGTAGACGGTTTCTAGGTGGTAGAGGAGCGATGAGCCTTGATACCAATCCATGTTCTCAGATTTATCTACCACATTGTCACCTTTGAGTGCTGAAAGTGGGATAAAGGAAATATCTACCACGTTATCAAGACGTGAAGCGAAGTCCTTATAGTCTTCGACGATTTTATCATAGACTTCCTCGCTGTAGTCGACGAGGTCCATCTTATTGACGGCAATCACCAAGTGTTGGATGCGAAGTAGGGAGGCGATGAATGAATGTCGCATGGTTTGCTCTACAACTCCGTGGCGGGCATCAACTAGGATGATCGCAAGGTTGGCAGTAGAGGCTCCTGTTACCATGTTACGTGTGTATTGGGTATGACCAGGAGTGTCTGCAATGATGAACTTGCGCTTCGGTGTAGCGAAATAGCGGTAAGCAACATCGATGGTAATTCCTTGCTCGCGCTCAGCTTTGAGACCGTCGGTGAGTAGTGCTAGGTTAACATTTTCATCGCCGCGTTGTTTTGAAGATTTTTCAATGGCTGCAATTTGGTCATCGAAGGTGTTCTTTGAATCGTAAAGAAGTCTTCCGATGAGAGTGGATTTTCCGTCGTCTACACTACCAGCTGTGGTGAAGCGAAGTAGATCCATGTCGAGATATCCTTTAGTTGATGAATCACTCATGAGTTAAATGGTATAAAATTGGTATGGTTAAAGTAAAATTGAAGATCTTGTTAAGGCCTAGAAGTATCCTTCTTTTTTGCGGTCTTCCATAGATGTTTCTGAACGTTTATCGTCAGCTCGGTTCCCACGCTCAGTTTCACGAGCGGCAGCTACTTCTTCGATGATGGCGTCAAGATCAGTAGCTTCAGAAAGAACCGCACCGGTGATGGTGGCATCACCCATGGTGCGGAAGCGCGTCATCAATGTTTCTACGGTTTCTCCTTCGCGAGGTTGAACTAGATCGTTCACTTCAAGATATGTGCCGCCACGGTGAATGACTTCGCGCTCTCGTGCAAAGTAGAGGCTAGGTAGTTCAATACCTTCAGATTTGACGTATTGCCAAATGTCCATTTCCGTCCAGTTTGAGATTGGGAAGAAGCGAAAGTGCTCGCCGTGATTTTTACGGCCGTTGAAGATATTCCAAAGTTCAGGGCGTTGGTTTTGTGGCTGCCATTCGCCAAAATCGTTTCTGTGTGAGAAGAAGCGTTCTTTTGCGCGTGCTTTTTCTTCATCACGTCGGCCACCACCGCCTGCGGCGTCGAACTGATGCTCTTCTATGGTGTCGAGTAATGTAGTGGTTTGAAGTGCATTGCGTGATGCATTGGCTCCAGTTTCTTCGAGTACGCGGCCTTCGTCGATGGATTTTTGAACGCTACCGACTTCTAGACGTGCTTTGTATTGTTCTACAAAAGCGTCACGGAAAGTTAAGCACTCGTCAAAGTTGTGGCCAGTGTCGATGTGCACGAGTGGGAAGGGGATACGTGCTGGGTAGAATGCCTTGTATGCAAGGTAAGCCATCACAATGGAGTCTTTTCCGCCAGAGAAAAGTAGTGCTGGATTATTAAACTGTGCCGCAGCTTCACGAAGCACGAAGATCGCCTCGGATTCCAATTGCTTGAGGTGGGTTAATGAATAATTAGACATAGGTTCGTATGGTTAATGTGTGATTGAATGAGAGAGAATTTGATTACGCAATTCTATCGTTGATGTGTTGGTAAAGAGCTTCGACACATTCTTCTAGCGAGTGAGATTCTGTATCGAGTGTGATGCTTGGATTACTTGGAGCTTCGAAAGACGAGGTTTTACCGGTGAAATTAGCAATTTTGCCTTCTTTCTGTTTGGCGTATAAGCCTTTGACATCACGTTGTTGACAGGTTTCGAAAGTGGCATTGACATAACATTCAACAAGATCTTCACCTATGATGCTTTTGGCCATTTGTCTAAACTGCTCTTTTGGGGTGATCAGGGAAACGAGAGTGATTGCGCCATTGTTGAGAAAGAGCTTTGCAATTTCACTAGCTCTACGGATGTTTTCCTCGCGGTCTTCGTCGGTGAATCCCAAGCCTGAGTTGATACCGCTTCGGAGGTTGTCACCATCGAGCATCGTGACGAATTTACCTTCATCGTGTAATCGTCTTTCCAGTGCATTCGCAATAGTTGACTTACCTGAACCAGATAAACCTACAAGCCAAACGACGAGTCCTTTTTGTTTTAAAAGAGTCTCTTTGTCGTCACGGCTGAGTTGTCTAGCGAACTCTGGGTGAATGTTTTCTGATGCGCTGCTCATCTAATGATTAGTAAGTTGATAAGTTTACTATTTTTTAAAAGAAAATAGTGAGGCGACTTGTGTCATGCAGGACATAAGTCGGTAAAAAAAGGGAGGTTTGAGTAGGCCAGAGGAGGGCTATTTCGACTTTCTAGCCGCAATAATAGAATGTGTGAGTTTGGTAAACTCTTCCTCATGCACTTGGAGTTGCTCGACGAGCTTGAGCTGGGTACGGCAGCGATCCAAGTTGTGATTGGGGTGCGTGGTCTTGAAATAGACGTCACCTTCAAGGTAATCAGTGAGGAATCGAATACCTACCTCTAGGGCCATAATCACGCCACCATAGGGGAGATTGATGATTTCCTCCTCAGTGAGAGCTTGGCTCCCATCAGTGTATCCTTTGAGTAGAGCTTCAAAGTAGGATGGGCGCACTTTAACTTGAGATAAGTCTGTAGTGTCTTCCGCGTGAACACTCACTGCAGTGCGAACGAGGTCACCGAAGTCGTAAGCAGATAACCCAGGCATAACGGTGTCGAGATCAATCACACACACAGCTTCCTTGACCTCAGTATCGATCATGACGTTGTTGATCTTAGTGTCATTGTGAGTCACTCTTAATGGCAGCTTCTTAGACTCTAATAGGTCAATGAGGCGATGACAGTCGAGTTCACGTTGTTTGATGAAATCAATTTCAGCCTCCACATTAAGCACTCTCCCATGAGGATCTGCTTTGACTACCTCCATTAGGCGTGCGTAGCGTTTGATGGTGTGATGAAAGTCCGGAATAGTTTCGTGTAATTCCTCAGGAGGGAAGTCACTCACGAGGTCGAGGAATGCCCCGAAGGCGTGTGAGGCTTCGTAGGCGATTTTTTCACTAGTGCATTCATCGTAGCTAATACAACCTTCAATGTAGTTGTAGCATCGCCACAATCCTCCATTTTGCCCTTCTATATAGTAGTTGCCACCACGAGCTGGATAGAGGTTGAGTGTTTGGCCACCCATGCTTCTTTTGACACGCATTACCTTCCAGTTGATATGGCGGGTAACACGTTCAATGTTCTGCATGACTTTTACAGGCTCTTTAAAAACGGTGTTGTTAATCCTTTGGAAGAGATAACGTTTTTTACGGCCATCAGGCTTGTCGAAGATCGCTAAAAAGGTTGTGTTAATTAAGCCACAATCAATTTCGGCACCTGATGAAAAGGTGCCTGCGATAGCAAACTCGTAGGCAATATTTTTTACCGATGATAACACCGATTGTGAATGGTCTACCATAGTGATCTTAGGAAAGGGCGTCGTCGATTGCTACTAGAGACTTAAGCACGGCGTCTAGCTGGTCCAGTGGAATCTGATTTGGGCCATCCGACATAGCCTCCGCGGGATTGGGATGTGATTCGAGGAAGACTCCATCAACTCCAGTCGCAACAGCTGCACGAGCTAGCACTGGAGCAAGTTCTCCATCGCCACCAGTCGTTCCGCCTAGTCCACCTGGACGTTGCACGGAGTGAGTGGCGTCGAAGATGACGCGAACTCCTTCTTTACGCATCCAGTAGAGTGAGCGCATGTCGGCTACTAGGTTGTTGTAGCCGAATGTGGTGCCACGTTCAGTGATATAGAAATCGTCACAACCGTTTGATCTGAGTTTGTCAGCAATGTTGACTACATCCCAAGGGGCTAGAAACTGGCCTTTCTTGACATTGACAGTTCTTCCGCATTTAGCAGCGGCTTCAATGATATCAGTTTGTCTGCAAAGGAATGCTGGAATTTGGATGAGGTCGATATTTTCAGCTGCAATTTCGATTTCTGCAGGTGTGTGTACATCGGTTGTGACTGGAATACCTAGTTCCTTGCTGATTTCAGCCAAGATGCGAGTTCCTTCTTTGACACCAGGACCGCGGAATGAGGTAGCTGAAGTTCTGTTTGCCTTGTCATAAGAGGCTTTAAAGTAAAATGGGCGATCGTATTTAGTAGCGATTTCTTTGATGCGTTTTGCTGCATCCCAAACGAATTCTTCGCTTTCTAAAGCGCAAGGACCAAGTATAAAAAAGAGTGACATTGTAGACGGTAAATAAAGTTATAGTTAAGCTATTGAGCTACAGATAAATTGGCCAGTTGGAAAGTATTTTTTCAAAATAAACGAACTGAGATTCCTAGCGAATCGCCTTCACTTAGCTTCAGCTCGTTGAAATGGCACAAAAAGCACTGTTGTAAAACGCCTATCTCTGCTACTCATCGCTTTAATGAAGTCAGACTTTTTGGTTATTGGTTCAGGCATTGCTGGGCTCTCTTTTGCATTGAAAGCTGCAGATCACGGCTCTGTGATTGTTTTATCGAAAGGTAAAGCGATGGATTCCAACACGGCTTGGGCTCAAGGAGGGATTACAGCAGTGTTGCCGGAAGGAATCAGAGAGAGTGGTGATACTGTGGCTAAGCACGTAGCTGACACTATTGATGCTGGTGCTGGATTGTGTGACGAAGCTGTGGTGAGGGCAGTAGCTGAAGCGGGAGCTGCGACGATTGAGGATCTCCTCGGCTATGGAGTTGAGTTTGATAAATCTTCTGAAGATGATAGTAAATTCGATCTAGGCAAAGAAGGGGGGCATACCCAGCGACGTGTATTGCACCATAAGGATACAACAGGTTTTGAAATTGCCTCATCGTTGATTAAAAAGGTCAGCGAGCATCCTAATATTCAAGTCCTAGAGGAACATTTCGCTGTGGATTTGATCACTACTGGTAAATTGGGTGCAATCACTCAAGATCGTATTTTAGGTGCCTATGTTTTAGATGAAACTACGAATGAGGTGAAGACCTTCCGTTCAGATCGTGTGCTACTTGCTACAGGTGGATGTGGTAAAGTGTATCTCTACACTACCAACCCTGACGCATCAACGGGTGATGGGGTTGCAATGGCGTGGCGTGCTGGATGCCCGATCGCTAATATGGAATTTGTTCAATTCCATCCGACTTGTTTTTATAACCCTAGTGCTATTGGAGCAAAAGCGAGGTCATTTTTAGTGTCGGAGGCAGTGCGTGGCGAAGCGGGGATTCTTATCAACGAAGAGGGGCTTGAATTTGTCAAGGATCACGACGAAAGAGGCTCGCTAGCACCACGTGATATTGTGGCTAGGGCTATCGACCACGAGTTAAAGAAGACTGGTGCGGCGTGTGTTTATTTAGATGTGACACATAAACCAAAAGGCTTCATGAAAGAACGGTTTCCTCATATCTATAATACATTGTTAGAATTTGGACACGATTGTGAAAAATTGCCGATTCCGGTTGTTCCTGCAGCCCATTATCAATGTGGTGGTGTGGTGACTGATATCAACGGAAGAACGTGTGTGAGTGGACTTTTTGCAGTAGGGGAAGTAGCCTGCACAGGCTTGCATGGAGCGAATCGCTTAGCTTCAAATTCTTTACTTGAGGGTAATGTTATGGCGAACAATGCGTATAGAGAAATAATTTCAAGATTTCCCGTTGATAAAGAACCTCAACAAGCTCCTGACATTCCAGAGTGGGAGTATGGTGACTTGACTCCTCCGGATGAAGCGGTGCTCATTTACCACTCCTGGGATGAGATTCGCCGCCTCATGTGGGACTATGTGTCAATCGTACGAACTGATAATAGGCTGCAGAGAGCCGGGCACAGATTACGTAACTTACGCAACGAGGTGAGACAGTTTTATTGGGGCTATAGAGTTTCCTCAGATCTATTGGAGCTACGCAACTTGGTGACGGTTGCAGCATTGATCGTGGATTGTGCTGTGCAACGAAAAGAGTCGCGTGGGATTCACTATATGTTAGACTATCCTACAAAACGCACAAGGTTTAAGACTGATACCGTAGTTCGGAAGTTTTAAGAACCATTACCTTTTTCTTAGGCGTTTTCCTTCGAGCCTGGATTGGATAAGATTTTGACAAATACCCTTATTGCGAAGAGTTTCACAAGCCGCTTCGATTCGAATCGATTGTGAAACTGGGCGGAATCCCATACGGCGGGTTAGGCAGTCATTGAGAAGATCAATATTATCGTCCTCAAATTCCAGCACCTTACCGCAGTCGATACAAATCATATGATTGTGAGACGGACGATCATTGAAGTTTGGATCATAAGTTTTTACATCTTCCCCAAGATCAATTTCATGAAGCAGCTTAGCATCTACCAGTAAAGAAATTGTGCGATAGACTGTAGCACGAGAAGCATTCGAGTTAGTCTTCTTTATTTTGTCGTATAATTCTTCCGCAGTGAAGTGTTCATCATTGGCAAAAATGATGGCAACAACAGCATCTCTCTGAGCTGTTTTACGCAAGCCCTTTGCTATGATGTAGTCGTTTAATTTTTGTTGTATTGCGTCGTTCACGATCTCAATAGTGGGGTTTTATTGAGATTGGTCAAGATGCAATTAGGAAACCTCCTAAACGATATATGAGCTACGTTTTAAGAGTCCGGAGATAAAACCGACTTGATAGAGCTGACAATATATGTCTCTTGATGGGGGAATACGGTGCGTAAGTCGAAACAATTAGCCCCTGACTCTGTATACCCAACGATTTGGAATTTACGGCGTAGTTTTGTGGCAAACTTGTTGGCACTGAGGTGAGTCGGTTCAATACGGAGTGCGATCGATGGGATTTCAGCCTTTGGCATCGTCCCTCCTCCAGTGCGTGCCGTTGACTCAACAACAGCTATAGAGGCAGCTAAGCCTGTGAGTTGACTTGCCATGACCTCAGCTCTTTGTCGCAAGCTTTCAACGGTAAGGCTCATGCAATTGAGCATTGGGACATTAGAGGTATTTTTCGATGAAAGGTTCTCTAAATAAGTATCAATACATTCTTGCAGAACAGCTAAGATGAGTTTGTCACATCGAACTGCACGGAAGAACGGGTCCTTTTTGATACCAATGATGTGATCTAGATGACCTGCTAGTATCCCAGATTGAGGACCGCCGAGAAGTTTGTCGCCAGAAAAGCAGATGAGTTCGATACCATCCTTGAGTGATTTTTGTGGAGTGGGTTCATGATCGATTGGAGCAATCTCGTCGGTGTGCATTACCGCTCCAGACCCAATGTCCTGCATTAGAGGGAGGTCATGTTTTTGGGCGAGGTCTCTTAGCTCTGTGATATCTGGTTCAGCTGTGAATCCTTCGATGTAGAAATTTGAACGATGCACCTTTAAGATGAGAGCTGTATCGTTAGTGATCGCTTTTTCATAATCTGCTAGGTGAGTTTTGTTGGTGGCACCAACCTCGACAAGTTTGGCACCTGAGGTTTCCATGATGTCAGGAATTCTAAAGCCACCCCCGATTTCAACAAGTTCGCTACGAGAAACGATGACTTCCTTTTTTGAACCTGATGTAAAATAGCGTAATGCCACAACGAGTGCTGCAGCGCAGTTATTGACAGCGACAGCAGCATCGGCACCGAGTAGTGTGGCCATTGCCGTCTCTACATAGCCACCACGATTACCGCGTTGACCGTCGGCTAGATTGAACTCAAGGTTACAATAACCTGATGCGATTTGCTTGAGCGTCTCTGCAGATTGTTCTCCTAGTGGAGAACGGCCTAAGTTGGTGTGGATAAGAACTCCTGTTGCGTTGATGACAGGTTGAAGGCGGCTTGTCGCAAAATCATTAAGATCATCACGGATCGTTTTAATGATTTCCTCTGTTGACGCAGACTTTCCAGCGAGAAGATCAGTTCTCCATTTGGAGATAGAGTCGCGGACAAATTGGGTAATGAGGCGCTTAGGTAAAGTGCTCTCATCATCGAGTTGTTGTGTGACCTTTTCAACAGAAGGTAAGTTCTTCACTGACATGGGCAGAGCTTACTGGTAAATCACCGATTGGAAACGGATAGATTTAACTTTTTTTAGATCGAACTCGATAGTGTCTTCAAATGCTTGGCTTGAGCCCACGAGCTTACCATCTTTGATGTCGACCACTTTAATAATGAAACGGCTGCCATCAGTGCACTCAATTTGAGCATCATTTTGATTCATGCGAATCTCTTGCTCCTCATCAAGTCCAATATCGAGAGACGAGATGTTATCGAGCTTGATTTTAAATTCACCATATTTGGTTTCAACAATAGCAATGCCATCAGTGATCCTCTTGATTGACCCTACGATAATATCACCATTTTGTAGACGGATGAGTTCCCCTTTTTGTTGAGTGAGTGAAACACGATCATCGATTGATGGAGCGGGCTTTGAACCATTCCACTTGCTTAGAGTAAGTGATTTTAGAGTGAGACCATATGATCCTGATGCGTAAAAGGTGAGGTGCTTCCCTAATTTCTTAGGGTCAAAGTTAGCCATCTCAACATTATCAATACAGAGCTTGTTATTGAAATAGACGGAGATTGTTTTTTTCTTTGTATTAACGAAGATTGAACATTTCCATATTTTTGACTTTCTTGCTAAGTCTCCTTGAAAACGATGGCTGGCAATTGTGGCTCTTACTGTTTGACCTTCGAGGCGTGCACGAATTTCAGAATAGTTAACGCTCAATACGAGGCATGATGTCTTACCATAGGTAGAGCCAGTTTCGGTTGAGTATAGCCCAAGGTTGAAGCTATTGTAGCTTATTATTGATGGACGGATGACTTCGAAGTCGAGTCTGTATGACTCTGGAAACTCTACTTTCTGAAAGATACTACGTGATCTGCCACCAGTAGATTTTGGGAAGTGGATCATGTTGTCCTGATCTAAAATATGTGCATTAGTTGGGTTACGCTTCCAATCTGCAAGTTTACCAACACCATTGAAAACAACTTCGTTGTTATTATAGATGTCTAGCTTCTCGATGAACTGTTTGTTGATCTTTAGTTCGCCGGCATAATCTGTGTTGAGAATGACGTGCTTCTTATTGATTGATTGGATTTTGCCTTGGTAGAGGTCATGCGCAAGTGATTTTATAAACCTTGGCACCATACTTACATGAGCTTCCGCGTTCTTTACCGCAGCTTTCTTAGAACCACCTAGAAATTCAAGTGAACTAATTTTTGAGACATCAATGCTTTGCGTCTTATTAGGAGTTTTGAAGACAGGGTGTTTAAATAGAATCTCGTTTTTACTAAAGTCGACGACTTCACCTTTAAGTGAGTCACCGTTACTAAAGTTTACTTGTGCATTTTGAGCATAAACTGCGGTAGTGGCGAAACTTGACGCTGCTAAAAGGCTGATTACATGTAATTTCATAGCTGAATGGAGGCTCTTTAAGAAGAGCTACTAGTGGTTAAGTTGTAGGAACGAGAAGTGCTTCTTATCAATCGATAGAGCGCCTAGGATTTCATGGTCTGCGAGCACCTTGCCATCATTGATTCTGATGTTCGAAAGTTTAAGCACGCAACCACCTTTGAGACTGGAAGGCAGGTTGTTTGATGCTTTATCACGTTTTTCACTAGCGAATTTAATGACTCTAATGTCTGACTGTTTGAACGGTTCGGCTGATCCACTCACTGCGTGATCATATTCGATATCGAAATGTGGCTTCCCATCGATTTCACGGCTGTTGAGCACCTTACCTGTGAGTTGATTACCATTGATAAGCGAAACGATGTCCTTTTTACTTGATCCTGTGAAACCAAGATTGTCCGGAGTCCTGTTGCCATCCCATGTGGAGACTTCAAGATTTTTGATCTTAAGTTGGCCATTTGAATTTGAGTTCTGAATGCCGATGAAATCGCCTCCAGGAGTGAGAGGGAATGCAAATGTATGGACCTTCTTACCATTGAGATAGAGAGTGACATTTCCTGTAGTTTGAGAAACCCAGATTTCAACAGCAGTTTTGCCGTCAGTGAAATCACGAAGCTTACATGCTGCCAGTTGTGGAGTAGACCTCTTTTTTGGATGGATCAAGCTTAGTGTCGTTGAAGTCGACTGCATGAGTAGTGAGTAACGCGCATTGTTACTCGCTGGTGAACTTGAATTAGCACCCAGGTGGAATGTGATTTGTGGGTTTGCACTCCATGCGATGTCACATTTGAGGATAAAGTTCTTTGTTAGCGGAAATTTTTGCCACATCTGGGCAAATTTCTGCGCTTCAAATTGATTGTTATTAATGACCCAGCCCGATGATTTGGCAAATAACTTAGGAGAGTTGGAAAATTGATAGATTGGGTAATTGATAGAGTTACCAAATGCGATAAACTTAACCTGCGAACGCTTAAGTTTATGTTGTCCTGATAGAGGAGAGGTGAATGAAATGAATTCGCTATCAATAGATTGGATAGAACCTGAGACTCTATCCCCGTTTGCAAGCTCAATGATTGACTCCGGCTTCTGATTTACCCCTTTGTCCTTATTGTTTAAATCAATACGAGCAGTTTGCTTAGCATCGAGTAAAAGAGGTTTTTTGGAGGAAGTGTGTAGCAATGAGATGGTTCGATCTTCTGAAATCGCGAGGATGTCGCCTTGCAAAGATTCTCCACTAGTAAGGGTGACTTTATCTTGTGCAGAAGCAAACGGAGCTAAAGCAATGAATGGAACTATCGATAGAAATTTCATAATCAGTTGAAGTAGGTGTGTCTCAATTAGTGTTTTTGAGACCAAGACTCGATGAGGTCAGAGACTTCTTCAAGTTGGATAGAACGTAGCTTATTGAATGGGATGCTAATTTCATCAGCGTAAGATGTTTTCACCTTAATGACTGAAGCTGTTGAGGTTGGTAGCACTTGTCCTGAGATAGAAGCTGATTGGTAGAAGTTGAATGCAAAAGCATTTTTCTGTGGCTCCAACTCAGTGAGTGACTTTGTTGAAAAGTTCACCTGCTTGACTTTGTTTTGTGGGATAGCCAAATCGAAGAATGGGCTCTTGAAATAGAGTTTGCCTTCTTTGATTTTCTCTAAAGAACCAGCGAAACGATCAGTTTCGTTGGTGAGCAAAAGCATGTCCTTAGACTCGTTTACTAATGAAAGTGGTGGATCTGATACACCGTGCCATTCAGTAACACTAAGGTTTGAGACACGCATACTACCTACATTGCTACTGCTTTGTGAGAAGAACGCGAGTTTTGAACCCTTTGACAAGTAGTCGTCTTTAGCCAAGTTCCATTCGCCAGACACCTTACCGTCAAGGCGTAGAATGATCTGACGTTTAGTGCGGCTCACTTGAAGCTCTACATCAACATACTGCTGGGTGAGTGGACTGTATAGACGTGGAACAGATGAGGTCAATCTACGCGTAAAGACTTGGTTCGTTACAGCATCTACACCGCTAGTTGATAACTGGTGATAGCTGCCTATTTGAAGGTGAATACAGTTGCCAAAGGTGTTGGCGATACCACTATTTACGTTTGCTCTGAATGCATTTTGTGCTGGTGGTTGAGCTGCATTACCAGCTGGTGGTCGAACTGCATTGCCTTCCCTTGGTCGAATTTCATTTTCAGCTGCTTCAATAACCTTTTCCTTCGCTTTTTCTGTATTTTCCTTCTGTTTTAAAACTTTAGGTGTGGCTAGATCTGCATGGATAGCGAGGTCTAGTGAACGCTTACCTTGGTAGGCATAGCGGAACTTACAAACGAAGTCATTTGGAAGATTGAGAGACTTGTTAACAAGTGCCCCAGCTTTTTTAGGATCTGAGTAAAATGCTGGTCCGTGAAGTTCCCACTTGTCTTTACGAGTAGCGTTACTGCTGTTGGTTCCACTTGCGTAATACTTATACGTGATTGTTTCCCATTTCTGGTTCTTGCCAAATCCATTGATGAGGTATGCTTTACCATCTGGATTTGGGAAGAATGAACGCACAGCAGATTTTTTAATCGTAACGATTCCTGAGTAGGCAGTTTTGAGTTGAATGTTCTCACCTTCAATTGAAACAATTTCACCAGGAAGCTTATCACCATTCACTAATGATAGATAGCCTGTGTGAGGTGCATTTTCTCCAGGGCGACCACCATTGATGGTGAGTTGACTGATTGAGCCTGACTCATATTTTTGCTCATTCTTGGCACCTTTACGGCTCCAGTTGATGTTGCCATCTGCTGTGAAGCCCTTGAACTCACCGTAGAGGTTACCACCATCTTTAAAGATGATGCTGTCTTGGTTGATGTTCTCTACAGCAAAGGCTGTAGATGCGAGAATAAGTGAAATTGGTGTGATTAGTTGGATCTTCATTTTTCGTAAATTGGTAAGAATCTATAATTAAGTGCCAAGGAAAGTAAGCTGGCTCCCGTGCTGAAAGCCTTTCCCTTACGGCCGTCAATAGAACCGTCCGCTTGTTGTAGAGCTTTCATAAACCTTATATTTTTCTTGTTCCATTCTTTCCATACAACTTCGTTACCGTGGAACAATGCTTGGGACATATAGTATTCCCAGTAATATGGGTAAGTTGACTCACGGTGGCTGAGTTTACCTTGGAGATACTTGAATGACTTTTTGAAGGGTGCTGTGTCTTTCTTCTTCGCAAGTGCATCACAAAGTACGCCGATAGCAGTTAAGGTAGGCTTGCCACCACTTGGGCTGGTGTAGCCATAAGCGCCGTTACTTTTATTACGGCATTTGTCCATGTATTTTAGACCTTTAGTGAATGCTTCTTCAGGAACTTTTATGCCAGCATTACGTGCAGCATAGAGAGCCACGATTTGGCAACCCGCTACAGTGGAGTCCGCATCATCGGCTGTTGGGCTATAGCGCCATGCACCAAGGCGGTTGTTTTTCTGAGAGGTGACAATGAGAGCCACCGCATTCTCGAGAGCTTTACCGAGACGTTTGTCGTCAACCATACCATATGCTTCAGCAAGTGCTAAGGTGGCGAATCCGTGGTTATACATATTACCACGTGTGTCATTCAGTCTAGCTGAGCCGATGTAGCCATTTTTTTGTTGCTTGCTCAAAAGGTAGTTGATGCAGCCTTTAATGTTTTTTGCGTATGGTCCGCTGTTTGGATCATCGCCATGAGCTAAAAATGAAAGCAGACACAGTCCAACGGTGCCAGGGTAGTTAGAGTATGTTGATTCAGATCCCCAGCTTCCATCAGCTTGCTGTGAGCGTGCTAAATACTTGAGACCTTTGACATACATATTGTCCATGTCACGAGGGATCGGATCCTCTGCGCGGCGATTCATTGGACCGTTTACTTGAGCTTCTGCCAGAGCTGTAAAGCTAAGTGAGCAGAGAGCTATTTTAAGTAGTGCTTTCATTGATTGAAAAGGTAGCTGGGTAGATGAACTACCCAGCTAATTAAGAATTATTTCTTTGTTGTTTCTTTGTTGTAAGCGTCGATGAGCTTACGATACTCGCTAGGGAGTTTTGCAGGGTCGAGTCCTGACTTCTTTTTAAGAACTCGTGAGCCTGCTTCACCGTTATCACCAGCAAATTTAGCGTTGGCTTCGTTGGTAGTGCCACCAGGGCCACCATCACCAGGTTTATCACCAGGCTTGTCGCCAGGTTTATCACCAGGTTTGTCACCGGGCTTATCACCTTCACCCATCGCTTCTTTTAATTCTTCAAGCATGGAACCCATGCCTTTTTTAGAATCCTGTCATCCACTCTTTCATTTGGACTTTTCTTTGGCAGCTTCAAAAATCTTTTCAATGATCTCGTTCTCATTGTAGATAGTACCTTTACCAGTTTCAGCCACGGAAAGGTCGTCAGTGACGCCTGCCATGAGTTCTTCAACTTGCTCGAGGAGACCGATGACCTTTTCATTGGTTTGCTCTTCGATGAGTTCTTGCACATCTGCTGATAGTTCGTCTTGGTCTTTTGAGAGCGTCTTAGACTCTACCTTGCGGTCAGCAAGTTGTGTTACGACTTCCTTTTGTGTGAGCTTTTCCTTCTTTAAGAAATCCTTTACGCCTTGTGCGTAGAGTGACCCCGTTAGGAGAAGCCCAACCATGGAAGCCTGTTTTATATAGGTATTCATGATGTTATATATTTATTATTATTTGTTTTTGTTGAGATACTCTAGAGTTCTTTTTTGTTGTTCCATCGCGCGTGTTTTTCCACGGATGTCTTGCTCTTTCTTTACCATTTCCATGACTCTCAGCATGAAGTTGAAATCGTCGTCGTTGAGACCACCGGGAGGAGGGGATCCGCCGCCACCACCAGGAGGAGGAGGGCTAGCACCAGCAGCAGCAAGTTGCTTAGCCCATGCATCGATGATCACTGACCACTCTTCAGCGTAACTGTATGCCATGCCCCAGCGTGAATAAGCGAGGTCATCCATGAGCTTGTCCATACCATTCTCACTGTTAGTTGTGTTCTTTGGATTGTTTAATTTTACAGATTCCATAGCTTCGAGGACCTTGTCGAGACCCTCTTTTTTTGTACGGAATTCATACTCAGCAAGGTCTTCAGCAATCCAACCAAGATCTAGCTTCACTTTTTCCTGAAGTTTGAAGGCTGTGGCAATTGCATTTTTCTGACCGTCAGGAAGCGTTTCGAATTGATTACCTAACAGTGAAAGATCAACATCTTTATCGAATTGAGCGAGTTGCTTCTCAACGATGAGTTGAGTGATCGCCATTTGATCACGTGCAATCTTTTTGAGACGATTGACGAACGTTCCTTGCTCACTATCTTCTTTCGCTTTTTTGGCTTGTTTGGCTGCGTCAGAAAGAGCTTTATCAGCTTCCTTTTGCTTCTTTATAGCCTCTTCCATTTCCTTATTAGGTTCCTGCTTTTCTTCAGGATCTTTAGGCTCACCGTTTTCGTTTTGCTTATCTTGAGCCTTCTGCGCTTTCTCCATCGCTTTCTCAGCTGCTTTCTTTGCTTTTGCAGCCTTGTCTAAGTTTTTGGACATCTGGTCGAGCTTCTTTAAAGCCTCTTTATCCAGTGTCTTATTCTGCATCGCTTTCTGAAGGATTTTCTTTATTTTGTCATTAACCTTCTTGATGTCCTCTTCTCCTTGCTCTTCTTTTTGAGCTAGTTCAGGAATTTTACCGGCGAGGTCTTTGAGCTTTTCCTTCGCTTTTGCAGCTTTATCAGGGTCTGAAGACTTGGCGTCTTTTTTCGCCTGATTAAGGAGGTGTTTAAGATCTTCAGTCTTCTCCCTGTTTTCATTGCCGGACTCACGGATTCTTTCAATCTCCATTTGAGCATCTTCTAACTCGTTTTCAATTTCCTGGGTTCTCATCGCTTTTGTGATGAAGTGCACGATGACGGTTTGTTCAGAGAAAACGCGCTCACGATTAGGAAGTTGGTCTTCTACCCATGTAGTGAAAGTGACTGTCTGAGGCGTTTTGATGCCATTTGTCTTAGGGTCAAAGGTTACAACAGAATTGAAAGAAAGCTCTTTTGCTACATCATTTGATGGAAAGTAAATAGTGGCTTCACCTTTCGATGGTGGGGTTGGACTAGGTTGGAAATTTTTGCCTACCCAGTTGTAGCCACAGAATTTAATACCAAAGTCATCCTCTGCACTGATAGTGAAGTCGATCGCCTCGGTCAGAAGTTGAGTGTATTCAAGGGTCTTAGCTTCGATGTATGGTGCTGGAGCTTGGTCTGCCACTGGTTCGAGGCGGAAACCGCTCGGACGTTTTGCATCGAGTCCGTAAGTATCTCTCCAAGTAAGACCAAACTTGATTGTGTCTGTGTCGATGAGGATTGGGCCAGTGGTGATCTTCTTACCAACAACATTAGCTGCGATGCTCAGGTCTGACTTAAGGAATGTTTCGTCTTCACCTTCGATCTCTTCACCTTCATGAGCGAGACGATAAATGTCTAGGATGCTAGCTGATGCAAGATTGCGATCAGATTGTGAGATGAGCGAGAGCTTTGAGCCTTTGAGTACCTGTAGGGTGTCGCCTGACATGTCGACGAGCTTGTTTGCTTTACGACCTAAGTACGCTGGCCATTCTACAGAAGCGAGTGTCTTCTTGATGATTGGGCGTGGCGTTGGGATGATTTTGATCTTATCTTCAGCGTCGCCTGCTTTGACAGAAATTTCACCTTTCTTTGTCTTACCTGCGAACGGGAAAGTGATGCTATCTCCTGAGAATTGACGTTGCTCCCATGGTTCTGACGAATAACGTGCTGAACCCTTGATTTCCCTACGTGATTCTTCTTTAAGTTTGAAGGTTACGTCAAAATCTTCGTTGAGTGGGACGATGAGACCATTTTTGTATTGTTCTGTGTCAAATTGAACATAGGTGAAACGTTCAGTTTCTTCCCATGGAGTCAACCAGCGTTTGATGGCGTTGATACCAGGCTCAGGCATGAAAGCGAATCCTACTACTGTAAGACCTACTGCTGAAGCCACACCGATTGACCACTTGCCGTGCCATGAATCTGGAAGGGCGTCGTTAAAGTCACGCTTTTTAGCTTCTGCCGCAACTGTGCGCATCGCTGCTTGTCTCAACTCAGGGGAAACGTGTTCCTTGAGGACATCCTGGTGGTCGAGTTCGATGACTCCGAGAATACGGTCACCTAGGTGAGGAAACTTACATGCAATGAGGCGAGCGATTTGGTTTTCCCTGCGGTGTTTGAAAACCCAGCGGTTGATCCAAATCGGTGCGAAAACAGCAAAGATCGAAAAGCCTAGGATGAGGTTGGTGAAACGAAGCCAAGCCGGAATTTCGATGAAACGTTCGACCGCGAAGATCACGATAAACGATACAATTAAGCCGAATAGACCAGCTAAGACCGCTTCTGTGATTTTAATGCGCCAGAGTTTCTTACGAAAATTTTCGATTTGGGTGCGAAGTTCCTCTGGGATGTGTGTCGCTTCGTTTTTGTTATCAGACATAGGTTACTGCGTATATGATCGGTGTTTGATCTGCCTTTGGGAGAGGTGTAATACTAGTTTATAACTAATATTTTCTCCCTATTCAAAGTCAAAGCGACGCAAAGCACCTAGTTTATTTGTAAAAATGGGTAATTTTTAGGCATCTTGTTCTAGTCTTAACAAGAGTGAGAGGGATCGATCCTGTCTTAATGACTATTTCAGCCGGAGAAGTGCCGCGTAAGCACCATCAATTTGATCCTGCTGAGGGAGAATTTGTTGCTCGGTAACGAGTGTCAGCTCAGGGTGCTTTTCTAAGACCCTTTTAATGAGCTCGGTGTTCTCATCGTTGTCGATAGAACAAGTAGAATAGACCAATCTTCCGGTTGATTTGAGACAGGGGATGGCATTTTCTATGATCTTCTCTTGGAGCCGATGTAGGTCATAGATATCTTGCGGTTTGAGGCGCCATCTGGCGTCGATACGACGTCTCAGAACTCCTGTGTTGGAGCATGGGACATCGAGTAAAATAGCATCAAAGCGCTTGTGAAGATGCTCTGGAGCAGGGTTGAGCCAGTCACATTCTTCAGTAGTTGCCATGGTGGCACCTAATTTGTGTAAATTTTCTTCAAGTCTTGGGAGGCGTTTCGCGTTGGAGTCAGTGCAGAGCAACTTGCCAGCGTTTTGCATGGCTGCGGCAATTTGCGAACTTTTTCCACCAGGAGCGGCACAAGCATCGAGAATAGTTTCACCAGGTTTTGGGTCGAGCAGGTTGACTGAGTGGCTGGTAGCGGGGTCTTGGATATAGATGAGGCCATCATCGAGCCACGCCTTAGGCGGGAGACCTTTTGAGATGAAGAAATCCGGGTAATTTGGCACTGACTCAATGTTTTCCATTTCATTAAGTAATTGGTGCACATCGTTTTTCAACGTGTTCAGGCGAAAGATGGTGCGAGCTGGCTGTTGATTCCACTTGAGGAGTGTCTCAGTGTCTTCCTTGCCGAACTGATTAGTCCAACGTTCTGTGAGCCAGTCTGGGTGTGAATACTGAACAGCGATTGATTGCTCTTTTGTCAGTGTTTCTAGCGACTCAAATTCACGCAATGATTTTCGGAGGAGAGCATTGATCAGTCCTCTGGTTGGCTTGCGGGATGCGTTCACTGTTTCATTGACTGCAGCATGGCTAGCGATACCAATGATGTGAAGTTGGCATAAACCAATGCGAAGTAAATTGCGTGTTTGTGGGTCGAGCTTGCCGTCGCGAAGTTGTGTGATCCAGAAGTCGATGAGTCTCAAGTGACGGATCGAGTTCATCACCATGGCATTCAGCAGGTTTCTATTTTCCTTCGATAGCTTATGGTTAATACTGGTTTGCTGAACTAAGGATTCAGCATAGACGTGACCTTTTTCCCAGCGATCGAGAGCTTGGGCTGCGAGAGTTCGAACTGATACTGACTGTTGCATGATGACAAGAAGAATGGATGTTGAATTACTGTGGTGCTAAAATTCCTTCGATGACGCCGAGTCTATCGATAGCTCCTAGGTCACGCCAAATCATGTTGCCGTCAGTTTTGCCTTGGAGTAGCTGCTGGTAGGCTTGCAGGTTGAGGAGGGTTGTCGCGTTGTCCTCATTGGTGAAGTCGCAACGGTATTTTCTCACTCCAGCATTTTCAAGTTCTTTGAAGAATCTAGCACCAGTTTGAGCTCTGCCATTGAATAGGGTGTTTCTGCAGCCGACATCTGCCATGAGTGTGTGGAGCTGGCCTACACGGTCACGGAGTTGAACTTTATGTTTTTCACATGGTCTGCCACAGTCCGTGTAGTCTTTACCGTCTGATAAGAAGGTGCAGAAGACGCAGTGCTCCATATGGAACATGGGCATGTGCTGGTGAATAGTGATCTCGAACCAGTCTTTTGGCGACTGGTTGACGAGGTCGAGCACTTGGTTGATGTTGAGGTCGTATGAAATAGTGAGTGTGTCCAAAAATGCCTCATTCTTGAGAATGTTGGCAGTGATCGGGTTGGCACAGTTAAGTGAGAAGTCACCAGTTTTATAGAGGTCTGAATCTTTAAAGTAGGTGATGGCACCTAAGTTACGAATCAGCACGCCGTCAGGTTCACACTTTTCGATGAACTTGAAGTAGCCAGTTTCACTTGGCTTTTGGATACGTGGTGTCGCTAAGTGGATTTTAGCGTCGGTGCCAGAGTTACGCACGATGTCGACAGCGTCCTTGTAGCGTCGGATGTCTTCGAAGTCGGCGTAGATCGTTTTGACGTCGGCTTCTAGAGCAGCCTCGATTTGATGTGTCTGGCGACAGAGTGCAGAAAGTTGGCATGTTGCTGAACTTGCTGCAGTTGCTTCAGGATAAAGACTTGGGAGCTCGATCGTTGAGGGTATGTGTTCTTCTGTGGTCTCAGCTTGTTCGAGTAGTTCTACAAGAGCACGACGGGCACGGTTGAGTGAGGAAAGCGGTAGGATAAGGTCACCTTCGAGTTCGTTGGTGAGTTCGCCTAGACTATAGGGTGTGTTACCTAATTTCCCTAGTTTTTCGGCTAAAGTATCGGTCGTGAGTGGGCGGTTTGCAGCAAGCTCTAGCTTAGTGTCAGATGGTACACTGATACCTCTACAGCTCACTGTTAATGGAGTGCCAGTAGAGCCTGTGACTGTGATGTTAATTGAGCTACGTTGTGGCTCAAGCTTGGCATTTTTCCACAGAGCTTTAACCTCGGAGTTGAGCTTAGGGTCGTCGGTTTTCCAAATTTTAATCCCTGGGTGGATGCGTTCCCAATCGATGTTGGTGTGTTTACGGTTGAAGATGATTTGGTCGCCTTCGACTTTCCAAACACGTCCGCCCTGTTCTTCATTACGGTCTTCGCCAGCATCAAAAACAATACCATCTCCGGCAGCGATTGGGATACCTTCTGCGTTATGGAGTGTGATCCAGCCATGACCACAGGTGTAGATGTCGCCACAGTATTGACCGCGCTTTTTACCGAATTTTCCGTGTGTGAGCTTTGGGTGATCAGTGCCTTCGAGCCAGCCAGTTGATAATCCACGAGAAAAGGTCATTTCTAGCGCGTAACGATCACGTTCAGTGACGGTTGATGGCCGATTTTCCACTGCATCGTCAATGGCCTTACGGTAGACACGTGTGACAGCGGCAACGTATTCCGGTGATTTGAGGCGTCCTTCGATTTTATAAGAAACGACACCATTGTTGACGAGGTCAGGGATGACATCGACAGCAGCGAGGTCTTGTGGGCTGAGAAGGTAGCGCACTTCTTCCATTGGTTTGGTTTCACCATCGACAACCAGCTCGTAGGGCATACGACAAGCTTGGGCACATTCGCCTCGGTTGGCTGAACGTTTACCAAGTGATTCTGATGTGAAGCATTGGCCTGAATAGGCAAC
>CAXMOB010000065.1:0-7643 GCA_964194815.1 Vicinamibacteria bacterium | reverse complement strand
CCAGCAACGCCGGCCGCAATTGCAAAAAGGCCGTACCTTTTTGCATCAAGAGCAGCATCTAAAATACCTTCTTTTGAGAAGAAACCTGCAGTTCCTGGAACTGCGATAAGTGCTGCGGTTCCGATAATGAAGGTCCATGCGGTTATTGGCATCTTTTTAAGCAGTCCGCCCATGTTCCAAATGTTTTGGTCGTGGTGGCATGCATAGATGAGAGCACCAGATCCGAGGAAGAGCAGAGCCTTGAACCAAGCGTGAGTGTAAAGGTGGAACATACCCGCATCTGGGTTAGCTAGTCCAACTGCCATCACCATATAACCGAGTTGAGATAGTGTAGAGTACGCGAGGATCTTTTTGATGTCGTCTTGCTGGGTAGCCATCAGTGCGGCAAGAAGAGCAGTGATACCACCGATCCATGCGATCACATCCATACTCCAAAGAGTTGAAAGGAACTCAAGATCGAGAGGAAGTGAAGTGAAGAGCCGAGCCATCATGTAGACACCAGCTGCAACCATCGTCGCGGCGTGAATCAATGCTGATACAGGAGTTGGACCTTCCATCGCATCTGGAAGCCAGACGTGGAGTGGTGCCTGAGCTGACTTACCCATAGCACCCATGAAGATGAAGAATACCATCAGACCAAGGACCCAAGGGGTCGCAGTGGCGATTAAATAAGCAGGTTCACCAACACTCATCTCAGAGAATACTACAGTTTTTGAGATGGCCCAAAGCATGAGTATACCGATCATGAAACCGAAGTCACCGATACGGTTGACGAGGAAGGCTTTCTTTGCCGCGTTGCCAGCTGAGTGCTTTTCATACCAGTGGCCAATGAGAAGGTAAGAACTAAGTCCTACAAGCTCCCAGAAGATGAAGGTCATGACGAAGTTGTCAGCGAGCACAACACCAGTCATAGAGAACATGAAGAGCGAGAGGTTTCCGAAGTAACGTGCTTTTGCTGCATCCGCTTTCATGTAAGCAAGTGAGAAAACGTGAATCAAGGTGCCGATTCCAGTCACGATGAGCATCATGTTGGTAGATAGCTTATCGAGCGTGATGCCGATATTGGCTTCGAACACATCTGGGATGCTGATCCAGCTTACGGAAAGAGCGTTAGCATAGTCGCTGTTGGTTTTTCCGACGAGTAAGATGGCCACTAACAATGAGGCAGCAGTCGCAATTGTTCCTACAATAGCAGCAATGTTAGCTTTCTTGCTAAGAACGAAGTGGATGAGAATAGCACTAGCGATTGGTAGTGCGAGAATGACAAAAGGATTCATAGTTGATCAGTTTGAAGTTATTGAATTAGCCCTTAAGCGAGTGAAGGTCTTCCGTATTAATGGATTGGCTAGAACGGTAGAGAGCTACAATGATCGCAAGTCCTACTGCAACCTCGGCAGCCGCTACGGTGATGATGAAGAAGACGAGCATTTGGCCGTCGTAATCAGGAAGTGTTGTGGTGTTGCCAGCTTGCTGGAATGGCTTGAAGCGCGTGAAAGCGACAAGTGTGAGTGAGGCTGCAGCTAGCATGAGCTCGAGGCACATGAAGATGACGATGATGTTTTGTCGAACAATCACACCAGCAAGTCCAATGCTAAAGAGCAGACCTGAGATGAGAAGATATTCGTTTAATGAAGCAGTCATTGTTTGAAGTAGAAAAGTAGTTAGTAGAGAGTAGCAAAGGGGATTATTCAGATCCTGAATGAGTTTTCTTAGAAAGGACAATACATCCTACGGTCGCAACCAGCAGGAGGAGACCAATGATTTGAAGCGGGAAATTGTATTCGGTGAAGAGCTTGTTACCGATGAGGTGAACGTCTGGAAGAGTACCCTTTTTAAGTTCCCGTCGGATTTTAGACACTGGCATTTTTGCGTCATCGCCCTCAGCTCCTTCCGGTGCATTTGGATCAGCTACGAGTGTGGCATCTACATAAGTAAGCTTGTGACCATTAGCATCAATTTTTAAATTACGATCACCAGTCAGTTCATTCTGCTCAGCAAATGCGAGTGACTGCTCATTGATGATGATGTTGTGATTTGGTGTGTCATTGATGACCACTACAAGCTGGAAGATAATCATCATCGGAATGATGATCGCAGCGGTAATGGCAGTTGGATTGAACTTGCTCAACTTCTCAGTTTTGAGGTCGAGCAACATGATGATGAAGATGAACAACACCATAATGGCACCAGCGTAGACGAGCACTTGAAGAACACCGATGAAGAAAGCATTAAGGCCAACAAAGAGGCCGGCAATGCCAACGAATGAAGCCACCATGCTCAACGCACTGGAGACTGGGTTCTTCCAAGCAATCACGCCAATCCCGCCAAGGATTGTAAAGGCTGCGAAGAGATAAAAGATTGGAGAAAGCATGGGATGGTTAATAGTTATTGGTTAATCGTTAATCGTTAATAGGAATAGTGGCTCTGGTGAGCCAGCGGTCTATGTAGGAATAGTTAGTTGCGATAGTGGCCCTGGTGAGCCAGTTATTTTGAGATGTTTGCTTGGCGTTGTAGGTAGCTGATGTATCCGTTGAGCGGTTTGATTGCTGATTCGAATAGCTGGCGCAGTTGAATAATCAAGTCTTTTGAGATAAGAGATTCGTCGTTAGCTATAATGCAATGCTCCAGGCTTTCGTAGAGTGAACCACGAGCGATGATACAAAACTTTGAGTTGTCTTTGTAATGGAAGCGACCGTAGCCCTCTGCAATGTTGGCAGTGATTGATCTAGAAGCTCGTTTGAGTTGGTCAGCTAGTGAAAATTCTTTTTGATTGAGTAGAATAGAAATGATGTTTTCGGCCACAAAGACTCTGAAAGTTCTACAATTTTTGTAGGCTTCGAGTTCTTCGTGTGATTTTACTTTCTGTTCCATTAATTATTGGCTCCCCAGAGCCAGTATTTCTATTAACCAATTCTCAATAACAAACAACTATTTCAAATCGTTCCACTTGTTGACTAGGCCGATTCGCTTACCGCCGATTTCGTAGAGTTTTTCTTTGTTATGGACCATTTCTTCACGGCTTGTGCCAGTGATGGCATAGTCCTTACGGAGGTAGATAGCTTGCTCTGGGCAAACTTCTTCACAAAGGCCACAAAAGATACAACGGGCCATATCGATATCGAATTCCTTCGGACGTTTTTCAACCTTAGCCCAGGGATCATCTGATGAGATTGCACCGGGAAGAATCTTGATTGCTCTAGGCGGACAGATGAATTCACAGAGCTGACAGGAAACGCAACGTTCACGGTCTTGTTCGTCTGTTACCAATGCTGGGGCACCGCGGTAATATTCAGGAAGTTGGTCGTCCCACTTCGTTTCTGGATACTGCATGGTCACACCTGTGCCGCTGGATTTCAATAAATCTGCACCGCGAGACTTACCAAACACCGAGATGAAAGCGTGTTTGAGTGTGATGAATGTAGCTTTAGCAACACCGATCAAGTAGATCTTATCAGTTGCGTTGAGTTCAGGACGCTTGAGTTTTGTAACTTTGGCCATTGTTAATTGAGAATTAAGGATTTAGAAGTAAGAATTATGAATGGGACTAAGCTTCCTTCGGAAGGGTTGATTTGATCAGGTCGCCGATGAGGTGTTCGACATCTTTGGCTTGATCCATAACTGTGTTAGTTTCTGCGTATCCTAGGTCTTGTGAGAGTCGTAATTGATAGTGTGATTCTTTAAGCGAAGCTTGAGCGATATTATAGAAGCGAATTTTATCAGCGGCGGTCCATCTGCCAAAGCCTTCAACGATATTTGAAGGAACTGACATTGCAGAGCGACGGAGCTGAGAAGTCAGTCCGAAAAGCTCTTCCTTCGGGAAGGTTTTAGTGATGGCGTACACATCGAGAACATACGCATGAGCTTTTTGCCATGTGATTAGATCTTCGTATTTTTCGATAGTTGCCATGATGCTTAGACTTAATTCTTAATTCGAGTTTCTTAATTCTTAGTGCTTTAAAGCACTAGGTTCGCGCTTGGTGTTGATTGATTTAGCAATCCAGATCATCAGACCTGAGAAGATAGCGAGTCCGATGATGGAAACGATTCGTGGTCCCCAACCGAAGCCGGGTGTATTCCACATGAGGATAATTGCTGCGATGAAGATGTTGATGAGAGCGAGTTCAAAGAAGACCACCCAACCGAGACGCATGAGTTGGTCGTAACGGAAACGTGGTACTGTCCAACGGATGAGGATGAAGAAGAGTACGAACAGAACGATCTTAGTGAGGAACACGCCCATGTGAATGAGGCCTGCGTATTTGTTCCAGTCGCCAATTTCGTCATCCCAAAGGAGAGCCTTGTCGAGTCCAAAGCCCATTGACCAGCCGCCGAGGAAAAGAGTAATGATCACTGCTGATCCTACGATCATCGCTGTGTATTCACCAATGAAGAAGAGAGCGAACTTCATGGAAGAGTATTCCGTGTGGTAACCACCAACGAGTTCAGTTTCACATTCCGGCAAGTCGAATGGCATACGGTTTGTTTCCGCAAAGATAGAAACCGTGAAGACGATGAACGTTATAAACAGTGGGGTGAACATCAACCATTGTGTGAGGAGACCATCATAACTCCAATATCCACTAGAGATGATGAAGCCATTTTCATTCCATAAAGGTAGAATAGTCCAACCGTTGTTCACTTGCTCCATCACGATGTTACCTAGGTTAAGGTCACCGTAATACATCAATACTGGGATGAGTGATAGGCCGAGTGCGATCTCGTATGAAATCATTTGAGCACAAGAACGAACACCACCGAAGAAGGAATATTTGTTGTTTGAGGCCCAGCCCGCGAAGGTGATGCCGTAGACTGAAAGTGACGCAATCGCGAATACGAAGAGCGGTCCAACGTTCATGTCGGCTATGGTGAGGTTCATTGTGTAATCAATGAACGGGATGGTGATAGAACTACCAAATGGAATAACAGCCAATGTGAGGAATGCTGGAACAGCAGTCAGAGCAGGAGCAATCCAGAAGAAGAACTTACGCACATAGGATGGTGTGAAGTCTTCCTTGAGGAGTCCTTTAATACCGTCAGCAATGGGCTGAAATAGTCCTGAAAACGCGATATCCTTTTTGAATCCAAGTAGCGTGAGTGGGATACCCACACGGTTTGGCCCAACACGGTCTTGAATGATCGCTGAGAGACGACGCTCTGCGTAAGTCGAGTATGCAACCAAAGGAAGCACAATGCCAAAGGTGAAGAAGAGCACCTTGGCTATAGTTTCGATAAGTGGATAGAATTGAGTGATGTCCATTTTTTTGACAGAATTTATAAAATTTGCAGAATTAACAGAATCGATGACTAGGCTTGTAGCTCAGGAGGCGATTTTGTTGTAGATTTGTAATCTTTAAATTTTTTCTTAAATTGTAAGCTAGGTGCTCCAAAATTAATGAGGAGACCTTGTTTGGTTTTTGTGGCTGTAAGGTAATTTACAAGTTGAGCTTCATGAACTGTGATGAGTGCTTGCACTGCTTTGAGCTCGATGATGAGTGATTGGTTTATGTAGAGATCCGCTGCGAACGAGCCAACAACGACGTCGCGGTAGAAGACTTTGATGTGTTTTTCAACCTCAACTTCGTATCCATGTTCGTTTAATTCGACGAGTAAGGCATTACGATAGACTGATTCGTTAAAACCCTGCCCCAGCTCATTATGGACAGCCATTGCATATCCAATGATCTCTCCAGCTAGGTCGTATTTAGGTTTTTGGTTCATTTTAATTCAGTCAATTCTGCAAATTTTGTTTATTCTGTAGAAGATGTTTAGCCTACGATTTCACGATTAGCAACGCGTTCACGTTCACGTTCAAGAAGTGGCATAGTCGCCCCAGTTTCCTTAATAACTTTACCTAAGTCGCCAACCTTGCTGAAGGTGACACCTTCGAATGCTGGGATGGTTTCAGCGAGAATCTCGATGACGTCTTCAAGCATGTAAGTTTCATTCTTGTCGCCAGTGATTTGTAGAACGATGTCTCTGATTGCTTCCCAGTCTTCTTGTGCATTACCTGGAGCGGCGATTGCTTGGTTGAGGCGTTGAAGTCGACCAAGCACGTTCACCATAGTTCCACGTTTTTCAGCGAAGGCTGATGTTGGAATCACGATATGTGATGCTGAGGCAGTTGGGTTAGCGTGAGTGTTCGTTGAGATAAGGAGGTCGAGGCTACGAAGGTCTTCATTTGTGAAGCCAGCTTCAGCGAGCAGATCTTCGTTGAAGGCAACAATGGCTTTGATCTCACCTGATTTCACACCAGACTTGATTGCTTCTAGTTTTTCGAATGGGTCTTCGGTTGACATCACGAGGCTTGCACCGGTCGTGTTAGGATTGCGGTCGGCAGAGATGAGTTTGCCATCGGCTTCACCGAAGCGAGGCACGAGGCTGAAGTTTGATGTGCCAATCACAGCAGCAAGAGCACCAGTCATGAAGAGTTCTTCATTGGTCTGACGTGCTGAGCCGATGATCGCGATTTCATTACCTTCAAATTGTGAAAGGGCTTCAGCGACGGCTACTTTGGTGTCGAACCATGAAGCAACTTCGTGTTTACCTTCGACCTTCACCATGCAGTCAGTGAGACGTTTGTCATTGTGAAGTTCTTTGAATGCAAGGCGGTGGCTATCTGGCATCCATGTTGAGTTCACGTCGTCGTTTTGACGAGGAGTGACACGGAAGATCTCATTGCCACGCGTCCAGAGAACCGTGTTACAACCAGTTCCACAGTTGGTGTCGATTGATTTAGTTTCCTTGAGGAACCAAACACGCATTTGGAAGCGGAAGTCTTTTGAGGTGAGAGCTCCAACTGGGCAGATATCAATGATGTTCATGCCGTAGTTGGACTCAACCTTACGACCTGGATGGCAGGTGAGTGTGGTGTGTGTTCCGCGATCGATGAAACCGAGCACTGGTTCGTCAGCGACTTCTTCCATGAAACGAATACAACGTGAGCACATGACACAACGCTCGTCATCGAGGTTGATGCGCGTTCCGATGTCGACATTCTTAGGCTTCTTCACCTTGTCTTCAACAAAGCGAGAAGTTCCTTTGCCGTGTTGAACCGAGTATTCTTGAAGTGTACATTCACCAGCTTGGTCACAGATTGGGCAATCAAGTGGGTGGTTGATGAGAAGGAATTCCATCACACCTTTACGGGTGTCTTCGACAAGATCACCTTGGGTACGGATCCCCATGTTTTCAGCCACAGTGTTTGCACAAGCGATCACTGGACGAGGCATCCAGCCGATTTCTTGGAAACCAGTATCGTTGAACTCAGGGTTTTGACCGGGAGCTAAACGTGGTGGCATACCCATCTGCACGAGGCACATGCGGCAGTTGCCTGGAGATGAAAGTTTTGGGTGATAGCAGTAGTGAGGAACTTCTTGTTCCGCGATCTTGCAGGCCTCGATCATACGAGTGCCGCGTGGAACTTGAATCCAAACGCCGTCAACTTGAACGTTGACGAGTCCTTTTTCTGCAGCTTCATCTTTAGGAAGCTTTTTGGTTTCAGCTGTTGGTGTGTCAGACATGAGAAAGTGTGAGCTAGTCGTTAAATTGGCGGACTATTGGTTAAGATACATCTCACGTTGGAGTTGCTCTTTAGAAAGTCTGTTGTTGTTTTCTGAGGTTTCATCGACCAATTCCTTGCGGAA
>CAXMOB010000064.1:0-3297 GCA_964194815.1 Vicinamibacteria bacterium | reverse complement strand
TTCCCCACATCTTTCCTAGGTCATCAGCTTGCACCAGCGAGGTGACGCAGCAGAGGGCCATTGTAGATATAGTGAGTGTAGAGTGTGATTTTACCATTGGTATTCTATTGTGAGTTTAGATTTGCCTTTCGGAAGCTCAAGTGGGATGAGCAGATCACCTGGATTACCTTTACGAATTTGTCCTTTGTGATCGCTAGTGATACGGATTTGTAATTTATCGATAAGATAGAGCTTATCTGGCATCGACTTGATTTCCTGACCCGCACCCGCTCGGAAATAAAATAGCTTTTGAGCTACTGGTGAGTCGAAGCTGAAGGTTCGTTTGAACTTGGCTCCCTTGCCTTTTTCGGAGACATCTTCGAAAAAGTCATCTACGGTGACATCTCCGTATCGGAATTGGAACGTTGGCCGTGCTTTTTCATCCAGTCGGTAACCAAGGAACTTATAGCCGTGATCTTGCGGGAAAGTGTAGTTGGTTTTTGATTTGTAAGGCCAGTGATTATCCAATGATTTCAAACGATGGAAGGGGATTCCTGGAGGAAAGGCAATTTTTGCATCACCTTTGAGCTTGAAAGAACCTAGATGAACACTCGCAAATGATCCCTTCCAGAGTAATCGTAATGCCATTTCCTCTGAATCGAACACCAGATTAAGCCTCTCAGGATAGCCGACTCCTATGCCACGGTAACCAATTGTGCTGCGCCCTCTAACGATTTCTGCCTTGTCGAATACTTGCACATCATCCGATTGGCGAGATAGTCCCTCAGGTTTCTTAGCGCGTGGGCCGTCAGCGAGGTAGGTCCAGAGAGCTTCGATCTGTTGATCTGGTTTGCCCCCGAGTACATCTGGACGGATCGACTTGCCGCCTGGCCAGAAGCTAGGCATGATTCCCGTGGTGTGGAACCGTGAGGGGTTCTGCATAAAGAGGTGGAACCAATTTTTCTGTAAGCTTTGGGTAACATTTACAAGATCCAAAGCACCTGCACCGGATGAGTTTTTACCATTGAAGTCATGACAAGCTATACAGCTAAAACCTTTCGGTCCTATCATGTTATAACCTGCATTTTTTGATTCTTTGATGCTTTCGATTTTAGGGAATTTAGCCTTTTCTAATGTATCCACCTTACCAAATAGCTCCACTAGATGTCCGATGTTTTTAGCCCCATAATCAGGCATAACGACATTCATGTAGGGACGTTGGCGTTTCCCTTCAATGAGCACTTTATGAATCCAATCTGGTTTTAGTTTAGCTCCTACGTGTGATAGAGTAGGTGGAAGTCTACCTTGGTCACCAAGCTCCGGGTGAGTGCCAGTGAATGTTTCAAGCCGCTCAAGGCTGATCTCATTCACACCTTGCCGTTCATGACATGCGGTGCAGTTAAAAGTGACGAGAGTCTTATGGATGTTGTCGCTATTGCTCAGTTTCATCGTCTCCGTTGGTAGCAAAGACTTAGTTATGAGTTCACGCTGTTCTGCACTCAGATTAAAATGAGGGTGCTTGTTGGTGGATGCAATTTTAATACCTGGCTTGCTGATACAGCCTTTGCCAGCTGTTAGCTTAGAAAACGGTAAGTAATCGTTTTGCTTGATCTTGAGATCATCATGGCAACTCGCACAACCGAGTGTTGTGAAATGCTCACGCCCACGAGCAGCAAGCACGGGATCGGACTTAAATGGCTTAAACTCTGGGATGGGTTTATCGGAAACTGATAGTAGTGATGCCGGTATGGGAGCTTGCTTGAACTGCGGTCCTTTCATCTCTAGAGTCAGCTTAGGATTTCGGCCAGTGTTGTAGTAAGTAAGCTTCACTTTTTTCCAACCTGCTTCTAATGACACCGTCTTTTCTGACTTCTGCGGCTCTCGCATCTTGCTCGGGGCTAAGGAGAAAACCTGTTTTCCATCGATGACTAAAGAACCACCGTTCATCTTTAGAAAGAAAGTATGATTACCAGGGTGAGTGATATTCAACCATCCTTCGTATTCTACAGCATGGTGACCACGCATCTTGCCAAAGTGTGCAAAGGAAAAGTCCTTGATGTATCCCGCCCTGATAGCTGTGACTCCATCGGAGCCTATACCTTCCCAGACATTGCCTTTGTAGAGTGTGTAGCTGAGATGGCCTGGCAACTTGGTGTCCTGCAATAAATATTCTGCGATGGCGGCGATTTCTTTACGGGACATCTGAAGCTTGGGCATGCGTCCAGATGGGCGGACTGCGTGTGGGTTCCCTAAAAATGTAACTAAGCTCTGGTAGCTGTACTTTCCCGTCAGATCCCCTAATGGAGCAGATTTAGTCGCCATCGTCTCACTTCCTTCTTCATTACGCGGTGAATGACAAGCCACGCAACCTTTAGTATGAAACGAATGTTTGCCTTGTTTCGCTGCCACATGATCAGGAACTTTTGGATTAAAGCTGTTCTTCCTCAACGACATCAAAAAATGAGTGAGCGATTCAGCTGCTTCATCCTTCTCCTTTTCACTCAAGCCAGCAAGCACGTCAGGCATCGTGGTGCCAGGCTTCGTTCCATGAGGATCTTTGATAAATGTTTTCAGGTAACTCGGGTTCACTCTTGAGCCGATGTTCGCAAGACGTGGGGCCTTTTTCGAGTGTGCAGCGAATGGGGCATCACTCTGGTGACAAGCTGCACAGTTGAGTTCCTCTATCAACACACGTCCTTTAAGCACTGGCGAAATCTTACTCGACTCCAAACCCGGGATGATTGGGTGGGCAAACAGAGAGGGAGCCAAACTGAAGGCCAATAACGCTGAGAGAGTGATTTTTTGAGTGATTCGTTGATAGGACATAAGCATTAATACCAAGCCATGATTACTGGAAATATCCAATACGACAGTTTCCGCAGTTCAATATGGAAACCATGTTGATGGTTGGTACGTGTTTGATTTTTTAATCTGCGCGAAAATTAGCTACACTGGGCTTAAAAAGCAAATAGAATGTTGCCGATCCGAATAAATATTGAGCTGCCCGAATTATATAGCAAACGAGTGTCCTAATTGATGGTCTGCAAGGGGGGCGAGCATTTTGAACTACTCAGCTCTAAGATAATCACAACCCGATCTCTCTCACAGGGGTGGGTGTTTCATTGGGCCGCGATGAACGTTGCAGTTGCAACTGTGGTAGCTTACTCACTATGACATGGGTAGAACTCGGCAGCATGTTGGCTGATGACGAGGGTGTTGTCAGATTGGCGAGTTCCGTAGCTATGTAGATTTGGTAATTTCTGAATCCACCAGAAATAATTAGATTCAGTAATGCAGCATTATATGATAAGGCTATGA
>CAXMOB010000063.1:0-5495 GCA_964194815.1 Vicinamibacteria bacterium | reverse complement strand
ACTCAGAAGTTGAGAATAGCTAAAGTTGACTTTGAAAATGTCGGCTATTGGGAGGTTATCGACTCTATTAACAAAGAAATTGCAGGAGACCTCCCCGCTAATGATGGACTACACCTAGCCGCAACAAAGGCACTTAGTCTTACCCCAGAAGCCCGTATAGCTAGGTTCACCTACTCAAACGAGAATGTTTCCATCCTCGATATTTTAGAGGCTTTGAAAAAACAAACGGGCATCGGCTACGCGGTTCGACAAGGCATCGTATTTTGGAAAATTGATCTCAAGGCCACCAATGCAAAAAAACAACCTCCATTTAAGATCGATAAAAAATTCAGCAATATTATTTTGCCGCGAATTGATTGTGAAAATGCTCATTGGGAATCCGTAATCTACAGACTGATCAGTATCGCTACTGATAATGATCCTGAAAGCAGCATGGCAACATCAGGCCTGCCATTTTACATAACACCCCAGCTCATCAACGACCCTAAAGCGAAGGAAATACGCTTCAGCTACAAAGCGAGAAACATTAGTTTCCTAGATGCGGTCGAACAATTCAAAAAACAAACTAAGATCTATTACACCATCCGACCCTGCATCGTCCTCAACAGCATTGTACAACCTAAGTTAGACGAACGCACAAAGAACATCAAAATTCCTAAGATCAATCTAAATAATGCAACGGTTTACGACTTCATCCACATCATCCAAAAAGCTATAGATGCAGACACACCTGAACGTGCTGGTCTACAGATCCTCTTTGCAAAATCATTGGCCGTATCTCCCACCTTTCGTAAAACAAAGATAACTTATAATAAGGAAAACATCAGTGTACAAGAAGCGCTACTAGCCCTCCATGCTCAAACAGGTATTATTTACGAAATGCGCCAATCGATCGTTCTCTGGAAAATTGATAAGGCCAACGCACAAAAAAGAGAACCTTTACCTAAAAACTTAGATCAGCGATTCCACAATATAATCATTCCTAGATCGTCAACTGAGAACGCCACGGTCTCCAGACTAATAGCTAGACTCATTGGTATCTTAATAGATAGCGACCCTAACCCTATTCCAGGGAAAAAAGGCATCCAATTCGCCGTCACCTCGTCACTACTCAAAGACCCCGAATTTAAGAAGGCCCGCATCACCTATGAAGCAAGGGGTGTAACAGTCCTCAACATGATGGCCGAACTAAAAAGGCAAACTGGCATCCATTACGAAGTCCGTCCCTGTCTTGTTCTGTATTCAATTGATGCGAATTTAATCAAAAAAGCCCCAAACAAGTAGCAGTAACCTTCTAACCACCTCACCCACAATGATCAAAAATCTACTCATCCTACTCAGCCTTAGCCTCTCCACCCTCTCAGCACAGGTAGAGATAAAGAAAGCGGAAGAAAAGAAAGCCATCGATTTCAAACAAGTCTTACTAAAACAAATTGTTCCGAGACTAGACGTGGAGAACTGCGGAATCGTTTCGCTAACACACAGAACCCAATGCATGACCGCTGACGGCTCACCCAAAGAAATCTACTTCTCTATCGATAAATATCTAGAGAAACTCCCTGAATTTCAAAAAGCCAAATTTACCTTTAGTAAAGAACAGGTGCCCATTGGTGAAGTCATGGAAGCTCTCCAAAAACAAACTGGGATTCTCTACGAGGTGCGTCAATGCATCGTGCTCTATTCCATTGGAAATGTGAATGCTAGGAAACCCGTGGCACCAAAATGTAAAATAAACCAAAAGTTTAATGAAATTCTAATTCCTAAGATCAATCTTGATAAAGCTAAAATAAAAATGGTAGTTGGCACGATCGAAAGTCTCACACGTGACAATGACTCCGAACCGAAAGTGCATAAAAAGGGCATCAAATTTGCTTATGGACACCCGCTTATTCACGATCGCAAATCCGGAGACGTCCGATTCACCTTCAACAAAGAAAAAGCCACCACCATCGAAGTAATGGACTCCTTTAGAAAACAAACTGGAGTCCAATACATAATCCATCCCTGTATAGTCATCTACGGAATGGACCCCTCAAAAGTTGAATAAGCACCCGAACAGAAAAAATAGCCCTACTATAACGTTCATTTCTACCCTTGGGAGTTCTCAGAGTTCAGTCAGCAGGTTTTAATTGACCGACCAAATGCTGAACCTCATCTATTTCTTACTACAACACCCCATTTTCATTTCGTGTTTTTAGTGTATTTCGTGGTTCCCATTCATCTCCTTGAGAGCATTCGCGAAGATTCGCCCAATTCGCGGTTAGTATTTCCCTTTAGTTAAATGCCCCTTAAGTCTTCAGGTCATTCTGTGGCTTTAATCCAAACAAAAAAATGCCGACCCCCACACTACACGAAGAGGATCGGCTAAGGTGCCATGGAATAGGCACAAAATTTTACGCTTTCGACTTACCAAGCTTCTTGAACAGAGCTGGAAGTGGCTTATCTAACTTACGAAGTGCGTTACGCATCTTCGTGAGTGCTAGGTTCTGAAGCTGGCGAATACGTTCACGTGTCACACCGAACTCCAAGCCAACCTCTTCTAAGGTCATCGGCTTTTTACCATCGAGACCGAAGCGTGCATCGATGATGCGTTGCTCCCGTTCATTGAGCACTTCTAGAAGATCATCCAAGTTACTATGCATGTTCTTACTACTTAGTGCTAATGATGGGTCGACCGCTTTGTCATCGCCAATCAACTCGCCATAGGCGGTTGCTTCACCTTCAAAAACTGGAGCATCGAGAGATGCGGGTCTTTGTGATGCTTGCATGATCATTGCCAATTTGGTGCGAGAGATCCCTGTTTCTTCAGAAAGTTCCTGATCAGTGGGTTCACGTCCCAGTTGCTCTGACATTGCATTGGCAATTTTACGCGTCTTAGAAACCTTATCCACCATGTGAACAGGGAGACGAATCGTCTTACTCTGGTTCGCTAGTGCACGCTTGATTGATTGCTTGATCCACCAGGCTGCGTAGGTGCTGAGTTTACCACCCTTTTCAGGGTCAAAACGCTCAACTGCCTTCATTAAGCCGATGTTTCCTTCTGAGATGAGGTCCTGAAGTGGAACTCCATATTTGGAATAATCCTGAGCAATTTTCACCACCAAACGCAAATTTGCCTTGATCATGATTGCTCTCGCTTCTTTATCCCCCTTTTCAATGCGTCCAGCCAGCTCAACCTCTTGCTCACGCGTGAGGAGCTCTGTCTGTGCGATCTCTTGCATGTATAAACGCAAGCTGCTGTCTCTATCTGTTGTTGTCATTTCTTTTTTCGTTAAGTTTTATCTATGAATTAAGATACAGTGACTCAGGTGATTAAAAAGCGGGGAGGCTTTCTTTCAACGTCTTCACATAGTATATCACACCTTTCATAATACTAAGAGGGACAAGTCCGACTTTTTGTTCACAAAATATTCATTTTTGTGCATTTTTATTACTATGATGGATAAACAAGCGTTTAGACATTCCCAGTCAAACGAATCTTATCATGTTTCTTTTCTACGTCCTTTATAATGATTACAATAAATTATAACGTAAGCTAAACTTTCAGTCATTACTGAAAGTCACACGCATTCGTTCATTTCAAATACCTTAGCATTCATTTAAATCTAGTCACAAGGACCGCAGACAGTATTACTACGTTTTTACTGTCACAGTTTTGTCAAATTTCTACAATATCACTACATGATAAAGACTAGTGCCCTCAGGCCCTTATACCACTCCTGCTTGCTCTTCATCGGCGAAGTCCAACACATCACTAAATAATCTACTATGAAACCATTGATCACCACCCTTGTAACTCTCGCTATCTGTTCATCAGCTCAGGCTAGGTTCGCTCGCCCTACCGACGTTCCTATTGACCGGCTCGTCACCAACCAATCTACCTATTTAGCGAAGAACCCAAAAGATATGGACGCTGTCTACACGCTTGCGAGGATCCACTACCTAGCCTTCATCAATGATGTCACAGCATTGAGCACCTACCCTGACCATAAAACTAAGGCATATCGCTTAGCCCATTGGCAAAACTTACAGAACGCCTCCATCAATGCAGAAGCGGATCGCCTAGCATTACTAGAACACAAACTCGACAAAGTGCCGCTATGGAATGAACCACTCGGTAAAGAGTTTCAGAAAACCAAACAAACGCAGCTCAAGGAGCTACGCCTCAACAAGTGGCAGCCAAAAAAGAAATCGCCCGAAAAAGCACTGAGTCACTACCATAGTAGTGCTGCTCTGTTCGAAAAAGTTATAGCCCAATCAAAGAGCCCTGCACTTCCCACACTTGGTCTAGCCTCTCTGCAAGAACAATACGCCGAACCTGAAATGCAAAAGCAGTTCGAGGCAATAAAGACAAGCCCAGCTGCAACCCAAGCTGAAATCATTACACTTTACTATAAAGCATTCAGTTTAGCTGTAGAACAGGATACCGAAAAAACTCGCCTTCCCCTTCTAGGCTTAAAAAGTCTCATTAGCTATGAGGCAGGAAAGGCGTACATCCGTCTCGCTCCAAAAGGCGAACACGTCAATAAGGTTCAACAGCACCTTGAAAAACTAGAAAAACTCCCGCGTGGCCCAATCACCCCAATGGTGGTAGATCTATCTGGCCTACGAAGCTCTATCAGCCAAGTGATCGACACCACAAAGTCGGTCGACTTCGACCTCACGGGTCTCGGCAGAAAAGGGAGCTACTCATGGCCGCACAAAGACGTCGGCTTCTTCGTTTGGGATCCTCAAGCCACAGGAAACATCCTAGATGGCAAACAACTCTTCGGAGTCTATTCATGGGGCATCTTCTGGCAGGACGGCTTCAGAGCCATGGCTGCACTCGATAATAACCATGATGGTCAGCTTTCTGGTGAGGAACTCAAGGGGATCGCAGTTTGGGTCGATGCTAACCAAAACGGCATTTCTGAACCTGGTGAAGTCCAGTCAGTCAAAGCCCACAATATGGTTTCGATCATGGTCAATGCTCCCAACGATGATGCTGGTCATCCCCATCAACCAATTGGTGTAACACTTGTCTCAAGTAAATCACTTGCCGTCTGGGACTGGATGGCAAAACCGAAAAAATAGACTCCAGCAAGCTTGGTCACAACTTTGTCACCAAGCTTACACTTGCTAATTACCAAATACTTCGATAACTATCGAAGTATGAACTCGCAGCTGGCTGTCCAAAAACTCTCCGCATTAGCACAGGAGAGCCGACTTAACATTTTCCGCCTCCTTGTCATCCAAGGAGATAAAGACCTCTGTGCCGGTGAGATTAGCGAAGTCACCGGGATATCAGCCAACACTCTCTCCTTTCACTTGAAGGAATTGGTCACGGCCGACCTCATAACGTCCCGTAAAGAAGGACGTAACATTTTTTATTCATTGAACACCTCTGGCTACCGTGAACTCCTCAGCTTCTTGACTGAAGATTGTTGTGCTGGTCGACCAGAACTCTGCAGTCCTATTAACCTTAACAAAGGCTGCTGTTAATCATTTTTACACCT
>CAXMOB010000062.1:0-4442 GCA_964194815.1 Vicinamibacteria bacterium | reverse complement strand
AAAGCGAGACTCCGTTACCAGAGGGCCTTGGATCAATTTAAAAACACGAAGGGTGAAGGACTTGAACCAGTTCGCCCTAAAGGACATCTTGATGCATGCCCAAACTGTAACGGGTGCGGCTTGGTTCATTCTGCTAATCTTCCTCTAGTGGATAAAGAAAACTACCCACACCTTGCTATTATCGGTGGTGGAATAGGAGGCGTGGCTCTCGCTGTAGCTTGTTTGCACCGCGGAATTCCCTTTACTCTTTATGAACGCGATAGCAGCTTCGATGTTCGATCTCAGGGTTATGGGCTCACTCTGCAACAAGCGAGTAAAGCGATCGAGGGATTAGGCATTTTTGCCTTAGAAGAGGGAATCGTTTCAACAAGACATGTGGTCCACACTACCGATGGAAATGTGATCGGCGAATGGGGGCTCAGAAAATGGGGTCGGTCAGATTCGAAAGCACTACCGAAACGCACTAATGTGCATATAGCTCGACAGTCGTTGCGCCTAGCACTACTTGAGCAACTCGGTGGACATAATGTGGTGAAGTGGGGTCACCAGTTAGTAGATTTCAAAGAAGGTGAAGGTCAGGGCGTAAACCTGAGCTTTCAAGTGGAGGGTGAGATAAAGAATGCCAAGGCTGACCTGCTGGTGGGGGCGGATGGTATTCGCAGTTCGGTGCGGAGCTTGTTGATTGGTGAGGACGTTTCCCCTTTATGTTACCTAGGTTGCATTGTTATTTTAGGGATTTGTCCTTTGGTGAATCTCGAAGGTCTTGAGAGTTCATTACTGGACTCGGCTACGGTGTTCCAAACCGTCAATGGCAATGAGAGGATCTATATGATGCCTTACGATTCAGACTCGGTGATGTGGCAGCTCAGCTTCCCAATGGCAGAACGAGATGCTAAAGATCTAAGTAATCAAGGGGCAAAAGCACTGAAGGATGAAGCGTGTCGGAGAGCTCAGTGGCACGATCCCATTCCCCAGATTTTAGAAGCTACTCAGGAGACTCAAGTATCTGGCTATCCCGTGTATGAGCGAGCATTACTTAAGTCAGAATTATTGGAGAAGGGAGCTCAAGTGACTCTAATCGGTGATGCGGCTCACCCAATGAGTCCATTCAAAGGGCAGGGGGCGAATCAAGCTTTGCTGGATGCACTGGCACTGGCTCGAGGAATTACAAAAGGATGTGGAACCTCATCGCAATGGAGAGAAGCCGGTGTTAGAGAATGTGTGTTAACTGAGTTTGAAGCAGAAATGTTGCAGCGTAGTGCTAGTAAAGTGAAAGGTTCAGCAGAGGCTGCACAATTTCTACATTCCGATATGGTGTTGCATGAGGGTGATGAGCCGAGAGGAAGGTGTCGCAAAAGAAAAGAGGCTGAGCCCGGAGGTGCTGAATAATCTCATAACCACTTTTATTATTGGGCTTTATTACGAGTTGACTAGAGAAGTATCGATTTGCTAGCTTATGACTTTGGTGGGATAATCATATCTCTATACTCGGCGGAACAGAAAAACATAATAGATAATCTAAAGCAAAAATTACTATGAAAATATTAAAGATATTAGGCCTCTGTGTGGGTGCAATCGTTGCCCTCATTATCGTTGCCTTAGTCATTTTAGGTAATATGCTCCCTGAAACATCCATCTACCATGGTAGTCAAGTGCCGAAGCGGTATATGAAAGAAGTTAGATCACTGGGCTTACTGGATAAGGGAGAGGAAATTAAATATTTTTATACCGATGCTATGTTTGACATTAAGGATGGATTCTATTTTGTGTCGGATAAAAATTTAACGATTTACTGTCAGGAATGGGAGGAACCAGAAACTATTATTCCGTTTGATCAAATCACTTATATGGAGGAAGAATTTAACGGATCGTTTTTTGAAGATAGCTTTGTGAATATTGAAACCATTGATGGTTACGAGTTGAGTTTTCCGCTCTCAAGCGAGAAAGGGAGAGATAAGAAATTCGTGGCACATATAAGATCTAAAATGGTGGTCCAATCAGATGAGCTAGTTGATATAGATAATTCAGATCTTGAGCCAGAGGCCACACCAACTCAAGCCGATCAAGAGTAAAACTGTTTGTGCACACTTAGAGTGTAGACCGTTTATTGATTTGCTTAACGTACACTGGCAATGACAACTCAATAATTTCTCTCCTGAGTTTGATCCGCAATATCAGTCAGCTAGTTCTATAGTAGAGGTGATGAAGGGTGGATCAGATTTAGAGAGTATTCAACACAACGCAGCGGGAGAGAACACCATATTCAATAGTAACCACGCATTACATATATTGTGCGAAGTTATAAATGTGGTAGTATGATGGGCCAGAAATGGCTATGTAGCTGTAATTGCACGGTTTTGCTACTCCGTGACTTATGAGCTCGTATACAGAATGTGTGACCTGTCACGCTTAGCTTGTCTACATTACGAAACTTTGCTGATACGGTTAATGCCATACGCTATATGTGCAGGCTCCATTTTAAAATTTACTGAGTTGCCGATCTGCGTCAGTTTGCACGTGCTACCGAGTCAAACTGAGTGTCGTTGATTATATTGTGGTACTCTGAGAATCGACCAGATTGAAATCAAATACCACGAGTCGCTCAAGCTTCGGTTGAATCAACTCGACGCGCTCTAAGTGAAATGGATGCGGCAAATAATTGTCTCTAGATTCTTCTGTGTCGAATGTCATGATGAATCCATGTGTGAATCCGTCGTTCAATCCTTCGGCAGATTTGTATGGCCCGTGCTCCATGCTGACTAAACCTGGGACAACTCCAACCATTTTCATCAGTTCTGAAAAACAGTGTTCGATGTCATCGTTTGTAACATCTTTTTTAAACTCAAATACTCCTAAGTGTCTTACCATTGGTTAATTATGTTAATTTTTATGTAATTTAGTGAATGCGTTTCAATGGGATTGATTTGAATTCACGAGCGAGATCTTCCAGCGGTTTTTCTACCGCCATGCGCTCTAAGCTAGAAGCTCCGACGAATCCAACGGAATCCGTGTGTTCGTTTATATAGGCTGCATCCTTTGGTGCCAATATCGGCCCACCATGACTCAATACCATTATGTCTTTATTGATTGCGTGAACCGCATCACAAACCGACTGTGTACTTTTGGCAGCAGCTTCGATGCTACATGTGGCTTCAGTAACGCCGATCGAACCGCCGATGGTGCATCCAACATGTGCAATAATCACATCAGCTCCAGCCTCAGCCATTGCGTTCGCTTCCTCTGGTGACGATACATACGGCATGGTAAATAGTCCCATTTTGTGCGCTAAATGGATCATTTCGATCTCCTTGCTCACACTCATACCAGTCTCCTCAAGTGTCTGGCGGAAGTGTCCGTCGATAATCGTATGGGTCGGAAAATTGTTCACTCCACTAAAGCCCATGTCTTTAACTTGGCCGAGAAAGTGCCACATGCGACGACGTGGATCAGTGGCATGAACTCCACAGATAACAGGAATCTCCTCTACCACGGGAAGCACTTCAAACTCCCCTATTTCCATTGCAATTTGATTCGCGTCACCGTAGGCCATGAGTCCACAAGTTGAGCCAGCACCAGCCATGCGATAACGCCCTGAGTTGTAAACGATGATTGCATCGGCTCCGCCTTTTTCGATAAATTTAGCGGAAATTCCGGTGCCAGCACCAGCAACGATGATGGATTCACCTTTTGACAAGCTGTTGCGAAAGCGTTCGACTACTTCGTCGCGTGAGTATGGATTTCCTACTCCTGTCCATGGGTTTGGCATATCTTCAGTGTGGTTTGTGAATGGTTATAAAAGCTCTTAACAATGCTAGATATACTAGTTAACGTCCAAACTGGGAATGGTAGAGATGAGTAAGCACCTATCCCAAATACACATTAAAGTTCTGAAAGTCTAAACTTTAACGGACTCACTACCTTGACTACGCTCTTGATTAGGTGCGTCCGAAAATCGTAAGAAGTGCGCCTTGTGCATATGAGCTATAGGCACCTATTTATAGCTATCGGCACTCACTTCGCAAAAATCGTCATTACGATAATTATTAATACTTGCACCTTGCTCGATAGTTCAATTAGTGGAAATGTAGTGGCGTAATCAATTGGGGTAACCCGATTTTAAAACTCACCTTAAATATAACTCATATGGCAACTAAAGTAGGAATCATCGGTGCAGGCGGCATGCTTCAATATCATGCAGCAGGCTTTAAGCAAGCAGGAGCAGAAATCGTTGCTGTAGCGGATATGGCACCAGGAGTAGCGGCTGCGGCTGCGACGGAATGGGATATCGCTCAGTCATTCGAAAGCGTAGAGGAGATGCTTGAGAAGTCAGGCTGCGACGCCGTCAGCGTGATCGTTCCAAATAAATTTCATGCTCCATTGGCGATTCAGTGCATGCAGGCTGGCAAACACGTTTTTTGTGAAAAGCCACCCGCGCTTACCGC
>CAXMOB010000061.1:0-8347 GCA_964194815.1 Vicinamibacteria bacterium | reverse complement strand
AGCCCAGACACAAGGTTCAGGCCAGTGGATTTACAAACAGCTCCGGACGGCTCCCTCTTCATTGCTGACATGTATCACGGAATTAACCAACATCGCGTTTTCATGAGTGCGCATCTAAAAGCGTTTATTGAGAAACATCATCTGGAGCAGCCAATGGGCTTGGGTCGAATTTATCGACTGAAGGCAAAAAAGGGGAAACTTGCTGCATGGAAGCCATTTTTAAATCGTAATGTCACTGAATTGGCGACCGCTTTGACCAGTAGCAATCCATGGACGAGAGACACTGCCCAACGCATTCTCATCGACAACAACCCGCCGCATGCAAAAACCGCGCTTGAGGCCGTGTTTCTAACATCGGATTCAACACTCGGTAAGATCCATGCCTTGTGGACGCTCGAAGGAATCGGGCAACTCACCGAGCAGCATATCTTGATCGCCCTCTCCAATGAGGATAACGACCTGAGAATGCATGCTGCTAGGCTCTCGTGGCGGCTAGAGAATTCCGACAGCTTGATGCAAGCCTTGATTCAGGCCACGCCAAAGGTGTTCGGTGAATCCTCTTATTATCTGTATCAACGTCTGGCTAATTTCAGCCAAGATGAGGCACAGCTATTCATGGTTAACGCCTATGTAAAATGGGCGAGTAAGCCTTTCATCATTCCAACACTTTTGAGCGGATCCACTAAGCATGTTGAACAGTGGATCGCACGGATTCCTGATGCAGAGAAAAAGCAGGTGATCCAAGCCGCCTACCTGAAAAGCAAAAAGGTCAACAAGGTACAAGCACCTAAACTGGCAGACAAGTATCTAAAGAGCTACCACCGAGGTAAGAAAATCTATGAGGTGAATTGTTTTGCCTGTCATGGCAAGGATGGCCTAGGTTTGCTGGATATGGGACCACCCCTTGCCAAATCTGATTGGGTCACAGGCAAACCTGATACCATAGCAAAGATCATGCTGAAGGGTATGGAGGGTGAAATCACCGTCTCGGGAAAGAAGTACAAGCCAAAGGTAGCGATGGTGGGCTTTGAAGCCATCATGACGGACCAACAGATCGCCGATGTCAGCACCTATATTCGAAACAGCTGGGGCAACAAGGCCTCGCCAGTGGATGGAAAATCAGTGCAACGAGTGCGGGCCGAAACCTCAAAGCGAGCAAGCCGCTATCAAGAAGCAGACCTCCGCTGAGTGAGTGGTGACCAAAGCCGTCGGAGAGTCAACTCAAACCCAACAAGGCCTAGCAGGGCGGTGGTAGAACGATTAACGAAGAATTTATCATTAGCGTCAAAATAAGGACGATTTAACTTTTTCTATTTGTCTGGTAAGATAAAAATGAAAGGACAGATCCGAATCGCACTTTTTGCCTTCATGATGTTTATACTATCGCAGTTATACTAATTAACTCTATCCGCTCCCACGTTTGCTGTAGATATTAAGTTTGCATTAAATTATACAACTAGTAACCATAGAACATTGTGAGTAAAGAAATAGAAGTATCTCAACCTAAAAGCACTAAGAAAAATCGGCGAGTCACCTTCATTTGGATTGTCTCTATCGCCGCCTTGACAACCTCGGCCGTCATTTGGATAAAGAGCGCTCAAAATTCTTTAGTTACTAACCGCGTCATAGCGAGTGAAAATATCAAGCTGGGCAAACCATTTCCTGAAAATTTCGCTCAAGTAGTGGATCTAAAATTACTTAAAGAAGATGCACAGAATGGGAATTCAATATCGCGAGAAACTCTGGCGTTATACTTGCACAGAAAAGCAGCAGAAGAGTCACTAATACTGGGTGCCCCGACACCAGAAGAAATGCCTGCTGCTCTAGATCTCAAACTACTCCAAGCAGATGCTGACGCAGGCAATGCTAATGCAACACTTCAGATGGAACTCATGGAGCAACGTGAACTCGCTATTGAGAATATTAAACTGGGTGTAGAGCTTTCCAAGAACTTACTTGAGCAGCTAAATATGGAACTTCTCAAACGAGATGCAGATGCAGGAAATAGCCAGATACAAACCGCTATGCAACTGATCGAAAACAGAAATAAAGCACTAGCACGCTGTTCCTTAGGTAAGAAATTTTCGCTGGATTTCTACGATCACGTAGATCGTGCCCTACTAGAACAAGATGCTGACGCAGGAAATGCTAATGCAGCACTTCAGATGGAACTCATGGAGCAACGTGAACTCGTTATTGAGAATGTAAAACTCGGTGTAGAGCTTCCAAAAAACGTGATTGATCAGCTAAATATAGAACTTCTCATACGAGATCTAGATGCAGGAAATAGCCAGATACAACCGGCTATCCAACTGATCGACAATAGAAATAAAGCGCTAGCACGCTGTTCCTTAGGTAAGGAATTTTCGCTGGATTTCTATGATCATGTGGATCGTAAAATCCTACAAAAAGATGCCGATGCAGGCTATCTCGCTTCAAAGAAAGTTTTAAAACTGGCAGATAACCGCATCAAAGCTGAAGAGTTCACTATTGATTATAAACCTTACCCTAAAGATTTCTTCGAGCAGGTCGATAAAGAGTTGTTGATCGCCGATGCCGATGCAGGAAACTCAGATATGCAATACATCTGGGCTCGAACCCAATATTACTTTTTTTTGCCAGTTGATTCTACGATCGTTAAAAAATACCATACCATGTCGGCCGCGCAGAATAACCCCAGAGCTCAATGCTCTCTCGGCTTCTATTATGATAAAGCAGAAGGTGATGAACGTGACCAATCCAAAGCAGCTAAATTGTATAAACTTTCCATGGAACAAGGATTTCTTCCTGCCCAGAACAACTACTGCCTAATGCTTTCCTATGGAAGAGGAGTTGAGCGAGATACTGAGAAATACAAGGTGTTGTTAAGAGACGCTGCTGAGAGAGGCGATGCCGCAGCGCAGTGTAATCTCGGTACCTTTCTCAGCTTCGGCTCTAATTGGCACGAAAGTAAGCCTAAAGAAGGTATGGAATGGCTTAAAAAGTCTTACGATCAAGATTTTATTGGGTCTATCCGACATTACGTCTTCGTATTACAGAGGACCACTCGCGGGAAAGAAAGAGATAAGCTTGTATATGAAGCATTCCAGAAAGGTGCTCAAGCTAGAGATCCCTACTGTATGGCATGGTATGGACGCAAACTCATCCAAGGAAAAGGGGGAAAGAAAGATAATGTTGAGGGAATCAAATGGATCCAGAGGTCGATTGACGCTGGCAGCGAACATGGAATGTCGGCTATGGCTGACATGCTGAGAAATGGTGGTGGTGGCCTCAAGCGAGATGTGGCTGAGGCCGTCAAGTTACACAAAATTCTGGCGGAGAAGGGTCAAATCACCAGCATAAATAACCTCGGAAGTATCTATATGAATGGCAGGGGAAATGTAAAACCTGATTTCAAACTTGCTGCAAAATATATCCACCTCTACCTCGAACATACCGAGCGCAGACGCAGACATGGAGCTAAAAATGGACATGGACATGGAGAACCAGCGTATGTTTATGGACAAAACCTGATCAACTTAGGTGTCTTGTATAGGGATGGAAAAGGTGTAGAGCAAGACCTGGAAAAAGCAATTTTGTACTTTGAAAAGGCAGCCAAAGCCAAGCATCGCGATGCACATCCCGCTCTGGGATATATTTACGCAAACTATGCAGAACATGGCGTTCAGGATGGTGATAAAATGCTCTATCATTACACGGAGGCAGCCAAAGCTGGTAACCCCGATTGCTGGAACAGAATAGGCCTTGCTTATCAGTCTGGTAAATTACTACCCAAAGATGGAGCCAACGCATTGAAATATTATAAACTCGCAGCAAAAAAGAAGAACAAATATGGTCTACATAATTTAGCCTTTGCGTATGAAAATGGTAACTATGGCTTAGAAAAAGACATCAAAGAGGCCGTTAGACTTTATACTCTTGGAGCAAAAGCAGGTAATGTTCACTCTCAATATCATCTAGGATTTATTTATCTGAAAGGAGAATTAGTTCCAAAAGACATGGCTCTATCAGTAAAATTCTACACAATGGCAGCAAACCAAAACCACGCTACCAGCCTGTATAACTTGGGGCATATTTATGGATCTGGAGAATACAAAAAATCCGGCTTTAAAAAAGATGTTGATAAAGCGATGGGGTATTTCAAAAGATCCCTCAAAGCGGGTTTTAAACCTGCCGAAAAAGCAATCAAAGAGCTAAATGCTGAATAGTTTCTGATATTTAATTCCTGCGTATCTCCCACCTCAATACTGAAATTTTGACATCATCTGAACAAATAAATCCAGTGTCCATCAGGACATCATATCATAAAGTTGACCCTATCAATTAAGAGGGCTGGAGGTTCGGAATCAGCCTGCGGCCTTTTACATCATGCGGTAGAATTTCATCCCTGGTGCCCGCTAGGAGATAATTGGCTGGTGTCCGGAAACGCTTAAGCGATGATCTCTTTGACGACCCTTGCAGGCTCCACACCTGTGAGCTTTTGGTCGAGGCCTTGGAAGGGAAAGCTGAGGCGTTCGTGATCGACACCGAGAAGGTTGAATATGGTTGCGTGGAGGTCGCGCACATGAACCGGATTTTCGACGACGTTGTAGCTGAAGTCATCTGTCTTACCGAAGTGCATGCCACCCTTGATGCCGCCGCCAGCAAGCCAGCCGGAGAAGCAGCGAGGATGGTGATCACGGCCGTAATTATCTGGCGTAATATTTCCTTGGCCGAAGACGGTTCTCCCGAACTCACCGGCAAAGACGACGAGCGTGTCATCCAGTAAACCACGCATTTTTAGATCCTTGAGCAGTGCAGCAGTCGGCTGGTCAACATCTTGGCACTGACCCGAGAGGTTTTCTGGAAGCCGAGTGTGGTGATCCCAGCCACGGTGGAAAAGTTGCACGAAGCGGACATCGCGCTCCGCCATGCGACGAGCGAGCAGGCAGTTACGGGCATAGGAGCCGGGGTTATGAACATCTGGGCCGTACATATCGAGGACTTCCTTCGGCTCATTTGAAATGTCTGTGAGCTCCGGAACCGAGGTCTGCATCCGGAAGGCCATTTCCTGCTGGCTGATGGTAGTTTCGATTTCGGGATCGCCAATTTCGTTGAAATGCTTGCTGTTGACCTCATCTAGGGTATCGAGCATCCGCCGGCGTGCCTTAGCGTCGACCCCCTTCGGATTTGAGAGGAATAGGACCGGATCGCCACTGGACTGAAAGGCGGAGCCTTGATGCTTCGAGGGTAGGAAACCACTGCCCCACAGCCGCGAGTAGAGAGCTTGGACATTCACCTTGCCGCTCCAACGGGCGGACGGCATGACCACATAGTCTGGTAGGTTCTTGTTCAAGGAGCCAAGGCCGTAGCTCAGCCACGCGCCCATACTCGGTTTACCAGGGATTTCCGAACCTGTGCAGAAAGCTGTCTTACCAGGATCGTGGTTGATCGACTCGGTGTTGAAGGAATGGACCAAGCAAAGGTCGTCGGCGACGGTTGAGAGATGCGGTAGCAGTTCGCTCATCCAGAGCCCACTCTTGCCCTGCTGGCTGAATTTAAATTTCGAGGGGACGATGAGCTTTTCCTTGCCGAGGGTCATCGCGGTGACTCGTTGTCCTTGGCTGATTGATTCTGGAAGTGGCGTCTTGTAGAGTTTGTGGAGATCTGGTTTGTAATCGAAGAGATCAATCTGACTCGGAGCACCGGCCATAAAAAGGAAAATAACACGCTTGGCCTTCGGCTTATGGTGGGCACCGAAAGCTGATCCGCCGGAAGCCGTCGATGCACCCATGACTTTAGGAATCAGCGAAGCAAAGGCAGCTGAACCTAGCCCCATCCCGCTATTGAGCAAGAAGGACCGACGTGATTGGAGGACGGATGATTCGGTAAAAAAGGCTTTCATGGCAGGATTATTCTCGGGTTTTGGTGATGTCAAGATTGTAGAGGGTGCTGGTGATGAGGGTCCAGGCAGCGAGCTGTGCCTTGGCTTCCGCATTCGGCATGGTCAGTCCTTCGCAGAGTTGATTGGCCATTACAGCGTCATTGCGGTAGGAGACTAAAAGGTCGGCCAGAAACTTGGAGAAGATTTTCTGCTCCTTGGCGTCAGGAAGCTTCGAGGTCACCGTTTCGTAAATGATTCTGAAACGCTCCGACTCGGAGAGATTTTTCTTTTCTAGGACACGCTGTGCGAGGGTGCGTGCGGCTTTGAGGTACTCACCTTCGTTTAGCAGCAAGAGTGCCTGTGCGGGAGTGTTGGTGCGTTCGCGGCGTGCAATGCAGGAGTCTCGGGTCGGCGCGTTGAGAATGGACATTTGCGGCGGTGGTATCGCCCTTTTCCAGAAGGTGTAAATGCTTCGGCGGAAGATGTCGTCGCCGGTGTCGGCCTTGAAGCGCTGCCCCGTCATGGTGACAGATGCCCAGAGGCCGTCAGGCTGTGGTGGAAAAACACTTTTTCCATACATGGTGTCCGAGAGCTGACCACTGCCAGCGAGAATTTGGTCGCGAATCATTTCCGCATCCATTCGGAAACGGGAACCGCGGGCGAGAAGCCGGTTGTCGGGATCTGCTTTGAAGAGCTCTGGTGTTGAAAGCGAGGATTGCTGGTAAGCTTTGGACATGACGATCTGTTTCACCAGTGCCTTGTTGTCCCATCCGGATTTGACAAAGGACACAGCGAGGTGATCGAGTAGGCCGGGATGACTCGGCACTTGACCCTGTGCACCGAAATCCTCGGCAGTTTTCACCAGACCGACTCCGAAGAACTGCTGCCAGATGCGGTTCACCTGCACCCGAGCGGTGAGTGGGTTCTCCGGCTCTAGGAACCACTCGGCGAGATCCAAGCGCGAGGCTACTTTGCCTTTCTTCTTGAGAGCTGGAAGGAAACCGGGAGTATTGCGCTGGACTTCCTCGGCGGGATCGTCGTATTGCCCGCGGTTCATGAGATAAGTCGGGCGGATTTCCGTGCGCTCTTTCATCACCATCGCCTTTGGTAAGGTGGCGTCGAAATTATTGCGCTGCTTACGTAATGCAGCGTGCTTCGCCTTAAGTTTTTGTGCAGCCTTCGCGAGTGCACTTTTCTTCGTAGCATCCTTCTCGCCACCTACTGCCTTGTTCGCGGCTTTCAGTTCCCGGTCAAGTTTCGCAAGTTCTTTATCGAGCTCCGCGAGCTTGGCCTTTTGTTCGGGTTTTGCAAACGAGACGAACGGGGCTTGGAGGCCGTTTCTCTCACCTCCCCTCGTCTCCGGGGGTGCGTCTATATTGTTAAAAAAGGCGGTAAGGGAATAGAAATCCTTCTGGGTGATCGGATCGTATTTGTGATCGTGGCATTGGGCACATTGAACGGTAAGCCCCATGAATGCGGTCCCAACTGAGGTCACCCGATCCAGTACATTCTTGAAACGGCTTTCCTCAGGAAGAGCGGTTCCCTTATCGATGATCAGATGAAGCCGATTGAAGCCTGAAGCCGAAAGTTGATCTTTGCTTGGGTCGGGAAAGAGATCACCGGCCAGCTGGTAGCGAAGGAAATCATCATATCCGAGATTTTCGTTGAATGCACGGATCACCCAGTCGCGGTAGGCGATGTTGTTCCGGTAGAAATCCTTGTGCATGCCGTTGGTGTCGGCAAAACGGACCAGATCCAGCCAGTAGCGGGCACTGTGCTCGCCGTATTGGGGACGGGCGATGAGTTTGTCAACGAGAGCTTCGTAGGCCTCTGGCTTATCATCTGCTAGAAACGCTTGAATCTCCTTGAGTGTAGGTGGCAGACCGGTGAGGTCAAAGCTCAGGCGGCGAATCAAGGTGCGCTTGTCCGCTTCGGACGCCGGTGTCAGATTTTTCTCTTCCAGTCTCTTCAAGACAAAACTATCGATGGGCCGGCCGCTCCACCCTTTATTTTTCACAAGCGGAAGTTTCGGCTCGCTCGGAGGAACAAAAGCCCAAAAATTATCGTAAGGAGCTCCAGCGAGAATCCAGCGTTTGATGATCTCTTGTTCGTCTTTTGAAAGTGGTTTTTTGTGAGACTTGGGCGTTGGCATCATCTCATCCTCATCAGTGGTGGTGATTCTATACCATAGCTCACTATCCTTAAGAGATCCGGGTTTGATTGCAGTACTTCCTTTAAATGTCCGGTAAGCTCCATCTTCACCATCGGGTTTATCCAGTCGAAGATCTCCTTTACGGTCATGTTTATCGAAGCCGTGACAGGCGAAACATCGGTCCGAGAGGATAGGACGTACGTCACGGTTGAATGAGACCTCCGCACAAAACGCCCCATCCGTCAAGAGAGCCATTGCGACTCCCATTACCCTGAGAGTTCTGGATAATTTTTTATCAGAGAACATATTATTTTCTATGTACGTTGGAATTA
>CAXMOB010000060.1:0-8432 GCA_964194815.1 Vicinamibacteria bacterium | reverse complement strand
TTAACAAACTCGTGAATTCCTCGGACGAACTCCAAATTGATACGACACTATGACAAATCTATTTAACTCATTGATGACTAAATCGGCAGGTTTAGTCCTATTGGCCTTATTGGCGAGCTGCTCGCAAATGACAGATCTCTCCTCAAATACGCTACTTCACAAAAAATCACAGAAGGGTCTTCCTAGTGAACCTTCCGCAAAGGTAGTTGCTTCTGCAGCGAAGATTAAGAGCCGTGATAAGCATGGCTATAAGACGTACTCTGATAAAGTCCGCACCCGCTTGGTACGGACGACTTCCTATTCTCACCAAGAGAGAGAAAAAGGCGCACCTGGCCGTAAGAATTGCTTAGGAGGAACATTGAAATATGGCAGTCAAGTGCGCAGTGTTGCTGCTGATTGGTCAGTGTATCCAGTAGGCACAAAGTTTCGTATTAAGGGACTTCCTTATATTTACGTAGTGGATGATTTTGGTTCTGCTCTTGTAGGCACCAATACTCTTGATATTTACCATCCGACGCTTTCGTTAATGCGAAAGTGGGCATCTCGCTCAGTTGAGGTGACGATTATCCAGTGGGGTGACTATGATCGTAGTTTACGTTTATTGAGCCAGAGAAGACGCTACAAGCACTGTAATAAGATGTATGTTCAATTACAGGGACGTATTTCTCGCAGAGAAGTTGCTAAGTCAGAGACTAGTGCTGAAGAAATCTCTCAATTGTAGAATTTAAACGGATGCTGAAAGCTCAGCGCGTTCAATATATACGTGAGCAACTGGCGGATCTCTATCCCGAGACGCCAGTGCCACTCGATCACCGCAACTCGTTTACTCTATTGGTTGCGGTTTTGCTTTCTGCTCAATGCATGGATGAGCGAGTGAATCAGGTGACACCTGCATTGTTTGATTTGGCGGAGGATCCTTATGCTATGGCGAAGGTTGAGGTAGAGAAGATCCGCGAAATTATCAGGCCGTGTGGTTTGTCTCCAAGGAAATCGAAAGCTATCTCAGGTCTGTCGAAGATTTTGATTGAGGAGCATGGGGGTGAAGTGCCGCAAGATTTTGAAGCATTGGAGCGCTTGCCAGGAGTTGGTCACAAGACTGCCTCGGTGGTGATGGCTCAGGCATTTGGGGTGGCCGCATTTCCGGTAGATACACATATTCATCGTTTAGCTCAGCGTTGGAAACTCACCAGCGGTAAAAATGTTCAACAAACCGAAAAAGATTTAAAGCGATTGTTTCCTGAAAATGAATGGAATCAATTGCATTTAAGATTTATTTTTTACGGACGTGAGTATTGCTCTGCACGCGGCTGTGATGGTCGTCATTGTCCATTTTGTGTGACGATGTTCCCTAAGAGGAAATTGGCGATTGTGTGGCGTAAGTAAGCTTGCTGTTGCTTTTATGACGGCCACTTCGTGTTTTGCGGTATTCGTCATCAAGAAGTGAAAATGCTTGAATTCTAGAGGGCAAATGAAACCCTGTGATGCGGAATGATACGTTTTTTCAAAAAGATGCTTTACGTGATGGCGTCGAATGTGCGAATAAATTCCTCTGTTAATTGTAAAACTCTTTCGAAACACACTACACACTACTACTACGATGAAAAATCTAGCAATGAATCCACTCAAGAAGGTTGGCACTACTCTCGCCATTACAGCTCTTACTTTAGCGCCACTTTTCGCTCAGGATGAAGCTGCAGCAGATGCAGCTCCAGATGTTGTGGATGTTACACTTCTCCAAAAATACCTTATCGATGGAGGACCTCTTACTTGGCTCATTGTTGCTGTCGGTATGCTTTCTGTGCTTGGTTTGATTGTTTTCAACTCAATCAACCTTGGCAAAGCAAAGTTCAACCCTGATGATCTCAAGGCAGCTCTCTACGATCACATGTTAAATTGTCGTGTGCGTTCTGCGATCGAACTCGCTGCATCACACCCATCTTACCTTGGTCGCATGCTCGCATACTCGCTTCCTAACGTAGACGCAACTCAGCCTGAGACACTTGGTCGTGAAAAGGTTGAAGATGCAATGGCAGATTTCTCAGTGAACGAAGGCCGTAAGCAGATGCTTTGGATCAACCTTATGGCACTCATCGCACAAGCTGCACCAATGATGGGACTCTTCGGAACTGTTGTGGGTATGGTGGAAACATTCGCTGTTATCGCTCAGTCAGGTCGTCCAGATGCTGCTCAGCTTGCTGGTAAGATCTCTATCGCACTCCTCACGACTCTATGGGGTCTCGTTATCGCTCTTATGGCGATCGGTGCATACTTCCTCTTCAAATCACGTTACAATGGCCTTGTGGCTGCATGTAACGAATCTGCTGAAGAACTTCTCAATGCATCTATCCAAACTGTTAACGGAGATGCACAATTAGCTAAGATTCCTGAAGGTTTGGCCGTTTAATCAAAAAGGGGGTGTAACTACCCCCTCCGCAGTTCCCTCCAAATGATGTGGACTGTTCCCCCCAATTATTAATTGAACCCAAACTAAATTCAGTATTATGGCAAAGAAGAAGAGATTAGAAATGAATGAGGATAAGGCCGAAATGGACATGTCGCCGATGATCGACTGCGTGTTCCTACTGCTTATTTTCTTCATCGTTGTATCCACTCAAGCAGAAGTGCAGGTTGACCCTGATGTTGACCCTACTATCGCATCATCGTCTCAGCCGCAATCAGAGATGATTGCACGTATCGTGGTCAACGCGTATTACGATGACGCGAATGCACTTAGGTATACACAGGAAGATCCAAAAAAAGTGATCGAAACAAGCAAACTACGTGAATACATTAAGCTGGAGAAAAAGCGTCTCGAAAGGATTCGCCCAGGTGAAGACGTGACTCTCCACTTACGATGTGACCGTGCTCTTGCATGGAAGGACATTCAGAAGGTGCAAGTAGCAGCAGCGGCAGAAGGTGTGATCAAGGTCAACTTCGCCAGTTTCCAGCAAAATCCAACAAACTAGACTGACTATTATTTATGGCTAGACGTAAAAAAGGCATGATTGCCGAAGACGATGAACCAATAGTGGACATTTCGTCATTGATTGACGTGTGTTTCCTACTCCTCATCTATTTCATTGTTACTTCAACGATTGCAGAGCCTGAATCAGATTTGATTCTTACTTTGCCATCAAAGAGTTCAGATTCGGCCGAGAAGCCTGAAATTGACCCAGCGTTCTTCCACGTGCTTGCAGATGGATCGATTAACCGCATTGAAGCAGGTAATACTTCACCTCTCGCAGGTGTGGGTGATCCAGATTACATGCACAGAAAGCCTGAGTCAATGGAGCAGCTCAACAACACTGTGTCAGCGTACTCTAAGATGGCGGGCGATAAGGCTGTGATCAAAGTGAAAGCTGATCCAAACGTAAAAGCGCAGTATGTTATCGACTTGCTTAACGTATTGGCTGAGCATAAGATTACAAAAATAACCTTCACAAAGGGTGCTCCAGAGTAAAACCTCTAAGATTATATATGTCTGATTCGTTGAATTAATGAAAGAAGACACCTTAAGGGCGCCTTCTTCGGATTGCGTCCTTGTTTTTAAAGATATTATACCACTATTATACCTGTTACTACTATGAAAAGAAATCGTTCTAAAACAATGCTAGCATTTGTCGCCGGTGCCGCACTCATGGCAGCATTTCCCACAACAGTGCACGCCCAAGCAATCGGTGAGAAAGTTGCCCTAGCTGATGCAGCTGCACGCGCCCAAGCTTGGGATAAAGCCTACCCGCTTTATAAGGAATGCACCGAGATGTATGATCCACCTCGCATGATTAAGCTCTTTGGTGAGAAAAGTGCTGCTTACCTCTGGTATCGTCGCGGTCAATGTGCCCAAACACTAGCTAAGAAGGCGGCACGCGGTGCTGACAAAGCGGCTCTCGAAGCTGCAAAGCCATTGTTTGATGATGCCATCAAGAGTTACATGCTCTGCCACAAGCTTGGTGCTACGACCATGGAGAACCCGAACAAAAACAAGGTGATTTATCACGTTGGACAGGTGAAGCAAGCTCTCATGGACTATGAAGCTGCACTTCAGTCATACGGGAAGTTCACCGCATCCTACAACAGGAGCGTTAAAGGTGAACTTTTCTTCATGGAAGGAAAAGGTAAGGGTAAGTTCATGCTTGATAAGACCATGTGCTACCTCAAGAAAAAGGCTCCAAACATTGACCAAGGCAAAAAAGGTTTAGCTTGGGTGATGCAGCCAGTGGTGAAGAATCTCTATAAAATTCCTGACGCGGCGATTGTTGGTGGTTTCCAAGCACTCTGTGAAGCGGTCAAGGTAGAGGTCACTAAGGCAAAAAAGGACCCTGAGAAGAAGGATGAACTAGAGCGTGAATTGATTAAATTCATGACACAGAACCGTGGTATGATCACGCTTCAGCCATACCAGATGTATGCTTACACGCCTTACTTCCTTAAGTTGGTGATCGAGCAGCAAAAGCTTGGAATGCATAAGGCATCATTCGCTCTTCAAAGCTTCTTGCCAAACACAACACTTTCAAAAGAGGACATGGAACTCAAAATTCATGGACTTGGCGGACAGAAAGCGATGCAGGATTACTACGATACTGTGATTAGTGAGAATATAGCACGCGATCTAGTAAATTTGAAGCAGCAAGAAGATAAAGGTGAGCCACATGAAATGACTCAGAACCTACTTCTCGCGGCTTACTATGAGAAAGAAGGTAACTCACGTGCGGCGTTTGCGATTTATGAAATGATCGAGCTTTATCACAGTGATCATCCAAAGCGCGAAGAATGGCTCTTCCAGTTGGTGAGAACATCCTACAACATTGGTGAGATCTTCAAGACAACGAATTACGGTCAGCTTTTCCTCAAGGACTTCCCGAAGAGCGATAAGGTGCCAGAGGTGGAGAAATTCATGCTCACCACACTTTTCCAGAACGGAAAATACAATGAGTGTATTACGATCGCTACCAAGCTTATGCCTACATTAGCACCCGGCACAAAGCAGCACGATATTGCTAGCTATTGTTTGGGTGGTAGTTACTACTACTTGGGTCAGCCATTGAAAGCTGGTCCAGTTCTTGATGCACACGTGAAACTCTACGGCAAAGGCACAAAGGCACCTAGTGATTTTGCGATGGCGACTCAATATTGGGATGGCTCAAATGATACCTACCTACAGAATTGGTCATCAGCAGCTGGGAAGCTAGACAAGTTCCTCGCCGATTATCCAAAACCAAGTGAGAATCCATACTACCCACTCGCTAAGTATGACCGTGCAAACTGTCACACTAATTTAGAGGAAGACGCATTATCTATTCCGCACTTGGATATTGTTTGTGCAAATCACCAAGACTGCCCAATCATCGACCGTGCTTATGCCCTCCGTGGAAATAATCACCAGAATCTCGAGATGTTCGATGAGGCGTATTCAGACTACCTCAAAGCACTCGAACTAGCACGTCGTGCGAAAAATGTTACAGTGGAAGAGGAAGTGTTAAACTACCTCGTGTTGCTCTTAGGAGACGACGCACAAAAAGACGTTGACAAGAAAAAGGCGAACTTCCTGATTGCTGTAAAATACTACGACGAGTTCTGGAAAGATTATAGTAAGGGAGCCTACAATGCACAGGTTGCAGTGACGGGTATCCCAGCACTACGTGGTAGTTCTCGTGGTAAGGAAGCTCTCCAGAACCTTAAGCAGGTGATTGTTCAAATAGCTAATCAGGCGAATGCTCCAGGGATGGACAAGGCCATTAACTCGTACACTGAGGAATACCTTAAGGAAAAGGGGAATACACCAGTGATGCTCGAGAAGCACTATGCGAATGACTTTAGTTTTACAACAGACATGGTGTATGCTCGTTCACTCGTGAAGATGTCATTGGTAGATACTTATCTGATTCTTGCAGCAGCTGCTGACAAAGCAAAGGACAAGCCAAATGCTGACAAATGGCGTTTATCGGTTAAGGGGCAACTTGCTGAATTGGCGAGATTTGACCTTAGTAAGCTCAACAACTTCGCTCTTGTCACTATCGGTGACAACATTCGTGTGAATGCTGAGACTACTGCGGCGTTTGCTGGTGCAACCACCTTCTATGAGCAGGTGATTGAGAACTCTAAGTCGAACAAAGATCACAGTTATAAGAATGAGTCTATCTTCGGATTGGCAAGTGTGCTTGCTGAAACAAAGGTTACAGCAAAAATGCAGAAGGCATACGCTACTCTGAGCACTCTTAAGGATCACCCGAAGTCAGATAAAAAGACTAAGGAGAAGGCCCACTACAACATGGTGAAGCTGGCATTCGGCATGGATAATTTTGCGGATGCGATCACTAACGGAGTTACCTTCAAGGATACCTATCCAAGCTCTAAGTATAAAGTGCAGGTGCGCCAGGCACTTGCTGAATCATACGACATGAGTGGCGATAAGGACAAGGCTAGCACTGAATATCAAAGTATCCTAATCGCCTACACAGGTGTGATTAAGTATTCTGGTCCCGCTATCCTCAAGGTGATGGAAATCACTTCAGCAAAAGGAGAGAAGTATAAAGCTTATGTTGCAGGTGAGTCCTATGTGAAGATGTGTAACAAATCATTCACTTCGGCTATTAAGTCTGGTAAGATGTCTGGTCGTGAAGCTGAGCTCTGGGAGAAGGTAAAGGATGAAGTGCGCGGCATGGAAAATGATGTAGATGTTGTCAATGGCATCGAAGAAGAAAAATTGAAGAAAGCTGCACGTGATAACGTAGAGCGCTAGTCATCCCCGAACATCAACATTAACGAAAAATTACTGATATGAATATCAAAACAATAATTACAGTAGCTGCATGTTCTGTCATGGTGACGACATCTAGTTATGCACAAAGGGCACTTCAGCTGAAGGTGATGATCGCCGATGCGACTGGCAAAAGAATCAAAGGCGGGAGAGTTGAAGGCAGAGATGTCAAAGGCTATCCAGTATACGTGGAGCGTATCCACGCTGGAGTAATCTGGTATCGTAAGACACCTGTTTCTTCTCAGATTTTACAAGCTAAGATCGAAGGGTTGACAGGTTTTTATGTAGCACGTCCGAAGGACTACATCGATGCTGTTGAACTTTACGAAGATCGTAAGTATGAAGCTGCTCTTCAGGCATTCAAAGCGGTGAAGGTGAAATATGTAAAATTCACTCAAACTGCAAATAGTTTTCCTGCATTAGCTGGGCTCTATGAGCTCGATTGCCTTCGAAAACTTAAGCAATATAGCAAACTTGCCCAAGCTGAGGTGATCTATTCAGACAGTGAGTATTTGACCAAAGAAAGTGATAAGTTCAAAGTTGAAATTTACAAGCTTTGGACAAGTCTCGATGCGAAGGAATACCCACTCATTGTGAAGCAATACAATACCAAGTGGCAAAAGATTAAGCTTCCTGGTAGTCTTCGTGCCCAAGTTGAGTTTATCTACGGTAAGTCTCAAGAGGCACTAAAGGAACCGGGTGAAGCACTTATTGCCTACTGTAAGGCAATGAACGCAGACTTCGCTGGATCTGAGGTGCTGACACTTGAAGCGATCGATGCATCACTCAACCTCATCGATAACGATGAGAAAGCTCAGGAAGTTCGTGAACTCTGGGATAAAGGGGAGCGCGACTTGATTCAGCCAAAGATCAACACTATGCCTTACATGCGTCTACTTGAGGCATGTGCCTTGGTGAAAGTTCACGATAAGCTAGGATACAGTGGCTTCGACGACGAAGGTAACGCGATCAAACTACCGGCGAAATACACCAAGTACCTTAAGTATACTAAAGACGCTGGTGAGAAGTTTCTTGATCAGTAGAGGTAAATAATATTTAAATAAAAAGCCTATTTCGAATTTCGAAGTAGGCTTTTTTGTGCTTGTTAGTCGCGGTTGTGTGGTCAGGAGGTTGTTGTTACATAGTTTATTTTTTTTGTTAGGTGGGTGGTGCTTGTTGCGTTGTTATACCATTTAGAGTTTCAAAAGAGACTAATGCGTAGCCTAGACTCTTCATCCTTACAAAAAAATCATTAGTCTCTTTTGTTTCTCTAAGTGGTATTCTGAGGAGAGTTGAAGAAATGTCTAAGATAGTAGGCTGCTGATCCGTTGATTAGGTAGGTGGATGATTTGTTATGATTATATAATGTTAATCACCATCATTATATATTCATACCACTACACTACTATACCTATTATACTATGAAAATACACCCCCCTAAGATGATACTAGCATTCGTTACTGGAGTAACACTCATGACAGCGATGCCAACAACGGCACATGGACAACAATTCGCTCAGCAGGTGGCGCTCGCTGATACTGCAGCCCGTGCAAATAACTGGGAAAAGGCGTACCCACTTTATGTGAAATGCACTGAGATGTTTCCACCGGCTCGCTTGGTTAAACTCTTTAGCGAAGGACCAGCATCTTACCTGTGGTATCGTCGTGGGCAAGG
>CAXMOB010000059.1:0-13220 GCA_964194815.1 Vicinamibacteria bacterium | reverse complement strand
TACAAGCGAAGAGTGGAGCCCATCAGGCGACAAGTAAGTCGACTGCGGATTCCAACCGCTATCAAAATCACAAAGCCTCGTCGATTCATCGGCGAGGCTTTTTTGTGTCCTTATACCACTCTTTTGTTTCTCAGAATGGTATAATACCATTTGAATAGTTAGATTGTCGGAATGACGTCGAATGATTGGGTGGTAGCAAGGCACAAGAAAGGAGCATAGCGGGCTATGTGACTGACGCACAACGCCGCTAGCATTCAATCATTCGGCGTCCTTTCTCTCGCTCAGCTCCGCTGACTATTTCACCCCAACGTTAAAAATTATCATTACGCTAAGATAACTGTTCAATTGGTATAATATAGCGTCTGAACAATCCATGGACAGACACGACTACATGGTGCCAACCTTGAGCTTCGATGCTATTCACCTCAATCTTATCGACCCTCCACAACTAGAGGTAGAGCCTCCCTCTGTAACCAACTGGTGTGATCGTTTAAAAGGTAAATAGCAATTCATCCCCCAAAATACCCAATTTATCCCACAAAAAGAGAAGAGGAGAATAAACTCTACATCTTTTTGAATACTTTTGACTATCAAGATGTCTTAAGTATCGTTAACTTGTTCTACGCAAAGCTAATCTATTATGAAAAACACATACTCAATCATTGCCGGGCTTACCATTGGAGCTCTTGCCCTATCAAGCTGCACAGCTGTTAATCCATACACTGGTGAAACCCAAACCTCTAAAACGACAAAAGGAGCCATCTTCGGTGCTGCAGGTGGTGCCGCATTAGGTGCACTCATCGGCAACAACCGCAGTGGTGGAAGTTCACGTAAATATGCTATCCGCGGTGCTGTAGCTGGTGGTCTTGCAGGAGCGGGCATTGGTAACTACATGGACCGTCAAGAATCTCAAATCAGACAACAACTCCAAGGATCTGGTGTCAGTGTGACACGTTCTGGAAACGATTTGATTCTTAATATGCCAAGCGATATCACCTTCAGCACTGGAAAATCATCTATTCAGCCAAGATTTGTTTCAACGCTCGGCTCTGTAGCACTCGTACTCAAAAAGTATAATAAGACTCGAATCAGTATCACTGGTCACACTGACTCAGATGGGTCGAATGCTTATAACCAAAATCTTTCAGTCGCTCGTGCTCAGTCTGTAGGATACGTGCTTAACTCTCGTGGAGTTACTACTAACCGCATCCTCACAGGTGGACGTGGTGAAACCTCTCCGATCGCATCTAATTCTTCAGCTTCGGGTAAAGCAAAGAACCGCCGCGTAGAACTACGTATCGTTCCACAACAAAACCAGTTCTAGAACATTTAGATCTCATCTTTCAATCAATGCCGATAGTGACTCCACTGTCGGCATTTTTATCGCTTAGGTGACGGCAATAGTGAGACCTGATGAAATCAGATACATAACCACGCATTGCTATCTTATACCATTTGAATAGTTAGATTGTCGGAATGACGTCGAATGTTTGAATGGTAGCAAGGCACAAGGAAGGAGCATAGCGAGCTATGTGACTGACGCTCAACGCCGCTAGCATTAAAACATTCGACGTCCTTTCTCTCGCTCAGCTCCGCTGACTATTTCACCCCAACCTTAAAAATTATCATTACGCTAAGATAACTGTTCAATTGGTATTAGCAATGCCCCAACCACTGTCCAGCGCATAGAAAAACTAGCTCTTCACAGCGTCACACTCAACACGGAATACCTTCCAAGAAAGTTGGCCAAAAGATGCTTCACAAACCTTTGTAGAAACAACCCGCATCTACTGCACTGACTGAATCACCCACTGCAAGTAGCTATCCGAAACCTTTTTCGAATCTAGTGCTATGATTTCTGGCACATCATAGGGATGCAGTAATTGTATTTCAGCCTCTAGTTTTGCGTAGCGAGAACTAGTCGTCTTCATGATACCCAGCGTCTCCTGTTCGTCACAGACCTTCCCCTCCCATTGATAAATCGACCCAATTTTAGGGACATAATTTATACATGCTATGAGTTGCTTTTCAACCAAAGCTGTGCCAATCTGTCGCACCGACTCCTCAGACGGGAAAGTGACAAGAACTACAAGTAAAGAATCCATAACCGCAGTATATGAAAACTGGCTTTTTAGACAAGCTCATCACACGATTAGATTTGGTCACTCCAGAAGAGGTCCAAAGCCTCGTCATGCGCTTGGTCAAAGAAAAGGGATTTCTAGAAAATGTTTTTGAAGCACTACGTGAAGGTGTCCTTATACTCGATCCAGAAGGTAATGTCACCTTCGCCAACCATGCTGGCATTGGTTTATTCGGTTTCAACGAATCCTCATTCGTCGGTCAAAACATCGAACAACTGGTCCGTGGGTTCGACTGGAAATCACTAGCTCATCCGGAGCGAGTGGTCAGCCGTGATATGGAAATTTTCTATCCAGAAAACCGATTTCTCAATTTTTACCTCTCCCCTATCTCTAGTGAAATCACCGAAGATGCGGGCAACATTGGATTCGTGATGCTGGTGCGCGATGAAACGGAAATTCGCCGTAACGCAGAAGAGGAACTTGAAAGTGAAAAGCTCAATGCTCTCACACTCCTAGCTGCAGGAGTTGCTCATGAAATTGGAAATCCGCTCAATTCGATGGACATCCACATGCAGTTATTAGCACGTAAGCTCAAAAAACTTCCCAATGATGATCGTGAGCCCTTACTGAAACATCTAGAGACCGCTCAAAATGAAATTCGGCGACTAGATGGAATCCTGAAGCAATTCTTGCAGGCTGTGCGCCCCACTGCCCCGAAGCGGGAAATGGTAAAACTACACGATATCTTACGCGAAACCCTAGCACTACTTGAAGTGGAGCTAGAACAACGACACACCAAAGTCAGCCTAGATCTGACTTCCAATGAACCACTACTTTCGCTCGATAAAGGCCAAGTGCATCAGGCACTCTACAATCTGATCCGCAATGCCTCACAGGCACTACCTGCATCAGATGGCCAAATTTCCATCAGCTCTGAGACCACTCCATACGAAGTTCGCATTTCCATTGCAGACAATGGCTCAGGCATCTCACCTGAACACATGGGATCACTCTTCGAACCCTATAAAACCACCAAGTCCTCAGGCACGGGTCTAGGGCTCATCATTGTGCGAAGAATCCTTCGAGAACATGGCGGTGAAATTGAAATCGATAGTGAAGAAGGAAAAGGCACCACCGTTACTTTATTCTTCCCTCGCCAAGAAAAACACATGCGCATGCTAGAAACCGATACCGATTCTGTCATCGAACTCGGTTAAGCCACCTCATCAATAATTTTACCTATCCTATGACTGAACCCATTCTCTTAATTGTAGACGACGAGAAAGCCACGCGTGATGGCTTACGCATGGCCCTGGAAGATGACTTCGATTGCTACGTTGCATCTGACATAGCCCAGGCGAAATCAGTCCTAGAGTCCGAGAAGGTCGACGTCATGCTCACTGATTTGCGTATGGGTGCAGACAACGGTATGGATTTACTAGAATTCGCCCAAAAGCTGCCACACCCACCAGTCTCGATCATGATGACCGCCTATGGCTCAGTCGATACAGCAGTGGAAGCGATGCGACGTGGCGCTTGGCATTTTGTGACTAAACCACTCAACCTTGACGAAGTTGAACTCCTTGCCAAAAGAGCTATACGAGGGCGCTCGCTCGAATCAAAGAATCACGCCCTTAAACAAGAAAACAAAGAGCTTAAAAAGTCACAAGGTTCTAAAGTCTCAGGACTAGAAAAACTCATTGGTCGCTCACCTGCAATGGCTAAGGTCCACTCGATGATCCAACAAATTGCTCCCACCCGAGCAACGGTTCTCGTCGAGGGTGAAAGTGGCACAGGTAAAGAGCTCGTCGCTCAGGCAATCCATAGTTTATCCGATCGTTCCAATAAAAAACTCGTCACTGTCAACTGTGCTGCACTTTCATCACAGCTACTAGAAAGTGAACTCTTTGGACATGAAAAAGGATCCTACACAGGGGCAACTCAGCGACGTATCGGACGCTTCGAAGAAGCCGATGGCGGCACTCTCTTCCTCGACGAAATCGGTGAGATCGACCCATCAACGCAAGTAAAACTCCTCCGTGCACTATCCGAACGAACCATCGAACGTGTGGGCTCAAACTCTCCGCTTAAGGTCGATGTCAGAATCGTTACCGCCACCAACAAAGATCTCGCACAAATGGTCGAAGACGGCACCTTCCGCGAAGACCTCTATTTCCGCCTCAATGTCGTCAAAATTGACATGCCGCCACTGCGTGTGCGAGAAGACGATGTCATTTTACTAGCTCACAATTTTCTTACCGAGTTTGCCAACGAAAACAATAGACCCATTAAGCCCCTCTCAGATCGTGCCATAGCAGTGCTCCAAAACTACACATGGCCAGGTAACGTCAGAGAATTGCGCACCACCATCGAGCACGGAGTCGTCATGAGTAACGACGACATCATCCGCCTCAACCACCTACCAACTCGCATTCAAGTCAACAAGGAGATCCACACCAATGTCTCCGTTCCTAGCCAGCCTGTAAACGTGCCCCAACTAGATTCCTACAACCTTGCACAGCTAGAACGTCGTACTATCGAACAAGCATTGCAAAAAACTGCAGGAAATAGAACCGAGGCAGCTATTTTGCTTGGCATAAGCCGCCGAACACTGCACAGAAAGCTTAATCAATTTGAGCAGTTATGATTTCCCAATTTTTTCGCCAAAACACTTTTGCTTCGATCATTCCAAAGATCGTTTTTGTATCGATGGTAATCATCCTTACGATCCTCAATATATTTGGATCTTTTCGAGGAATGAATTCCAATGAAGCCATGGAAGCAGCGAGTCTAGGAAGAGAGATTGCCAGAGGAAATGGCCTTAACAATAAAATCATCTACCCAGTTGCCATCAAACGCTCTCTCGATAAAAATCAGCCCTTACTCTTAACTGACAACAAAAACACTTCCACTGCTCCTGGGCACGCTTACCTCAACGCTATCATTCTAGGCTCGATAGGGGCACAGGACTTCGACACATACAGAGTCACATCAGGCAACCATGTATACACTCCTGACCGAGTGCTAGCTCTGGCCTCCATGCTCTTCCTCATGTGTAGTATTGGTTTCAGCTACCAGCTCACAAAGAACTTATTTGATATAAAGATTGCAAAAACTGTCGCGGTCCTAATGCTACTCAGTGGCTCAATGTGGCAATTTGTGCAGTCCTGCCTACCTCAAATGTTTTTGCTCATGCTCTTTTCCATGGCATTGTATTTTTTCCACAAAGCCTTGGTGATCTTTGATCGCGACAAATCTATCCCGTGGTTCCAAATCACCCTCTGTGCGATTCTCTTTGGCCTCATGGCCATCACCAAGTGGCTCACCCTTTGGATATTCCTTGGTTATCTCGCTGCCGTTCTCGTCCGCTTTAAACCTAAAGGTTTAATTGCACTCGTCAGCCTTGTCATCGTCGGCCTGTTTATCACTCCTGCCTTAATCTTTAATTATACACAACACGGTAATATTTTAGGCGCAGCGGGCTTCACCTTAGTCAATAGCTTGGCCGACTCAGAAGAAAGCATGCTACGAAACTTCGGACCTCTTCCGGTCAGGGTAAATGGCATGGTTCTGAGTATTACAAAAACTGTGTTACTGCAAATTAGTGACATCGTGCGCCTCACTGGTGGCATGATCGTGGCTCCTCTCTTTTTCTTAACACTCCTCCACCCTTACAAGAGAGACACCACTAACCAATTCAAATTTTCGCTCGCGTTGATGTGGTTTCCCGCCGTTATTGGCATGGCTATCTTCGGTGGCCGATCACTTGAGCTAGCACACCAATTGCATATTCTGTTTGTGCCAGCCATGATAGCCTTCGGCATTTCAGTAGTTGCTCTCCTATGGGCTCGCCTACCAGTCGCCAGCTCTAAAGGAGCACTTCATAATGTGCACCTATTCGTCATCGTAATTCTCTGTAGTGGCCCACTGCTCACTGACATTCCTAAACAGGTGAAAGAAACTTTTGAAAGTAAAGGCAAGGGCAAACCCAATGCCCCATTTTACCAAACTGCTGAACTCACTAACGAACTTCACGACTTGGTCCTCTCCGCGAAAACCTCTACCACCCCAGTCATCTTTTCAGACCAACCAGCAGCGACCGCATGGTATGCTGATGTCCATTCGATTGCATTGCCAAAGTCTGCCACGCAAATTAAGGAGATCGACCAATTTGCGAATACTCAATCCATCGAGATCTCTGGTATCCACACCTCAGCTATTTCAACACGTCACATCTACGACAATGCACAGTACTTTGGTGTCATGCCTTTAGTAAACTTGCCACTTCTGCAATCTATCACAGGGATCCCACTCCATCCGCAAATGAAAACGCTTGCATCCAGTGGCAAATCAGGGAAGCGTTCGCCATGGCAAAATATCGCTCAAAGTTACCCTCACACCAGTAATATTTTAAGTAGTAACCGAACTGAAGGTAAAGACTACGGTCACCACGTCTTCCACTCTAGAAAAGCAGTCGAAAACAAATAATTTTTATATTCATCTATACCTATTCCGCAAGTATGAGCAAAGCCAGCACAGCAGACTTCGAATCCTCACTTCAAAAACTAGAAGAGATCGTTGAATCCATGGAGGAGGATTCAGTCCCTCTTGAGCAACTACTCAAGCATTATGAACAAGGGAATTGCTTAATTAAAGATTGTGAAGCATCACTCAAAGCTGCTCGCAAACAACTTGAGACCATTCGCACAAAGTCTCAAAAGAAAACTCCAGCTCCATCTATCAAAGAAGACAATAGTGACGATGAAATCCGACTCTTTTAAACTGCCAACGATGCTTGATACTATCGAGCACCCGGATGACCTTAAAAAGCTCACCATCGAGCAGTTACCTGAACTCGCTCGAGAGATCCGAGACGTCCTCATTGACTCACTCTCTGTCACTGGTGGTCACCTTGGCCCAAACTTAGGAGTGGTCGAACTCACTATTGCTCTACACTACGTCTTCAGCACTCCTGAAGACAAATTCCTGATGGATGTTTCACACCAAGGGTATGTGCATAAACTTCTCACAGGACGTGCCAAAAAGATCGACACAATACGATCCTACAAGGGCCTGAATGGCTTCTTACTTCGCACCGAATCCGAGCATGATTGTTACGGTGCTGGACACGCTGGCACCGCCCTATCTGCAGCTTTGGGCATGGCATCAGCTCGTGACCTTAAAAATGAAAACTTCGAAGTTGTCGCTGTCGCTGGAGATGCAGCTTTCACCTGTGGACCGACCCTTGAAGCACTCAATAACATTACCGAAGCCACTAAAAAATTCACCGTCATCTTGAATGACAACGAGTGGTCGATTGATAAGAATGTCGGAGCCATTGCCCGACACCTGAACTCAGTGAAAAGTAGCCCCACCTACCAAAGTGTGCGTGAAATGACAGCTGAAATGATCAAGAATGTAGCAGGTAACAAAGGCCTCCGCATTGTGCACAAACTAAAACGTGGAGCTAAAAACTTGTTCATGCCAAATGTCTTGTTCGAGAAATTTGGGCTCAACTACTTTGGACCTATCGATGGTCACGACCTACCACTCTTGATTAAAACACTACAAGCGATCAAAGAAGTCCAACTTCCTGTCGTCCTTCACATCATCACCGAAAAAGGCCGTGGCTATAAACCAGCTCTCGAAAACCCAGGGAAGTTCCACGGACTTGGTGCTTATAAGATTGATGACGGTGCTACAGCCGCAGCAAGCAACCCAACATTTTCAGAAATTTTTGGCCAAACCGTCACAAAGTTCGCCAAAGAAGATGAAAAGATAACGGCTATCACAGCGGCTATGCCTGGTGGAACAAAACTCGACATCTTCAAGAATGAAGTGCCCGAGCGATATTTTGACGTAGGGATTGCGGAGGAACATGCTGCACTCTTTGCATGTGGCCACGCAGCAGAAGGCTTACGCCCGTTCCTCGCTATTTACTCGACCTTCATGCAAAGGGCATATGACATGATCATTCATGATATAGCCCTACAAAACTTACCCGTCCGACTTTGTATGGACAGAGCTGGACTATCTGGCGATGACGGACCGACACACCACGGTTTATTCGACATCGGCTATCTACGCCATATTCCAGGCCTCATCATCATGCAGCCAAAAGATGAGGATGAATTTGTAGATATGCTTCTCACAATGCGTGCTTACGATGCAGGTCCTACTGTCATTCGTTACCCTCGTGGTGCAGGCACAGGGGCTAAACTAAAAGCTGAACCACAAATCCTTGAGATGGGTAAAGCGGAACTTATTTCAGAAGGAACCGATGTCACCTTGATCGGACTTGGTCACCTCTTTGAAATAGCTGTAGAAACTAAAGAACTTCTGGAAAAGGATGGCTTATCAGTCACTCTCATCAATCCTAGATTCATAAAGCCTCTAGACAAACAAATGATCCTTGAACAAGTTGCTAAGACGAAGGTCGTCTGCACCTTCGAAGACCATGTCATCACTAATGGATTTGGCTCCGCCGTCCTCGAGCTCCTCGAAGAAGCAGGTCTCCGTAAACCATTAGAACGCATCGGATGGCCAGACGAATTTGTCGAGCATGGAAAAGTTCCCACTCTCAGAGAACTTCATGGCGTCACTGCAGATAACGCGTATACTAAAATTAAGAAACATTTCTAATCAGCATGAGTAAGCCATTACAATTCAGCTCCATTGAAGACATCATCGTAGATATCCAATCTGGAAAAGTAGTGATCGTCGCAGATGATCCGACTCGAGAAAACGAAGCTGACTTAGTTGCAGCAGCAGAACTTATCACACCCGAAACGATTGCATTCATGGCAAATTATGGGCGAGGTCTCATCTGTACTCCCATCACACTAGAAAAAGCTGAGGCTCTTGATCTACAGCAAATGGCTCGCCAAAATCGGGAAGCTTTGAAAACAGCATTCACAGTTTCCATTGATGCGACTGACGGTATCACAACAGGCATTTCCGCAGCCGATAGAGCACATACCATTTCTCTACTCACCAAAGGTGCTACAGCACCAAATGACTTTGTCCAACCTGGTCATGTCTTTCCACTGGTTGCCAATAGCGGTGGTGTCTTACGTAGAGCTGGGCACACAGAGGCTGCCGTGGACCTGGCGAGACTTTCCAAGCTAGAACCCGCTGGTGTAATTTGTGAAATCATGCATGAAGACGGAACAATGGCACGTGTCGGCGATCTTGGTGGCTACCAAGAAAAGCACCAACTCAAGGCATGCACCATCGCTCAACTCATTGCCTACCGACGTCTAAGTGAAAAGCTCGTCACCAAAACTGAAGTCATCAAAATGCCGACTGACTTTGGCGAGTTCGACTGCCACCTTTATGAAGTTGAACCAGATAATTCTCACCACTTGGCTTTGGTCAAAGGTGAGATAACAAGTGATAAGCCCACGCTCGTTCGAGTCCACTCAGAATGTCTCACTGGTGATGTATTCATGTCACAACGTTGCGATTGCGGTGGACAACTTCGTCTAGCACTTGAGCGTATTTCTGAAGAAGGTGGTGTGCTTCTCTACCTCCGCCAAGAAGGACGAGGAATCGGCCTTCCTGCTAAAATCAAAGCTTATAAACTTCAAGAGCAAGGATACGACACCATCGAAGCAAATGAAAAACTAGGTTTCGGTGCTGACATGCGAGATTACGGAATGGGGGCTCAAATACTCAAAGACTTAGGGGTTAAAAAGATTAAATTACTCACCAATAATCCGAAGAAACTAGCTGGACTAGAAGGTTACGATTTGGAAATTGTAGAACAAATTGCTATTTCCATGAATCCAAATAAGCACAATGCTTGTTACCTTCAAACGAAAAAGGACCGCATGGGTCACACTCTGTAAGCTCAAATAATACCATTTAGTGGTATAAGGCTTACACCTAAGCAAAATCAAGGGGTATGGTCATGATTTTAAAAAATCAGAAACGAGCTTTTGAACACGAGGATTGATCATCATAAACGTATGGTCAGCTTCCTCTACCATGAACTGAGATAGTCCATCTACCCTGCCATCTTCCACTGACACAATCCCGTCGTTCTGAGCTTCTAAAAAACTCGAAAATAGCTTAAGTTGATCTTTCTTACCCATGATCACTGCTACTTTTTCGGCCTCAATCAAAGATGGAATGCTTTGGTGAATAGTCCCCGTTTTAAGGTATTCCCCTGCGGGTCCAAGCAAATGACGGAGTGGTGAACCCCCAACCCAGTCAATAATTTGACTACCATTGTTGGGTGGTGCCAACATCACGGCCTTGCCCAATGTCCAATGTCGATTAGAGGATGCCAAAAGTCCTCGAAGCACTACTCCCCCTAATGAATGGGTGACAAAATCCACAGGTCCATCATCTAAATGCTCAAGCAAGATCGATTCTATATGTTCGATAACCTGCTCATAAGGTTGCGTGACCGAAGGATAAGATATGTTTAAACAAGTTCTCCCGTCTGACGAATGAAGCCATTCTGCCATAGGCTCCATAGATGCAGGACTACGCCACAAACCGTGTAATAGTACCACTTTGCGCCCCTGACCTTCACGATGTCTAGATTTGACCCACGGTCCAGGTGGGCTTAAAATCTTAGCTTTGGAGACCCATTTTTTGAGAACTGTCATTATTAGTACCTTATACTATTCTCCACACTTTTGCAAAATTGATTCCATCGCAGTCAAACATCGAGAATATCGATATTCACAGACCGAGTAATATGTAAGATAGCTGATCTGCATTACGTTTCTATAGGAGCTAAGATGAACCTCATTAAATCCGTCATAATCAACCTACTTATCCTCACGCCAATAATGGCCGCCGAGTTACCGATGCTTGAACTTGCAGCGGAGGATTCTGTCATCACAGGAAACGGCATTAAAAAGGAGGGGGCCTACAAATCAAAGCTACGCATGTGGCAAGATACAACGAGCACCGTGAACTGGAAATTCACATTAACTAAACCAGGGAAAGTAGACATTTACATTCACCAGGCCTGTCCAAAATCTGCCGCGGGAGGAACTTACAAACTTAATATTGAGCATCATCAACTGACAGGAAATGTGGCCACAACCGCAAGTTGGAACTCATACCGCACAGTGCACGTAGGCTCCATCGAATTTAAAAAATCCGGACCCAAAAACTTACTATTACAAGCATCAACCATCCCACAAGGATTTTTGATGCAACTAGATAAGCTCATTCTAAAAGGCAGTTGCCTAAAAAATGCAACAAGGCAAGGATACGTTCTTCCAGCTATCGAACGCGTTAAACCCATCACTCCTGTCGTCGATAAACAATTACTCCACAACACGCTCTCAAAATTTGAGAGAGAAGCAGGTTGGCAATTATTATTCGATGGAGAATCCTTAAATGGTTGGGCCGGCTATAGAAAGGCTGAGCTACCTGTCTCGTGGGCTGTTAAGAAAGGCCTTCTGAGCTACTCTCCAAAAGACAATAGAACAGGCGTCGACCTCATCACTCAGAACCAATACTCGAACTTCGAATTTGTCTGTGAATGGTCAATTGCTGAAGGTGGAGATAGTGGTATATTTTTCCGCTTCGACGAATCAAAACACCATCCATTCGAGCAATTCCCTGAATATCAGATTTTTGATAACCACACCCTCCCTAAGTCCTTACGTGCCAAACAAGCAGCGGGTGCATGTTACGACATTTTCCCGTCTGACATCAAGTCCTACAAAGGTGCCCATCAATGGAATCACACGCGTATTGTAGCGAATGGCCAACGCATTGAATTCTTTTTAAACCATGTCAAAACTGCCGATTTCACCATTGGTAGCGACGCGTTCGCGAACTTAGTGAATAGCACGAAATTTTGCAGATGGGCTGATTTCGGTAAATTACGCAAAGGACATATCGGCCTTCAAGCCTACTCAAGTGAAGTGAAATTTAGGAATATCAAAATTAAACCAATTTTGGATAATCGAGGCAAGTGATCGAAGCAAACTGGCTATAATACCATTTAGAGTTTCAAAAGAGACTCATGCGAAGCTATATTCTTTTAGAATCGAGGCTTGATAAAGGAGCGATGCGGGCATCGTGACTGAAGAAAAACACTGATTGTAGATGAATACAGCGAGTAAGCTTCGCCCAATGCGTAGCCTAGTCTCTTCAATCCTATGGTCCTATGACACCCCACATCATCTCAGTCGCAGTGCTCGGGCAGCTTTATTTTTTTTGCATGAGTGCTTTTGCCGCATCATTAGCCTTCTCTACCAATGCCTCCTCTTCGCTATAAAATCGAGCCTGTTGATAACTCGTGATAAACGACTCAACATGCTCATACTTCTCAGGGTAATGCTCAACTAATTGATGAATCCACTCTCCATATGCCATAGAAGCAGGCCTTGATCCTAACACCTTAGTGCACCATCTATCAAATTTCTTTAAAAATTTCCATTCAGGCAACTGGCCTCCAATGACCTCCTGACGACTCTTCTTTTTGTTCTTCGCAAACCACAAACGAATAAAAATCCATACCACAACAAGACCTCCAACCGTAATGATCACATTGTTTACCAGCTTCGCATTATTAGGATCATCTCTCCACACTTGAAAATCCTCTCTCCACATTTTCCACCAATCAGCAAGCTTGTCTTGCCATTTCACTTTTCCGGCTAAATCTGATGTAGTCCAATCAGCAGGTGTCAGGTCAACATCAACCCAACGGTCATCCATCCATACCTGGGCCCAAGCATGAGCTTGATCACCTCGTAGTAGGAACGCTCCTTCCTTTCGTTCATCGTGGCTTATGGAATAGCCGTTCACATAACGAGCATTCATACCACAATCACGTAGTATCAATACAGCCGCTGTAGCAAAATATTCACAATGCCCCTCCTTTGTCACTAGTAAGAAGTCGTTAACCGCACTTGCGCGATTGCCGATCTTTTCCTTGATACTTAAATGTGTTGTGTATTTAAACTGAGTATTAAAAAAAAGACGTAAGCGTTCAATTCGCTCTCTACCGGATAATTTTTCTAATCCTAATTTTCGCACTATTTCATCTATAGCAAAAGCCTCTCTAGGTTGGACACGTTGATCAAAGTATGGGTTAGGCTTACTGAGCTGAAACTTCTTATCAGCAGTCGTCCATATATAGCAATGTAGCGTCGCGTCTGGGTT
>CAXMOB010000058.1:0-9286 GCA_964194815.1 Vicinamibacteria bacterium | reverse complement strand
TGGAAGCGGATGGGAGTCGTTTAGCCATGTTTGAGTGTCCATTGGTATTCTTCGACCAGTTGATCGACGATTGGTTTCTGCATCTGATCAGGAAGAACTCCCCAGGTGTAGGTTTCCATTTCTAAGTGTGGGCATATTTCTGGGTGCAACTTGAGAAATTCTAATGTTTTTTCGGCAAATTCTCTGGTTGAGCCTAGGGGTGGAGCTGGCTGCTGATAGAGAGGGATGTGAAAGTGGATACGTGCGACTGAATTATCGCTGATGATGGTGTTGCTAGAGAAAAATTCAGGGAGATCACGGAAGCGTAGAATGGAGCCATCTGGAGATCGGAGCATGAACTGGTGGAGGTAAGTTGGTTCGTTGAAACAACGAATCGCCTCTATTGCCCGCGGGCAGTCGGCTTTGATTTCTAGAGCATTTGAAAGGTGGATTTTTGAAATGCGAATTCCGGCGTCGGCAAATGCTTGAAGTGAAGTATGGCATTCATCGAATTCTAGAGCGAAGTGGCAGGTGTCATAGTTGACTCCAATGTGCTTTTTAATGAGTTCGCTGTCATTGCCGTTAGTTTCTGCCCAGTCGAAAAATCGTTGGAAGAATGCGAGTGTCTCTTCTGTGTTTTCAAAGTGGCCGAGTGGTTCAGGTTCTAACCCTAGGTGGAGATCTTTGTTATGCCTTGCTGAGAGTTCTGCAGTGTAGCAAGCTTGAGCATAGAGGTGCTTAAATATTTCCTGTTCGGAGGCATTAAATTCTTTAAATGAACCTGGTAGAGTCGATACCGATCCTCCTGATTCAGCAGGACATATTTCAGCAATGATATGCATCAATTGCTTGGTGTATTCGAGTCTTGATGGGCAGGTCCAGTCTGGCTTGTAGACGTTTTCTTTGACACGAGTGTGGTGGAATGCACCGTAGGGAAAACCATTGATAGTGAATACGTAGCAATGTTCTTCGGCCAGCCAAAGTTTAAACTTTTCTAGATGATCCCCTTGAAGTAACTCGTTTGCAGCTAATGCTGAAAGGCGAAGACCTATGGCATACATGTCCCCTGTAGCTAGGTTGCCCGCTGTGACTAATTTGTTTCTAACTGTGAGAGTGTGCTCTTTGAGAGCTGCGAGTGTTTCTTGCCAAGTTTCTGCTGGGTGGATGTTGGTGCAGTAGGCGAGATGGTGTTGGTGAAATTTCATGGAGCAGCATGGTTGACTCGAGTTCTTATGGTGCTGGTGTGCCCATCAAAGCTTTATAGAGTCGGTGAAATTTTATGAAGTGACGTTTCTTCCGTTAGGTAGGATAGGGCTGACTGGAGTCTAGTAAATAGACAACTTCACGGTGAACTGTTGATTACTCAGCGAGCTTAAAGTTAGGGCATTTACTGAGGAACTTTTTAGGGTTCTCGTAGATGACGCGTTCGACCTGCTTGGATGTGTAGTCACGCTTTTTCATTTCGAGAGCGGTCTTGACCACAGCGAGTGGGTCGGAGACACCCCAGTCACAGGCTGAGTTCATCCAGATATTTTCATTGCCAAACTGTTCGAGAATGTCGATGGCTCGGGCTGGTGAGCATTTGGATTCTGGGTAGAGTGTCATGCCTGCCCAAAAGCCTGCATCGAGCACCAGTGCTGCGGTGTGCTCTTCGACGTGGTCGATGACGACACGTGAAGGGTCGACATTGGCATTTTTAAGAGCATCAAGGATGAGCTTAGTGCCTTTGAGCTTATCTTCGAGGTGAGGAGTGTGAATAAGTATTGGTTGGTCGAACTTTTTCGCAATTTCGACATGTTCTTCGAAGATGGCTAGTTCGCTCTTGGTGTTCTTATTGAGACCAATTTCTCCGATGCCTAGCACTGTGGGGCAATCGATGAAGTCAGGGATGATGGATAGCACCTCACGGGCAAATCCAGCGTCATCAGCTTCTTTTGGATTGATACAGAGCCAGCAGAAGTGGGGGATACCAAATTTGGCAGCACGAGCGGGTTCAAACTCGGTGAGTTGTCGGAAGTAGTCGTAGAATCCCTGCACAGAAGCTCGGTCGTATCCGGCCCAGAAAGCAGGTTCACAGATCGCTTCGCAACCGGCCATAGCCATGTTTTGGTAATCGTCTGTGGTGCGGCTGACCATGTGGCCATGTGGTTCGATGTATCGCATGTCTTTGAAAAATAAATTTAGGAAAAGTGGTGGGGCCTTTGTTATTCGTGTGGTGCACCGAAGGCAAACTGAATAGTGGCTTTTTCGACAGGTGTTTCACTGTGGTCAGAAAGTGAGTTGAGCACCGCTTGCACGCGGGTTTCGCCATCTTTTGGATTTTGCATCGCAGTTAATGCTTTGAGGAACTCGGCGTGTCTGAAGTCAGATTCACCTTCGTGTCGGTCAACACGATCTTGGTATGCTGCAATCTCAATGAGTTTACAGCGTGCGTCCATAAAATAGAGGTCGATGATGTTTTGCTTATCCGGCATACCTATAGAATACGTCACCTTTAATATTCTGAAAGGGAAAAAATCAAGGGACGAGAAATTTATTTCATCTAGCTATCCAACTGTCTTTGTTTTTCAGTAAATTCTGAAAGTTTGAGTTGACCATTTACCTGTATGGAAGGATAGTGCAGGTAATCATTATGGCTAGAAAATCGAAGGCTGCAGCAATGCGTGAAAAAATTGAGTTGGCATACTGGGACGCAGTTTTAATAGAGGGGAAGGCACCTGCTTCGGTATATGCCTTGTGTCGTTCTATAGAATTAGAAGAAACCGACTTTTACGCCCATTATACGTCCTTAGATGCAATCGAATCCTTGTTTTGGAAGGCGACTGTGACCGAGACGGTTGAGGTGCTCCATACTGATGAAGATTATTTGAATTATGATTGTCAGCAAAAACTTCTAGCTTTCTACTATACTTACTTTGCTCATGTGCAGCAATATCGCTCGCGCGTGGTCGGAGGATTTCCAATAAATGGGTTATGTGGAATGCGTAAATTAGTGGGAATGCGTTCCGCGTTTTTGGAATTTGCTGGTGGGGTGATCCATCAAGGGATTGAGGAGGGTGTGGTGATGGATCGCAAGCAACTCAATCAGTTTTATGATAAGGGATTGTTCGAGCAATTCAGAGCGATCCTCTATTTTTATACAAAGGACGATTCTGAGAAGTTCCAGGACACTGATGCTTTTATCGAAAAGACCGTCAAGTTTGTGATCGATAGTATGCAAAGTGGCGTGTTGGATTCGGCTATAGACGTAGCTAGATTTCTCATGCGTAAATCACCCTTTGCTAAATAATCATGAAGGAGCAAACGTCGATACCGAAACATAAGATCACACGAGCCGCCAAGCTAATGGGCTCTGGAGCCAAAATCGGGGTGAGCTATGTTAAATATGCTACTAGGAAAGCAATCACTGGAAATGATGATAAGTCGGCTTTCCATGCATCGACGGCAAAAGAGAGTTATAAGACCTTCAGTAATCTGAAGGGAGCGCCGTTGAAGTTGGCTCAGATGTTGAGTATGGACCGCAACTTGATTCCTGCGCAGTATGCCGATGAGTTTTCGCAAGCTCAGTATTCGGCTCCGCCCTTATCTTATCCACTGGTGGTGAAAACCTTTCAACAGGAAATGGGTAAGGGGCCGCAAGAAATCTATGATACATTTTCTAAAAAGGCGGTTGCAGGGGCCTCGATTGGTCAAGTACACAAGGCCACTCTTGACGGAGATGAGTTGGCGGTGAAGATCCAGTACCCAGGAGTGGCACAGAGTTTAAATTCAGATTTAGCGATTGTTAAGCCATTGGCGATGAAGTTGTTCAACTTGGATGCTAAAACGATTGAACCTTACCTGAATGAGATCAAGGATCGTTTGATAGAGGAAACTGATTATGTACGCGAACGCGAGATGTCAGAGCTACTCATAGCTCAATCGCAAGACCTACCATTTACCCATTTTCCTAGCTACAGAGAAGAGTTGAGCAGCGATCGCATTTTGACCATGTCATGGATCGATGGAGTCCAGTTGGATATCTATGCTAAGGAGGAGCAATCACAAGAGAAGAGAAACCGCATTGCTCAGGCGGTGTGGGACTTTTACCAACACCAGATTCACAATTTGAAGGTGTTTCATGCTGATCCACACCCCGGCAATTTCCTGATTGAGGACGATGAATTGTATGTGCTGGATTTTGGTTGCGTGAAGCAATTGCCAAAAGATTTCTACGCGCAGTACTTTAACCTGATGGACCCGGAACTGATTCTCCCTGAGAATGAAGAAGCATTCAAGAAGCTCCTCAAGTATTTTGACTTGTTACTGGATGAGGATTCGCCACGTGCGATTGAGTTGATGACCTCCTTGTTCCGCGAATCGATTGAGTTGTTATCACGGCCATTCACCGACGGTGAGTTTGATTTCGGTGATGAAAGTTACTTTCAAGAATTGGTAGACTTCGGAGAACGCACACGAATGGATAAGGAAATTCAAGCATTGAGCCAAGCCCGGGGCAGTGCCCATGCACTTTACTTAAATAGGACTTATTTTGGTGTCTATAACATCTGTGGATCACTCAAGGCCAAGGTGAAAGTGAAGCCGATCTCGGATGCTTTTAATTGGAAGGCTTGAGAGGAGCGGGCTCTGTCGTGAGGGTGAGCGTAGCGTAAGGAACGGCGTTTTCGCCGTAGATGGAACCACTGGAAGCCGCCCTTTCAGGGCTCAGGTTATTTGTGATACCTTATACCCAAGGCTTTGCCTTGGGCTATGAAAGTGCGCCCATTCAGGGCTCAGGACTATAAAGGGGCGGATCTGGCTAGCATCTGCTAGATGCAGATACGTTTAAAGAGATCGTTCAGTGGCAAGTTTAGACCGATGTAGAAATCGCCAAATTCGCGGTATTTTGCGGAGAGTTCAGTGAAGCGCATGCTGGTGGCGTAAGATTTGATGTCAGTTGTGTCGTGAGCTAAGAGTGTGACACCCCATTCGTGTTCATCTAGGCCAGTTGAGCCGGTGATGATTTGGATGATCCTGTCAGAGTTATTTTCGGTGACAGATTTGTCTTCGCTGATGAGCTTATGGCGCGTTTCGTAATCTAGTGCATACCAATAGTGGTTGTCACTTCTGTGCATCGACATGGGGAAGAAGCAAATGGCTGGCCATTCAGGTAATACTGGGTAGAGGTTTTGCTGTTTAGCCTCTGAGTCACATTCTGTTTCAGCACCCTGGTATTCTTGGCTCTCGGTTTGTGAAAAGTAAGAATAGACTGGCTGTAGGATGTCTGGTCCTAGTGAAAGCGTGAGACGTTTTTCAAATGCGTTGGCATCTTGCAGGTCTGGAGTCATGAGCATGAATCCTAGGTCGGCCTTAGGAGTGACGATAGAATAGGAAAGAAGTTGCGTGTCCTGATAAGAACGAATTTCTTGCACTAGCTCCGTGAGGTTTGTTTTGGCTTCACGTTGTTCCTGTCTGGACAGGATAGACCACTGAGTTTGATCAATAGAATAGAACAGGTGGATCACGTGCCAACCTTCGGCAGCGAGAAGAGGTTTTATACCTTCGGACATAAATTATTGGTTTGGTGGGCAATGGATGGTTGCGATGATTGTCGGGGTGCTGGTGTCAGTCGAATGTCTGACGATAAGTTTCCAGAAAGGAGCCTGTGAATAGGTGTAGCTACGGTAATGGGCATCTTCTTTATAACCTGCAGTAGAGGAGAGAGTAAGAGTGTCTGTTCCGTTAGCAAATTTACCATTGTTGATGGCGATGGAGAATCCGTCTCCAGCAGGTTCTTCATTATTGTCTTCGAAGTTACAGACGAGGTGACCATTGGAATTTGGGCCAAGTTTCAAAGTCACCTCTGGAATGTAGGCTGCTCCCGCAATAAAGCGATTTTCAGCGGCTAGATCTAGCCATCTAGTTTCAGCGGAGGTGATGGTGATTCCTTCGGCTTGAATAGGGTAGGTATTCGTCGGATCCTCGATCACTGTCACAGGAAGTTGTTTCCATAAGAAATAGCCCAAGATGCTTAGCCCAGCAATGACGAGAGTGACAAAAATAGTGATGATGACAACATTCGATTGGATCGGATGAGAAGTCGTGGTATCACTTTGAATTGGGTTGGAATGCTCTGCCATAAATTATTGCTAAAGCTAGTTATCGTTAATTCCTAGGATTTGCAACTGCTGGTTGTCTCAATCGCAAAAAAATAAGTTGATTATTTATGGATCATGCGGCATGGGTGTCTGAACAACTGTAAAATATTCACTACTATGGCTGACATCGAAGACATCAACGAAGAAAATGTAAAAGGAAAATACTACGTGGACTGCCAGTGCATCGACTGTGACCTTTGTCGTGAAACTGCACCGAACAACTTCACTCGTGAGGATGATGAGGGCTATTCCTATGTATTAAAGCAACCCATTAATAAGGAAGAAGAAGATCAGTGTATCGAAGCAATGGAAGGTTGCCCTGTAGAAGCTATTGGCGACGACGGTGAGTAAGCGTCCAAGAGCAAAAATGACGAAGTCGGAGAAGTTGCGATTTCATGCGAAACAGCAATCGCTCCGTGATCTTCAGGGGGCGTTTAGTGTGCCCGATCCCAACCGAAATATCCAAGAAGCGAAGGTCTTTTTGGATTCAATCATTAGGGAAATCGGGGCTAAAGAGGGTGTTGAACACGAGGTGTTGATCGACTCATGGCAGCGGATTGCCGGAGATTTTGTGTCCAAACATGCAGAACCTTGTTCGTTGAAACGTGGGGTTCTGGTATTAAAAGTTTTACAGCCAGCCATGCGCTTCCACTTGGAAGAGATGAAAGGTAAGTTATTGAAAAACCTACAGGCTGAACTTGGTAAATCCATCGTTAGGCAGGTAAAATTTACCATTGGTTAATGATCGATCGTTATGATAGTTGGATCTTTGATTGGTCGGGGACGATTGTCGATGACATGGCATTGGTGATCGATGCGACGAATCATGTGATGCGTCAATACGCTAAGCCAGAGTTCGACCGCGACGGCTTTAAGTCCTCGTTTCGTTTGCCGTATGGCGATTGGTATGCACAAGTGATTCCTGGGGTCGCCTTAGACGAAATAGAAGATCATTTTCGTCATGGGTTTTCAGTTTCGGGTGTCAGCGTTCCTGTATTACCGCATACTCGTGAAATGTTACAATTTTTAAGACAACGCGGTGACCGACTTTTCGTTTGCACTTCGATGGACCCCAAGGCCTTTATTGAGCAGGCTGAGCAACACGACTTGATGGAGTTTTTCGAAAAGACCTATTCTGGGGTGTTGGATAAGCGTGACTTGATCGGTGAATTGTTGGCAGAACATGAGCTACAATTAGAAAGCACGGTATTTGTCGGGGATATGATCCATGACATTGAGACTGCTCATCACGGAGGTATTGCGAGTATTGCGATCCTCACAGGCTATAACACTGAGGCGGAATTACGTTCGGTCAGTCCTACACACCTTGTGGCTGACTATTCTCAGATGCTTTAGGCGGCACTGGTGTGCTGCAGGGGAAAGGAAAAAGGAAAAAGGTGAAAGGTGAAAGGTGAAAGGTGAAAGGTGAAAGGTGAAAGGTGAAAGGTGAAAGGTGAAAGGTGAAAGGTGAAAGGTAGTTCGGATTTTCTTTATTAAACCACAAAAAAAGGGAGCCCCACTCAGGGCTCCCTTATAGCATAGTAGTAAGTTTATGAAATTTAGTCGTTGTAAGCTGACACACCGTGTTCTGCTACATCGAGGCCTTCTTGCTCTTCGTCTTCATCAACACGAACACCCATGATGAGCTTGAGGATGTAGAACAGAACAAAGGAGAAGATGAAGGCGAATGCACAAACTGCAGCTATACCAATGAGTTGAGAAACGAGATCAGCTCCACCGAAGAATGCTACGGCAAGAGTTCCCCAAATACCGCAGACTCCGTGTACTGCAATGGCTCCAACAGGGTCATCGATTTTGATGCGGTCGAGGCCCATGATTGCAAGCACTACGAGTAGACCTGCTACCCCACCTGTAATAATAGATAGTGTTGGTGTAATTGCATCTGCACCAGCAGTGATACCTACTAGTCCCGCTAGGAATCCATTGAGTGCCATTGAGACATCTGGTTTCTTGGTTAGAGCCCATGAAATTGCAATGGACGCAATTGCTCCTGAGACAGCAGCTAAAGCAGTGGTGACGAATACGAGTGATACAAGGTGAGGTTCTGCAGCGAGAACTGAACCACCGTTGAATCCAAACCAACCTAGGAAGAGTAAGAATACTCCAATTGCAGCTAAGGGCATACTGTGCGGAAGGATTGGTTTGATGCCATTTTTAGTAAACTTACCTTTACGGGGACCGAGAACAAGAACACATGCAAGTGCTGCGAAACCACCAAATGCGTGCACTACCGTAGAACCAGCGAAGTCATAGAAAGGAACTTCGAGTTGATTGAGGAAACCGCCGCCCCAGTGCCATGAACCAGCTAGAGGGTAAGCTATACCTACGAGTAGCACTGCGAAGATCATGAAGCTTGTAAGTTTGACACGTTCAGCAACTGCTCCAGAGACGATGGTCGCTGCTGTTGCTGCAAACATTGCCTGAAAGATAAAATCAGTCCACCAAGTATAGGAGTCATGATATATATTGGTAGCATGAGTCAGTAATTGTGAAGGTTCATATTCAGCTGAGCTACCCATTGCGAGGATGCCGTTGAAATCCCCAGGGTAGTGAGCATTGAAGCCCCATAGGAAGTATACTAGAATTCCTGTTGAAATAATCCAAGCATTCTTAAATATGATGTTAATCGTATTCTTCTTTTGGCAAAGTCCTGATTCTAATGTAGTGAAACCAAGGTGCATGATAAAGACTAATGCCGCAGCAATTAGAACCCAGATGTTGTGAGTTAGCCAAGGTGTAAGAGCATCAGCATTGGCCCATACATTATCGTAGATTGCTTGGTTAGCTTCAGGAGAAAGTTCGTTGAGTTTTCCCTCAAGAGCTCCTTCATCTATACCTTCGAGTTCTTTTATGAGTCCCCAAACTTCGTTGGCATCACCTTTGACATAGGTTGACCATTCTACTGTTTCACCAGCTTCAGCTGCTTCGCTTGCCTTAACGTAATCCTTTGTGCCGTTTAGCACAGCTTCAAAGTCATCCCATTTCTCTGTGATCTTAGGATCCACCTCAGCTGCTGCTTCGACTGGAGCTGTGGTGACCACAGGATCTTGAGCTGAAGCACTTGTTGTGAATGAAAACAACGAGAGACCCGTCGATAGCATTAATGTAAGTAGTTTTTTATTAAACATGATTTAGTGTGTTGATTAACA
>CAXMOB010000057.1:0-1665 GCA_964194815.1 Vicinamibacteria bacterium | reverse complement strand
GAATGAAATGAATGCGGATACTGGTAAGGCCGTGATGCAGACGATTGAATCGCACGGCAAGCCAATTGATGTCGTTAAAAATGGTTTCCATGTTGAGGCCATGAGTAAGGTGACGTTCTACTTTGTGATTGCTGTATTGGTCATCGTGGACGTGATTCAGTCGCGCTACCAGAAGAAGCTCAGTATGAAAAAGGAGTTAGCGCACGGCAAATTGGAAGCGTAAGCTTCACGCTGGAGCTCTATGCGGAGGTCACCCTACAGTTCTCTTTACAAGTTTTTGATCGATTAGGGGGAGTATTCACGTATCGTGTCAGTAGAACTTCATGGAAGAATACGGATATAGTTGGCGTAATGCCCGATACGGCTCCTCATTTTTACTACCACGCTCAGAACACTTCGGTCGTTGGGTGCTGATGGCAGTGATAATGGGCGTTCTTTTTCATGGTGCTTTGTATTATGCCTTGGAGAAAATCCCTGTGCTGGTCGAGTATTTCAATGATTCTGATAAAATGGAATCCGACCCTGCTGAAATGACCATGGTGAGTCATCCGCAGAAGGCGATTGAGACTCCTGAGCCACGCTCGATCGATGCACCACCAGAAGACCCACTCAAGGTTTCGAAAGAAATCGCAGAGATCGAAGATGTGATGGATGAAGCGATCATCGACCCTGAGATCGATATGAACTTAGTGGATATCAAAATGCAGGCTCCCGCCCTCAGTGGTGACGCTCTCGCTGATCAATTTGAACCAGTCAGGGGACCCGATCTAGAACTCGATATTCCAGAGTTGGGCAGAAATAACGCCTTGTTAGATAATCCTCTCAGTGCCGACATCAAGGTCGATACCGGGCAAGCTGTGGCTGACATTTTTGATCCAGATAAATTCACTCGAGACATGGTGAAGAAGGGTGCTGATGGTCAATCTGCGGAAGGCTTACTAAAGGGCTTCACTACGTTGGAAGACATGAAGAAACTTTCAGGAAATGCTTTAGAGAATGCGAAAGCATTGATTGGGTCTGATCTGCTTTTTGAATTTGGGAAGTCTGAATTGAAATCAAGTGCTCGCCACAGTTTGATGGCCGTTGCCTTTTTGATCGACAAAAACTCTAAAATGTTTTGTGTGCTAAATGGTCACACGGATATGTTTGGTGATGCTGTCAAAAACAAAGAACTTTCACTGAAGCGTGCCGAAGCCGTGAGAACTTGGTTGGTCAACTCTGTGTTGATCGATCCCAAACGCGTCATTGTGATTGGCCACGGAAAGAATAAACCAATTGTGAAACAAGGTGACCGTAATGCTCAGGCAATCAACCGTCGCGTAGTGATCGAGATGAAGCGCAATGCTCCAAAGGTCGTAGAAGAATCAATTCCTGCAGCTATTCCTGCAGCTATTCCCGCTGCTATCCCGCGAGCCGTTGAGGAAATTCCTAGAGCGAATCCTGCACAACCGTAAATGGTATATTACCAATTATAATGTGTATGGTTTAGCTGGCTTAGGGATTACCGCTTCCATGTCTGGAGCTCGCATGACGAGTTGCTGGCGGAACCACTCACTGGCTTCAAGGTCACCGTGGACAAGGAATGCTGTCTTTGGATTGAGCTTAAGGATGTAGTCGAGAATTTCATCACGGGTTGAGTGGCCAGAGAAGTCAAAGATTTCTAAG
>CAXMOB010000056.1:0-1447 GCA_964194815.1 Vicinamibacteria bacterium | reverse complement strand
ACATAGGGATTATTTTGGAAGAAGTCGCCCGCTAGAAAGCGGAAGGTCAAGTCACCGACATGTTCACAGACGACATTTGTTGGGCTTGTTTCGACACTATCTTCGCTGACGCGCATTAACAGGTTACCGTCTTTCTTAATCGTGCGAGCACGGCCCTTGGTGTTCTTTTTGATCGCAGGGAGAGCTTGGTTGAGTTGCTCCATCGCGATGGCACATTCATGAAGATCGACAATTTGGTTCTTTTCTGAGAAGTGGTGGAAACCAATGGCCTTGATGACGCCTTTTTCTGGTTTCTTATAATGCGGTGTGATTTTTGAGCGATAGTTCCATTGTTGCGGCGATGCTATTGGTGCGTTGACTGGATGTTCGATGCCGGCCAAGCGATGAAGAAGTTCACGGGTTTGGTCGGCACGCACCTTGAGTTGTTCAGAGTATTCGAGGTGTTGGAACTGACAGCCACCACAGTAGAAAAAGTGTTTGCACTTTGGTTCGACTCGATGCGGTGAGGGTGTGATGACCTCGACGATCTTCGCGTGTGAGCTCGACTTCGAGTTATCGGTGATGGCAACCTTGACGGTCTCATTGGGCAGAGCGAATGGGACAAAAATCACCCAATTGAGCACAGGTTCACCAGTGGCAGGGGAATGATCGACTCTTGCCACGCCGTGTCCGAGGTGGCTGATGTTATCGATTTCAACGATGAGTTCCTCGTTTTTAAAAAACGGGTAGGGGGTGAATTTTTTTTCGTAATGCCCTCTATTGGTCTTGCGGAATTTTTTTCGATTTGTAGCCACTGCGGTGAGTGTTTCTTAAATGGTACTATTCGTCAACTTTTACAGCATTTGCGTAGGGCTGATTTGTGAAGATGAGGGTGTTACTATCTAGTAACATGTGATCTTCGGTGAAGTTGAGGTTATGAAACTTTAGTTTCAGCGTGTTGTCTTCAAAGGTCCAATAGTCTTTTGGAGAATCGACGATTTTTCCACCCATGGTGAAATCAAATTTGCCATCTGGCTTAAAGGTTCTGACAAATTTAATTCCTTTATGCATGTATTCCCATTTTCCGATGAATGCTGCAGGTGAGGTGTTCGACTCCATTTTTTCTACCAACTGCATGATGCCTGAGCTAAAGGCAGGAACTTCTTCAAACGTTTTGTCCCAGTTTGCTCTCGCCTTTGGAGCCACAAGAGCCTTGATCGTCCACTTAGCCCTGCTGTAATCTTCATCCGCAAGTGTGAGGTCGAAAATGTTGTTACGCGTGTTTCCAAGAATACCAGTGCAACCCAATTGTAGGTTTGTGACGACTGCATTTCCATTCTTACAAAGGGTAAGCTGATGGATCTCAATGGCATCTTTGCCGTGCATCCATTTGAAGAGAGCTCGGTATTGGCCACCTCTCCAGATCAGGTGTGTGACGTCAAACTCAAGTTCCTTCATGTGAATCGAG
>CAXMOB010000055.1:0-6824 GCA_964194815.1 Vicinamibacteria bacterium | reverse complement strand
AGTGCCAGCGTGATACCTGCGGCAGCTATGCCGAATACCATCATCGCAAGGAGAACCTCAAGGAGCATGAACCCTCGTGCTTTGCTATCTCGTTGCTGTTGGTTGAGCTTCATTGTTTATTCTGACTCATCGATGATGATTTGAGCAGTCAATGGGTGGAAGTCGTATTCATAGCTGGCATCATCAGCTTCTAGTTTTAGGCTAATTTCCTCACATAGGCCTGAGGATGAAAAGAGCCATATAACCTTTGGGTTGTCTTTGTTGAGCGTGATCCATTCTTGGTCCAAGCGAACGGAAACCGTAAATTCGGATTTTACAGAGAGGTGGGGAAGCTCTTTATTAAATTCACTGTCCGGGTCATTGCTTTGCCAAATGGCAGAGGGAGTAAAAATAATGTATTTGGTGCGATTTTCTTGCAGAGCAGCCTCCTTGGACTCACTCGCGAGGGATCTCACATCAGAGCTTAAAAGCATAAGATCTTCGTTTCCCCGCTGGATAGCAAAAGTAGCAGCCGTGCCAAAGAAGAGCGCGACGATAGCCATCGCGATCACAAGTTCGAGAACGGTAAAGCCTCTAAAGGCTTTACTGCTCTTAGTTGGCAGGTTTTGAATCATGGATGATGTCATCATCTGTGCCAAGCTCTTGATCTACCCCGGCACATGTGATGGTGTAATATCTACCATCACTGCATTTATAGCTGTATGGTTGGCCCCACGGATCAGTTTGGATCTCTTGCATAACTGCTTGCCATTTTCTTGGGACCGGGGCAGAAGTGGGCTTTTTAACCAATGCTTCGAGTCCCTGTTCGGTGGTTGGATATTTTTTTGCACGCGAGTGATAGAGTTCAAGGTTACTTACGTAACTTGATATAACCTGTTCAGCTTTAGTGGCTCTTGCGTTGTCCTGCACGCCGCCGATAAGGGCGATGACACCACCAGCTAAAATGCCCATGATGGCCATCACGATGACCATTTCTAGGAGTGTGAAGCCAGCTGAGCGGAAGTTGTGTGAGATTGAGTTATTGAGTTTCATGTCGTTCGTTCGTTAGTGTATGCTAAAAAGTCTGTAGTGTTGGGGGGCTTCTGATCTTGTCCTGCGAGTAATCAAAAGGCCATTATGTAGGAATGCAATAGTAAAAGCGAAACTGAATGAAGGATTTGTGGGTAGGTCTCCGCTTATATTGTAGAAGATGTTTTTAGACTGACCATTTTAACCACACATATGGGGGATAAGTTTCAGATAAATATGTTTTTTTTCAATATATGTGCGACAAATCACCGCAAGCAAGGTTTAACGTTGCGGTCTGAGCATTTTGACGGGAGTATGTGCACTGATAGTCATGGCACGGAATAGCGAAGAAGAAAAGATCAACAGGATGGACGAAAATACATGGTTAATTTCTAAAGGTCATCAGTGGCTAATACAAGCTGCTGTGGTGAGCTGTGCAGCCGATGAGGTAAAACTTCGTCAACTATTCGAGACTGGGTCACTGATCAGGGGTTCCGGTGTCGATACGATCTTGGACTCTGGTATTGTCAAAGAAGATGAGTTTCTCTCATATTTGGCAGAGCGGGTTTCTCTGCCATGGATTTCTAAAGAACTTACACCTGAAGAACCTGATGATCTGAAGGAAATCTGCCCAGCTCAAATCGCGGTGCAGAGCCAGGTGATGCCACTTTCTCTAGTGGATGGAGTGCTTACAGTGGCCTGCTACGACCCATTTTCGATCGAAGCGCGACAGATGCTTGGGCGGAAGCTTAAGGTGACTTTGCAATGGCATGTCGCGTCGCGCAGGAGAGTGAGAGAGGCCTTGAGTGCTCTTTACGGTGTGGGAGCGGGCACCTTTGAACAAATTTTAGAAGGGCGTGATCTGGAAAGCTTATCGCAAGAGGATGAAGCGACAGTTATCGATGAGGATGTCTCAGATGAGGCCAGTGTGCTGCGCTTCGTCAACAACATCATTCGTGAGGCCTTGAGCCAACGTGCTACGGATATTCACGTGGAGCCACAGCAAAACATGCTGCGTATTCGTTATAGAGTGGATGGTCATCTTTATGATGTGCCGATTCCGGAGCATATTCATCGCTTAGAAAGTTCGGTTATTGCACGTTTAAAGATCATGTCACGACTGGATGTGGCGGAGCGACGTTTACCACAGGATGGGCGTATCAACCTCAGTCATGAAGGCCTGTCAGTGGACGTTCGAGTTGCCACGATCCCATCGATCGAAGGCGAGACCGTGAGTTTACGATTGCTCAACCAGCAGAAATTTGACCTTGATACTCTCGGGATGGAATCTGATCTTCGTGCTCAAATGGAAGACATTCTCAAGCTCAGTAACGGCGTGATCATGGTGACTGGGCCGACAGGGTCGGGTAAGTCGACAAGTTTGTATACCTTCTTGGATCAACTTAATACTACTGAGACACGTATCGTGACGATTGAGGATCCGGTGGAAAACAAGTTAGCGGGAGTGGTGCAGATTGCAGTGCGACCAGAAGCTGGTTTAACCTTTGCCAAAGGATTGAGATCGATCCTTCGTGCCGACCCAAACATCGTGATGATTGGTGAGATTCGTGACTTGGAGACCGCCGAGATTGCTATTCGTGCGTCATTGACTGGTCACTTGGTATTCAGCACCTTGCACACGAATAGTGCGATTGGTGGAGTGAGTCGCCTGGTCGATATGGGGATTGAGCCGTTTTTGGTTTCGGCCTCAGTGCGAGGTTTGTTAGCCCAGAGATTGGTGCGTAAATTATGTGAACATTGTAAAATCGAGCTGGAAGGCTTCGACGCAGCACAAGCAAGTCAGCTTAATATTCCACTGGATATTGTGGGCACTCCCTGCCGTGCGGTAGGCTGTGCAGAATGTCGTAATACTGGTTACAATGGTCGTGTTGCCTTATTTGAATTTTGTCGTGTTTCTGAATCGGTTCAAGAAATGATTGCCCGCGGAGCGGATGAAAACGAGATTAGAGTGCAAGCCGTGTCAGAAGGTTTTGAAGGCATGCGCACCTATGGATGGAGAAAGGTGATGAAGGGGGTGACGACCATCGAAGAGGTGTTGTCGTGCACCTTGACGCATTCTACCGAGACCGAAGGAACCCGTGCATTAATGTCCATCTAATCTGAAGCTCACGAATGTCAATTTTGTATAACTATGAGGGATTGAATGCTCAAGGGGGGAAACTCTCTGGTGAGTTGAAGGCTCGTAGTCGTGCCGAAGCGTTGAGGGATCTTCAGCATAAGGGAGTGCGTCCGACTCAATTAGCTGAGCAAAAAAAGGGTGGCTCAAAAAACAAGAGCAAGTCAGTAGCTAAGGCAAGCAATGTAGTAAAATCATCGGAGGTGACTGCTGATGGTGGAGCGGTGGTGCTGCTGAAGAAAAAGGATGTGATTGTGTTCACTGAGGAATTGAGTGAATTACTTGGAGCTGGATTACCTCTGGAGCCAGCTTTGGCATCGATGGCGCAACGCGACGAAGAAGGTGTGTTGAAGGCGACCGCTGAAAATTTACGTGCCTTGGTAACCGACGGTATTCCGATGCACATTTCCTTACGTAAGGTGTCGAAGCATTTTGATGCACTTTATTGCAATTTGGTCGCAGCTGGTGAGGCCAGTGGCACCTTGAAATCTATTTTACAACAGCACGGAGTCTATCTCAAGCAACAAGCTGAATTACGAGGAAGGTTGATCATGGCGATGGTTTATCCTAGTTTTTTGTTGGTGGCATGTATTGGCATGACCTTGCTCTTCTTGTTCTACTTATTGCCACAGATCACCGAGCTATTGAGTTCGATGAAGAACCAGAACCTGCCCTTGGGGATTCGTTTGGCAACGAATTTCGGAGATTTTTTACGTTCTTATTGGATTCATATCGCGGCGCTGTTTTGTATGATAGTGCTTGTGCTCAAGGTGATGTTTGGACGTGAAGAGAACAAAGCACGTTGGGATACTTTTAAGCTGAAACTTCCCTTTATTGGCAATATAGTGCAATACAGCTTTTTTGTGCAGTGGCTTCAAACACTGGGTAACTTACTTCACAATGGAGTGCCGCTTGTGCAAGGCCTGGAGCTGACTTCGGAGACAATTAGTAATCGCTTTTTTAAAGATAAGCTCAGTGGCCTTACTTATAAAGTGAAGGATGGTTATACGCTGACGAGCGCGATGCGGCTGATGGAGGTTTTCCCTACCAATATGCTAGATTTGGTGGCTGTGGGAGAAACGACAGGTAAACTATCGCGTGCCATTTTGAGAACTGCCGAATACTACGATAAACGCCTCTCTACGTTACTGAGTGCAGTGGTGACTATCATTTCTCCGATCATTCTTATTGGCATGGCCATTATCGTCGCCACACTATGTTACACTATGGTGCAGGCAATTTATCAAACCATTAACAGCATTCATAATTGATGGAATCACGACGTAACATAACTTCAGCACCTCAAGGCTCGGCATTGCTAATGGTCTTGGCTATTGTTGGATTTTTGTCTCTGATCTTAAGTGCCACACTGATCGTGGTGAGTGGTGGTTTTAAGAAAGCGAGCCAGCGTTCGGCGGGATTCGAAGCGCACTTAATGGCCCAAAGAGGAGTGAGCTTAGGGACGCATCCACAGGTGCTGAGAGATGATGACTTACTGCATTATCAGGCCGAGGACGGGGTGGATGGCTACGATGTGGTCATTTCCAGTGAAGGAGCACGACTCAATATCAATGGGGTGCTACAGCGCAGGGACAAGTCGTTTTTACGAGTGCTTTTCGAGGAGTGGGGCTTAGATGTTGGCGATGCTAGTATGCTTGCAGATGCGATGATTGATTGGGCCGACTTCGATGAGATCGAGGAGATCGAAGGTGCTGAAGCTGAATATTACGAAAACCAAGGCTATGAGGATAGACCTTACAATAAACCATTCCAACGTCTTGAAGACTTACTATTAGTGCGTGACTTTGATAAGGTGGCAGAACTACAGCCAGATTGGCGTGAGTGGCTGACGATTTGGGGTGATACCGAGCTAGACATTCACGAAGTGGCACCACGGCTGTTGAGTGTGGCTGCAGAAGTAGACGTTGATCTGGCCGAAATTTTTCATCGCGATGTGATTGGAGAGGATGAAATTTTGGGGACATCTGATGACTTAGCATTCTCATCTCTGACAGGTGCGTTAGATAGATTGGGCGTAACTGACGAAGTAGAGGAACGTAGTCGAGTGGTGCGAAGGTTTCGACTTCGGAGTGGTGTGCGTCGCGTGGTGAGCCGAGGAAGAAGTGGGGATACAACCAAAAAAATTACGGTGATCGTAAGAAATTCAGTAAATAATCGTCCATCGGTGTTACATTACCGTGACGCTCTAGTAGTAGAGAAGATTAACCAATTAAGTAAAGAGGGTGAGTAGTTCAATGACAACATGGATCGTTCCTAACGCAATCGCGGGTTGGGACAAGTGGGAGTTTCGACAAGGGAAGGCCTCTTGTACGGAGAGGGCTATTGCTATCAAAGGGAAGGATTTTTCTTCTTCGACGATGGTGGCACTCCCGGTAGCAGATGTGCTCACTTACCCACAAATGGCACCGCCAGTGGATCAAGAAACTTTACGCTCAATGGTATTCCTTGAGCTAGAACAACGCTTGAGTGGCAAGGTGCTTTCTGAAGCCGGCTGGGCTGATGCCTTGATTCACCAAGGAGAGGGCGAAAATGCACATGCCAGCTACGTGATCGATAACAGTGTGATCGATTACAAGACATCATTTCGACAGTGTCAGTTCGATTATTCAGCGCGACTACGGTCGGTCACAGATGATGCCTTCATTGTTTGGCAAGAATGGGGTAGTTGGGTGATAGCCTGCTGTCACCAAGGAGTTGTATTTTATGCAGAGGTGCTGGGGGAAGAATTACCGCAAAATCTTGCTAGCACCTTACAGGTGATCTCGATGAGATTTATGATGACTGGGGTTCCTTACACTCCAGAGAAGGTGATTTTCAGTGGCGAGCTTGCTGAAAGCTCTGCGGTTGTGCTCGAAGAGCTGGTCAAGGCAGAGTGGCAGGTAGAAAGCCGTTCTGAATTTTCTCCGACACTACCAACTGATCAGTTAGGTTATACACCGGAGTATGTGGTCGAATGGAAAGCCGCGAAGAAGGTGGCAAAGCAACGTAGCCTAGCTCTTTCAGTGCTAGGTGTCTTTTGTCTTATTGGAGTTGCATTCTTGTGGTTCCAAAGGTGGCAAGTGCAACAGGAACTTGATAAGTATCAGGCGGTTGTTGACCAACACAGTCCAATGCAGGTGGCTAATGAGGAATTTGAGATGAAGCGTGATGAGCTCTGGCCGATGTGGACCAGTGAGTGGCCTCTAGTACTGATGCAGCGGTGTGCGGAGAACATGCCTGCTGGATATTCAGGTAAATTGACGATTGAGACGCTCAAAATTAATGGTGACCGCATTTCGTTAAAGGGAAAATCTAAATCAGATAAAGAACTTAATGAATTAGCAAAACTATTGCGTAAAGATAAGCGATTCATAGATTTTGACTGGCGGGTGAATGACGCTAAGCGATCACCTGATCAAAGCTATTGGAGCTTCAAGATTGAGGGATTGAGAAAAGACGAAGTTGAGGAAGGAGAAGAAAGCTAATGGCATTAGAAAAGAGAGAAAAAACATTACTATTAGTGACGACCTTGCTAGTTGTGATTCTGGCTGGACTGTTTGGCTATAATCAATACAATGCCTCGATCAATAGCCTGCGGCTGGACCTTGTGCAGTTGAAGCTCGCCGCAGAGAGAGCTGAGAAGAGTGTGCAAAAGGACGCTGAGCTATCTGAGGATAAG
>CAXMOB010000054.1:0-22134 GCA_964194815.1 Vicinamibacteria bacterium | reverse complement strand
CACAAGATGGAGCTATTTGCTACCGATACGCTAGAAAATTAGTAGATCTGTCTAAAATTGACACCATTGGAGAATTTACTAAAAAAAGAATTGCACAGGTCGATCCGAATGCTTAGCTTGCGCCCACTTCGACTGAACCTCATTGCTATGAGGTTGAGAATAAATGGATAGGTGGCAGAGTGGTCGATTGCGCACGCTTGGAAAGTGTGTGAGGCAGCAATGTCTCCGCGGGTTCGAATCCCGCCCTGTCTGCCATTTTTTAAAAACCCTTTAACTTAATGAGTTAGAGGTTTTTTTTGGTGAAATTTTATACACATCCTAATGCACGGTGTGATTATACAGACTGGACCAGCACGGGCTCAGAAATCAACTAATATTATAGAAAGTGACCATTGCCTCAAATAGGATGAGTCATTTATCTTGTGTGTGCGGCGCTACTTTTTCTTCCGCATTTTTCTACCCCCATACTCCTTCTTCATTTGTTCGATGGCCTTGACGGTGGCAGCGGGGTTGTTGCGCTGGGCAAAAGCCTCGGCAAAGGGATCGCCTGTGCGCTGCATCAGGGCGAGCAACTCATTGCGCATGGCTTCGATTTCTGGTTGACGTTTTGCGTCGTTAATGAGGTTGTCTCGTTCGTTACGACCATTGGTCATATCGTAAAATTCCTCTGGCACGCGGTAGAGATAGAAATCGGCTCGTGCTTTTATCTTAGGATTGGTTTTGGCAGCGGCGAGCATTGCTTTCCATGAGAGGCCGGCCATGTTTTCTGTGCGGTAGCTTTTTTTGCCGTCACTCCATGCGTTCCAGATGTAGGAGCTATCTTTGGTGCGCATACAACGCATAGGCAGCCAATTGTTACCGAATGCGGCATTGTAGAACGTAAAGACGCGATCCCAGCCCGGTATCTTCTCGCCCTTGAGGATTTTGAGAAACGAACGTCCATCAATGTCAGGGATCTGAGGGAGTTTCGCGGCATCGAGCAGCGTGGGGGTGAAGTCGAGAGTGGAGACGAGGTGGTCTTGATCAAGTGCGCCGGGTTTGACTACGCCAGGCCAGCGGATGATGAGTGATCCTCGGGTGCTGTTTTCGTAATCATTGGACTTGGCAAAAGGGAAAGACATTCCGTGATCGCCGCCGTAGAACATGACTAGCGTGTTGTCAGCGAGATCTTCTTCTTTAAGGACTTTGAGGACGCTTCCCATGGCATCGTCCATACGCCGGACATTGGTATAATATCCAGCTAGTTCTCGGCGGATATTTGGTAGATCTTCAAGGAATCCAGGAACCTCGGTGACTTCCGATGTTTTAATCCATCGGCTTGGTGGTTCACCGCCCGCGAGATCTTTGGGCCCATTCATGCCAATGAAGGGACGATGGGGGTCGTAGCAATTGACATTGTGAAAGAAGGGCTTGCCCTCTTTTTTAGCTCTTCTCACGAAGGCTCTGGTCGCTTCGGCTAGCTTCGATGGATGGCGGCTGATCTTGTCATTAGGCACATCGACACAAAATTTCTCCGATGGCTGGTTGTGCTTACCCTTGCCAAACATTGAGATTAAGTAACCGGCGTCATGGAGTTGCTGATTAAGGGTGCGCACTTCCGGCTTGAGTGGGAAAAACCCCATCGCTCCATTGCGGTGAGGGTAGAGGCCCGTTTGCATAATTTGCCGAACCGGCTGGCATACGGCGACGGTGGAGTAGGCAAAGTCAAAGCGGAACCCTTCGGTCGCGAGTTTGTCGACATTGGGTGTTAGATCTTTGATCGGTCCGCCACAGACTCCGGTGGAGTCATAGTTCATATCATCGGAAGTGAAGAAGAGGATATTGAGCCGAGTTTGCTCCGCTATGGAGGTGAGGCTCAGTAGCAAAAAAAGGGCTAGAGATAGAAGTGTAGGCATTGTGTTTTTAGGTTAAATTAGATTAGGAGAGGTTGATATGGGATAGAGAGATTGGCACTTCGGTGCACTTGAATTATTCAATGATTCGTCCGGAAGTCGAATCTATTTGTAGCGAGATGTTAGGGGGTGGTTTTCTTTTTGGTGCTTTCCAGCATTTTTTTTGACTGATTTGCGTATATCATGAATATCAACAATAAGACCGAGCAAACTAAATGCAATGATTATGAGCTGCATTATTTTATTTTTCATACTTGAATTATCTATTTTTAGTAAGGGTTGATTAACCATTTCTTGCTTTTATCTGTGTTTTATTTGATCTAATTTTAAGCGTATAGGAAATATCTTTAGATGAACATCAGGAGGTCTCCGTATATACGAAATACAGATTTAGCTATAGTTTGAATTACTCAGGGGGTCAAGCGGGCTCTCCGCCAATAATACCTATACAAATCTAACTACCCCCATGAACGCAATCGCACATTCCAGTATTACTCAGACAGAATTTTTCGTTAAACAGCAGCAAGTTTTTAAGCGTCTTGAACAATCAAAACTTTATCAAAGTTATCGAACTATTTTTCAGAAATCCACTGGTTTACCCTTAGAACTACATGCCATTTCTGACGACCAAGTTACAGCTTGTAGAGGAAGTGTGAATCAGAATCGTTTTTGTCGTATTCTCAATGAGGATAAGGGTGGGTGTGAGCAGTGTCTGATGACGCAGCGCTGTTTGTCAGGAAAGGCTGGGATAGGTGTGCAGTCTATTTCCTGTTTTGCTGGTCTCCAAGAAACGGCTGTGCCAGTTGTGCTGTCGGGTGTCGTCATTGGACAACTGAAAACTGGGCAAATTGTTCATGAGAAACCTACTCAATCTAGCCTTGCTAAATTATTTGCAGAAGTTCCAGTCACGGAAGATTTACAACAATCTTATATGGCTACAAGGATCATAGATAAAAAGAAATACCGAGCCATGGTGACCTTGTTAGCTGCTTTTTCACTTCAGCTTAGTAAATTAGCATGTCAGATAGCAGCAGAACTTAGTTATGAAAGTGAAGACAGTATGTCAAAGGCGATAGACTACATTGATGATCATCTTGAGGAATCTATTCACCTTGATGAAGTTTCTTCCGTGGTGAATATTAGCTCTTTCCATTTTTGCAGAAAGTTCAAAGAGTCTACAGGGATGACACTGACGAATTATGTGGCTCACAGACGTATAGAGCTCGTGAAAGAAGCTCTGTTAAATACAAATCGAAGTGTCACGGATATTGCATTTGATGTTGGATTTCAGTCACTTTCTCAGTTTAATCGTAGCTTTAAAAAGGTTGTAGGTCTCTGCCCCACAGAATTTAGACACTGTAAGATTGCATAGGTTATTGAACTGCTGGTGGGCTAGGCTTCTATACTCCTTACATCTATTATGTTTTGTAAGAGAAACCATCAGGCTTGATTGCAAGAACTGAACATGGGCAGTCACGAATTATTTTTTCTGCCGTTGTGCCTAGCAGAATACTTTTAAGAGCTGTTCTGCCTCGGGTACCAAGGACGGTGAGGTGAGCGTTGTGCTCGTCTATGTAAGCTGAGAGAGCATTCGATACACGATTCTGGTCAAGGAGTGCTGTTTTAATTCTGAGGTTTGGATAGGAAGTTTTCAACAGAGCCTTTAGATCTGCTAGATATCCTTCAGTAGTTTCAATTTTTATTTTGTGGTTTGTAGGTACTGTCGTGCCGTTCATTTCGCAGTGAGAGTAGTTCGCGAAATTTATAGCAGGTTGGTAAGCGTGGGCTAAATGAAGAGTCGAATTATTCTCAAACGCGATCTCCGCTGCGGCCATGGCTGCTTTTTCTGATGTTTCTGAGAAGTCAGTGGCTACTATTATATCCTCGTAAGGGTCTTCATGAGTATTACGCACAAGGTAAACAGCTAGGGGCATTTTTCTAACGCACTTGGTAGCGATGACGCCTGTCCGGTTCAGTTTACTATCACTGCCAGAGGAGCCAAGAACGAGTAGATCTGCATTGATGTCTTGAGTGAGTTGGTATATTTCACGGAACTCATGACCTACCATGATGTGGTACTCGATGTCTATAAAGTCTTCGATTTCGCTTAATGTGATTTCCCGCAGTTTTTGCTCAGCTTTATCGCGTATGATCGTGATAGCAGCACTGTATTCTTCACCAATGTCTTCATTTTTTCTATGGTAGTTCACCACATGCGCAACGTGAAGTGAGCTGTTATTCCAACGTGCTATTCTGACTGCTTCTCTAAGTGCGGCTCGTGATGCTTCTGAGTAATCTATGGCAACGACGATGTATTTCCATGGCTTCATAATGGTTAACACTATACATGATGTAGTTTAGATATCTTCGCACGGTTTGATTTTAACTATGCTGAATTTGCAAGATAGTAAATACGCACCCAACTAAAGATTTTACCTATATGGATAGGTGCTGATCCTATGAGGGCCGAGACAATGACCTAATAGACGTAATCCTCAAATACACGTATACCTCTGATAGTTAAATCCCCCGATGCTATGAGAGAAAAGAAATTTAAGATTCATCTTCTGAATAAAGTTGAATCAAGCAGCCTTTTTCAGATGTATTCTCAAGCTTTTGAAGAAGTAACTAACTGTAAATTGTTCCTTAGTCTTAATCATGAGGACGAAGCTCATGTCTTGCATACTGTTCCTGTGTCAGCTGGTGTGGGAGAAGTCTTTTATTTAAAAGCAAGGTTACTTGATGGTGTCAGTCCGTTGGATAAAGAGGACCAATCTTCTTTTAGTGGATTGCTAGATGTATTCTCTGTTCAGCTAGAAGATGAGGTCAATGCAGCTATAGTAGATTCTGTAGATACTGAACCATATACCTTAAAAAAGGCTAAACAGTATATAAACGAGAGGCTTCATGGAAAGGTCACGCTGAATGAAGTGGCCGCGGCTAATGATATTTGTGCATTTCAACTGTGCCGTTTATTTAAGAAGCATTCTGGGATAACGATGACTGAATATGTCAGTCGTAAAAGAATAGAGTCTGCAAAGTCTAAGCTTAGAGAGGCTAATCAACAAATAACTCAAGTGGCTCATGACGTAGGTTTTACATCGATATCGCAGTTTAATCGTAATTTTTTGAAATACGTTGGGGTCGCACCTACAGAATTTAGAGAGCAATCTAGAAAATTATATCATTGCAATTTTGATGTTATTTGAGATCATATTATCTGACTTAAAAAGTGATTGATACATATATGAACTCACAAGAGACACAGGAGCAGCTCAAGCGGGCTGACAAGATGGTGCATAATTTCAAGGAAGCACTAGACGAGCATGCTATCGTGGCTATCACTGACGCACAAGGGAAGATCATTTATGCGAATGATAAATCCTGCGATATTTCTCAATATCAAGAAGATGAACTGATCGGTCAGGATCATAAAATATTGAATTCAGGTCTGCATTCAGATGATTTTTTTGGAAACTTATGGCAAACCATTACGCAAACAAAGGTGTGGCGTGGCGAGATTAGAAATTGTCGAAAAGACGGATCGTTTTACTGGGTAGATACTACGATTGTTCCGTTTCTCAAGGATGATGGTGAGCCTGAACAATACATGGCCATCGGGGCTGACATTACTAAGCTTAAGGAGTCCAATGATCGCTTAGATCATATCAGCAAGATGATCAATGAAGTATTCTGGATGATGAATGCGGAGGGAGAGAAGATTCTCTATGTCAGTCCAGCCTTCGAGAAAATATGGGGAAAGCCGTTAGAAGCATTGTATGCTGATGCCTCTATCTGGAACGATGCTGTGATAGATGAAGATCTTTCAAAGGTCTACCGTAACTTTGAGCGACTCAAAGATGGCTATGAATCAGAATTCGATATTGTTTACAGAATACGTGATCAACTTGGGGAGTTACACTGGATTCAAGACCGTGGCTATGCTAGTCGGGACAAAGATGGGCTTGTCGAATATTTAGTAGGTGTGGCTTCTGATATATCCGTGAGAAAGACTTTCGAGAGTCAGGCATTAGTTGCTTCGGAAAAAGAAAGAATCCGCATAGGGCAAGAACTCCATGATGACTTATGTCAGTACTTGGCGGCTTTAAAAATAAAGTGTGGGATAGTTTGCAAGGCATTGGTAAAAGAATCTAGCTCACAGCTTGATTTAATGACTGAGATAGAAGCTCAAATGGAGAAGGTGACAAATTTAACTCGAACGATAGCCAAAGGACTGTCACCAGTGATACTCGAATCCGAAGGGCTTATGGTTGCTTTAGGAAGATTAGCCGAGACTACAGAAGGGAGATTTACAATATCTTGTCACTTTGACTGTCCCGAGCCTGTAGAAGTCGATGATCCGACGAAAGCATCTCACATATTCCGTATAGCACAGGAACTAGTGACTAATGCTGCAAAGCATGCAGTGCCGAAAAGAATCATCTTAGGTTTGTATAATGGACTGGGAGGTGTTCGGCTAGAGGTGATCAATGATGGAAGACCGTTTTCTGGTCCATCGAAAAAAAATGTTGGGATGGGTTTACACTTTGTCCAGTTCCGTGCAGATTCTATTGGGGCGGCAATAGATTATTGTCCTAGTAAGGCACCTGATGGTGGAACGAGAGTTATCTGTATGGTTCCTCACATTAAAAGAGGCTTAAGATTATAAACACTTAATTAATAGAGAAAATGAACCAAAGCGCAATGAAACGCATCTCGATAGTAGATGACCATACGATAATGAGGGACGGGCTTGCACAACTTGTCGCATCCGTAGATGGCTGTGAATGTTGCTGGATGGCAGGTGATGTAGCAGGTGCAATGAAGCTACTAGAGGAAGAAAAGCCTGATTTGATGCTCGTTGATATGACGATGCCTGGGCGGAATGGTCTAGAGCTGATTAAGGATGCCTTGGCAGTCTATACTTCTTTACCCATACTTGTGGTTTCGATGCATGATGAGAGTCTCTACGCTCAGCGAGTTCTACGTGCGGGAGCCAAAGGGTATATTATGAAAGATGCGGCTAGCTCGCAGTTGATAGAAGCCATTCAGAAAATATCAAATGGTGGAGTCTGGGTGAGTCAGGAAATGTCTAGTAAGATTATACAGGCATTTTCAGGAGACCCGAAGGCGAATACGGTGGAGGGAGTTCATCGACTAACAGATCGAGAATTCGAAGTTTTTCAGATGATAGGTGAGGGAAGATCAAAATCTGATATTGCTGATAGTCTTCATATTAGCCCGAAGACTGTGGATGTGCATAAAGCTCATATCCGTGAGAAGCTAGAGCTTGAGGATGCTTCTGCAGTGCTTCGCTATGCGATGCACTGGGTGGAAATGCGGAAGATGTAATCACCGCAGCTACCTGAGCCGTTCACGTAGCTTGTAAAGTTCCTTTTCACGTGCCTCCAAGCTGTCGGGCGGTCTGGTGATGTAGCGTATAGTGCGGAACTTTACCTGCTCATGATCACGAAGATAAGCAATCTGGCGAAGTCTTGAAACACCTGATGAGTCAAAGTAGATAGCTCCTTTTTTGTTTGTGAAACCATGCACAAGACTTCCTCTGAGAAGCTCTTCTATCATTTCAGGATGAAGGTCGCATAGCTCGGCGGCTTCTTGTAGATTACTTAAATAGGCTATGGCTTGCTCGGATTCAGAAATACAGGTGAGTTGATATTGGTAGGTCATGGTTTAGATATTCAGATTTAAGGATTAAGGTTTGCGTGGATTGAAGCTGGATATAGCTGCTAGTTTTCTCCACTGCTCATTTTCTTGCTCGGAGATCTGGGAGGGTATGCTGATGTGTATGACTGCGTAAAGGTCACCGTGTGCTCCACTGGAGTCACTGGAGCCGATGGGGAGTCCTTTATTTTTGATGCGTAGTTCAGTGCCGTTTTCTGTGAGAGGAGGTATCTTGATTCTGATAGGGGATCCTAGAGATTTGACGGCGACTTCAGCTCCTAACACAGCTTCCCATGGGGCAAGTGAAAGATGGTAGTAAAGGCCTGAATTTATCACTTGAAAGTACGGGTGTTTCTCTAGTCTGACATTTAGAAATAAGTCGCCTGGAGGTCCTCCGCTTATACCTGGGCCGCCTAGGCCGGCACAACGAACTAGCTGCCCCTCAGTAATTCCTTTAGGAATACGAATGCGGGTTGATTTTATTTCAACCTTGGCAGTAGCTAGGTTGATTTGCTTCGATTGTAGTGTGCGTACGGCTCCCTTCATAACTTCTTCTAAGCTTACGAGGATGTCAGTATGGGCGTCTTGACCGGCCATCGGGGTAGCTTGCCCATGGCTTTGGTGACTGGTGAACCTGCTGTAGCTACCTCCTCCTCCTGATCGTGCTCCCGCTCCGAACATTTGCTCGAAAAAGTCGCTAAATCCAGTGCCTTCGTATTGGTATTCATAATTAGGTGAGTCAGATGTTCCATAATGAGAATCTTGATGATGCGGAGCAGATGCTTGATTCCAGTTTGGACCCAAAGTGTCGTATTTTTTACGTTTCTCTGGATCACCTAGTACTTCGTAGGCTTCGTTGATTTCTTTAAATTTATCTTCGGATCCTTCTTTGATTTTGGCTACATCAGGGTGATACTTGCGTGCAAGATTTCTGAATTTCTTACGGATTTCATCTTGGCTAGCATCTTTAGAGATATCTAGGATTTTGTAGTAGTCGAGGAATTCCATACAGTTTTAACGCCAACTATTTCTACTTTTAGCGATGATGAGTTGATTGAGATAATAGTTGAATTTGTGACCTTGGCTGATGTTCATGGTTTATTAGGATTAGGAGTGTAGGAACTTTGAGCGGTGAATAGTTCTTCTGCTAAGTGGGTCTGATGACTACCTCTGACGAAGTTTTCAGGTTCGAATGCGAAGGCATCAACGCCGGCATGGATCAAGTATTCCATCAGTTCTGACCGGTAATCCTCAAGTAATCCAAAGACAGTGATTTTTACGCCTTCTTTATGCGCTGTAGATATGAGCTGATCAACGGCGGAAAGGATGACTGGATTGTAGTGATCGAATAATTGACGCGATGAACTTGTCTTTGCCTTTGTCTTCGGGTGGAGTCCTAGGATGAATAGTGTGAGGGTGTCTAGATCGATCGCAAATTGATCAAAGTGAGCGGCAAATCTTTTGGCTGAAAATATATTACTTGGGACTTCGACAATAAGATGAATTTCTAGTCCGTTATCACCGCTGACAAGTCCATTCTGCTGCATAATTTCAATAATTTCTGTAGCTTCAGCGATTGTTCTGCAGAAGGGAACTGCCACATCAATATTCTTGAAGCCCATGATATCTCTTGCTTTCAGGATAGCCTGGCATTCTAGATCAAAGGCGGCACGATACCGAGGGCTAAGGTATCTGGATGTTCCAACAAGACCAAGCAGAGCATTTTCCTCAAAAGGTTCGTAGAGACTACTGCCAGCAAGACCTAGGTAATCTTTAGAGTTAAGATGAGAAAAGCGGACAACGATTGTCTGCGGAAAACAAACAGCAGCCATTTGAGCTATCCCTTTCGCTAAGTGATCAACGAAGTAGTCGCTAGGCGTTGCATACTGAGAGGTTTTGATTAGTATTTCTGTCTTTAGCCCTTGGTCTTCTATTTCATCGCAATGGACTAGTGCCATGGGATGAATGCCGATTTCATCTAGTAGAATGGATTCTATCTTTGCCATGCCTATTCCTTGATGTGGTAGTTTCCACCACATTTGAGCTGCGTTCGGGCTATTGATACTGAGTTTTCTTTTCACTCTTGTTGTGCTGATATTCTGAGTATTGATTCTCGAAGTATCGTGTTCTAGAAAATGGCGGTAGACGCTCCCGACTTCACTACTAGAAGAGTCTAGCGTGATTTCCTGATTTTGTTTTATAGTGGATGTGATGTTTTTTGTCCCGATCACTGCTGGTATGCCTAGTTCTCGACAAATGTTTGCGGTGTAGCTATTCCGACCTCCTAGATCAGTGATTACTCCAGCTGATTTCTCGAGGAAAGGTATCCATTCAGGAGTGAGTTCAGAGGTGATGAGAATACTTTTTTCTTGAAACGATTCCGGGTCCGATGGATTTGATCTAACAGATGTCATGCCCTTTGCTATTTGATTGCCGATGGCTAAGCCGGTAGTCAGTAGACTGGTGTTCTGTTCGGTAATCTTCTGGTGGGTGATCGTGTATGAATTTTGATCAATGACGGACTCTGGCGTAATCTGGATCACATAGATCTCTTTGGTATTACCATCGATTGCCCATTCTATATTCAACGGTCTGTTCGTGGCACTTTCTATTTTAATAGCCCAGCGAGCAAGTTGGCAGATCTGTTCATCATCGAGAGCATAGCGGTGGCGGTCACTGTATGGTGTGTTCTGGATGCAGATAGGGTGATCAGAATCGTAATCACACCCTTCACGAATGTTTTTATCACCGATAGATTTCTTGATGATTGATCCTGTGGAATGTGAGTCGAGTAATGGTTTGAATACACGGTATTCATCTGGACAGATGCTACCTTTGACAATCAGTTCACCCAGTCCATAGGAGGCATTGATGATAAGTGTGTCTGGGAAACCTGTGTCTGGATCTTGAGTAAATAACGTGCCAGAAACACCAAGATCAGAGCGTATCATTTTCTGCACACCCATTGAAATGGCTTCAGGCATAAGGCTGAGATCCTTTTCCTTGCGATAGGATATTGCTGGCACACTGAAGAGAGAGATTAGGCATTCCTTGTAAGCTTTTATTAGTTGACTAGCTCCTTTGATATTAAGCATAGAGGGGTGCCGCTGCATGGACTCTCTATCATAACTGTATTCAGTAGTTCCGCTGCTACGGATCATGGTATCAGATTCTATTTCGCCATAGTATCGACTGAGGGTGAGATAGTTTTCTGTTATTTCAGATTCTAAATCTGATGGTAGGGAAAGTTCCAGAATGGCAGCTTGAATATTTTTTACGGCTTGAGGAAGTGTTTGATCGCCACTTTGTAAATCTTTCAAGCAGGAATCGATCAAGTATTTGAAATCAGCTTGCTCGAAGATAGCTGAGAAAGCATCTGTATTTATAGCAAACCCTCGTGGGATATTGATGTGCAGTGGTTTTAAATCAGTAAAAAGTTGTCCGATGTGAGCGTTAGCGATACCGACTAGATCAGTATCGCTTAATAAAATATCTTCCATCCAAACGACGTATTTTCGAGGTAACTTCATCATTAAATTGGCTTGATTGTTGGCTATCTTGGTATTCATGGCGTAGTATGCTTTATTATTCTTACCCAAAGGGTTAACACGACATACATTTACTTACTTCGCTTACATTGTGTGGGGCAGGGCAGCGATTGTGGTTTTTTTGATGGGTGGTTCCACAACGCTGATTTGTAGAGGATTACGAGATCTGCGGTATTTTATTTTATGCCGGAGACCTTAGATGAGTGTGGCAGTCCTTGAAAGTGGAAGGCAGGGCTTATTACTCCATTTTTTCTTCATGCCAATTGATGCATAGACATAGACATAGGCAATAGGTGCTAAGTTGGGTATGTGCATGTAGTGTATTTTATCGACTAAATGCCTACCGAAATTACAAATCTGAGTGGTAACCAATCTTCCTAAATTATACTTTTAAGCTCAATTGCAGACTTTGCTTACCGAGGTGTCATTTCAATACTTGAAGAAAGAGTCTCTTCACATCGTAAGATATTGAGTGAATAGATGACTCAGAAAACAATGGAAATCGAATACTATATGATTTGCAATTATTGATGGACGTAGTAGGATAGATAAATATGAGTCAAAATAAGACATCAAAAAATAACGCATCGGAAAATCAGATGGGAGATTTGAGTTGGATTCTTGAGATGTCGCTGAACGAGATCTACATTTTTGATAGTAGCAACTTACTATTTCTGTGGGCAAATAAGGAGGCTCTTAAAAATATTGATTACACGATAGAGGAACTCTGCAAGCTTACTCCATTAGATATCAAGCCAGATTACACATGGAAATCATTTACTGATCTGATCCAGCCGCTGCTCTCTGACTTACGTACAAAGGTTATTTTCGACACGATGCATCGTCGGAGAGATGGTAGTTATTATGATGTAGAGCTCCATCTCCAGATGGGTGATTACATGGGCCAATCTGTTTTCGTAGCCATTGTCCTTGATGTCTCTGAGAAAAAGTTACTTGAAGAGAGGAGGCTTCGGCGGATCGAGAGGAGGCTTCGGCGGATCGAGAGGGTGAAAAAAGAATTGGATGTGATTGTTGAGCTTTCCAAGGAACGTTCAATTCCAGATGGGAACTTAGAGAGGTTTCTAGTGAACACTACTAAGTTGGTGGCAGATACGATGAAGGTTTCACGAGTAGGTGTATGGTTTCTAGAGAATAAGGGAAAGAATATTTGTTGCCATGTTTTCTATGATCGGGAGCTAGGTAAGCACTCCGAAGGTCCGTGCATGGACTCAGCGAATTATCCTAATTATTTCAATGTGCTTACATCAGGAAGGGTGATCGCTGTGGGTGATGCGTGCAACGACCCTAGAACGATGGAATTTACTGAAGATTATTTGATCCCACTGGGGATAGGTTCATTGTTACATGCTCCTATCCGAGTTGCTGATGAAATTGTTGGTATGCTTTGCTTGGAATATTATGGGATAGTGCGAGAATGGAAATCTGATGAAATTGCTTTTGCTGGACAGGTTTCTGACCAAGTTTCGCTAAGCTTGGCTAGTCATGAACGTCAACAAGCCGAGGAATTACTTCAGGTGCGCCAGAGGGCAATTGACGCCGTTGTGAATGGTGTTGTGATCACGGATCCCACTCTGCCAGATAATCCGATCATTTATGTGAATCCAGCGATGGAGCAGATAACGGGCTATTCTTCTAAAGAGGTGCTGGGTCTGAATTGTCGCTTTCTTCAAAGTGGGAATGTTGACCAAAACGAAATTAGAAAATTACGATTAGCCCTCAAAGATGAACGAAAAATTACTGTTGTGTTGCAGAACTACCGGAAAGATGGAACGCCGTTTTGGAATGAGCTTACCGTTTCTCCTGTGTTTAATAAGAAGGGCGAGTTAATCAACTTCGTGGGTATACAGAGAGATATCACTGAGCATCTAGAGGCGGAAACGGCACGGAAGAAGCTGGAGCTTGAGATTGTTAGGATTGCCGATGAGGAACGCCAGCTAATTGCCTTAGATCTGCATGATGGTCTAGGCTCCTACTTGAGTGGTCTTGCTTTGATTTGCAAGGCGCACTCCAGGTCGTTGTCGTTAGAAGGATCTTCTGCTTCTCATAAGGCTGATGAAATCTGTAATTTGATGGGAGGAGCAGTGACGCAGCTACGCGAAGTTGCCCGTGGTCTTTATCCGATCAAGGAGACCGGTATTGGTTTGATGGATGCACTTAATGATCTTGTGGCACGAACTTCAAGCGATCAGGTGAACTGTTTTTTCGACTGCATTTCTCCAGTTTTATTATATGATAGTACTGTTGCGAATCATCTATATCATATCGCCCAAGAGGCGGTAACCAACGCTCTGAAGTATTCCCAGACGGATGAGATCATCATAAATCTCTCAAAAGTGAATAAGAAGGTGCGTCTAAGTATCACAGATAATGGTATTGGGTTCGGAACTGTACAACTAAAAGAAAGCGATGGGATTGGACTCCGAACAATAGCCTACCGTGTTAGACTTATTGAAGGAGAATTGAAGATACACAACAAAACTGATACCCGAGGAATTGAAATCATTTGCTATTGTTATCTGACCTAAAAAAAATCAAGGAATCATCTATTCTGGCTAGAGATGAAATTTTTTAGAAATGGGGCAAATTGACTTCTATTTTGCTCATCCATATCATAGCAGGGAAAGAGGTTCTACCGAAAAACCAAATGGACTAATTTGACAATACATCCCTAAAGACACCAACATAGCAACCCTATCACCAGAGTTATTTCCTAAAGCAGAAAAGCTCTGAATAAGAGACCTAGGTAGCGTCATTACTACGTTTCAGCAAGTGAAAAACACCAACAATTAACCAACGAGGAAGAAGTTTCATTAGCTAGTTGAATCCTGAAATTTATTTTAGGATGGGAATGATTTATACTTTTTGGCGTAATCTAGGTGTTACGGCACTGTGTAGTCTTAAACATATGTGATGGTGTTGACTGTGCTCTTTTTGTGTTATGCTTTGCCAAGGTTGTAGGTGGCTATTTGAGTTCAAGAGCACGGTGTATTTTTTGGATAAAATCACGTGATTTACGGGCTTCTGCCATGGTTTTATCGTAGTCTGTACCGTGTCTTGCAGAGAGTTCTATGATGAGTGGACCTCTGAAGTTATAGCTATCGAGCTGGGCGATGACTTCTGGCCAGTCGATGCTACCTTCTCCTGGGGGAAGGTGGTCGTCTCCTGTGCCGTTGTTATCATTGACGTGCACCATGCTCAGGTGAAAGGAGAGCTTATGAACGACGGAGGGTAGATCCTGGGATAGATAGGCGTGCCCAGTATCGAGGCAAGTGCCGACGTTAATTTCCTCCATAGCTCCCATGATGTAGAGCATGTCTTGGGTGCGTCCGCAAAGGAGGTGAGGGAGCATGTTCTCTAACAGTAGAGTGATTCCGAGTTCTTTACATCGCTTGGAAATTTTATTGATACTGTATGAAGCAGTTTCCAGATGGTGATAAAATTCAACTGAAGGGGCTTTCTTTTCGCGCTCGGGTCCTGGGTGGAGAACGAGATGGCGGACGCCTAGTTCTGCAGCTGCTTCAGTGGCAAGGATGATTTCAGCAACTGAGCTGGACTGCGTGTTTTTATCAAGAGAGGTGATGTCGATGTGATCGGCAAAGGGTGCGTGGAATGAAAACGGGTCGAGACCGACTTCTTTAATCTTACGGGCAACGGCCTTGACCTTGTGGGGGTCGTGATAGTCGAAGTGCTTGGGGAAGGAGCAGATCTCGATCATGCTGAATCCTCCGTCCTTAACGATTTCGAGGATTTCGAGGATATTTGTTTTGTAGAAGCATCCAGTGGAGATGCCGATGGGCCAGTCACTCATGGTTTTAGTATTGGTTTATGGTTACGGGGAGTCGGTCTCTCCACGGTTGAAGGTTACAGTCTTTGGGATTGAAGCAAAACCCTTGGTCTTGCACAGAGACGCAGTTAAAGTCGAGGTGATGATCTAGACCTGTTAGTATTTGGTCTGAGAAGACACGAGTGTAGAAGTGGGCTCTCATTTCAGGTGAGTAGATGTCCCACTGATTTTGCCACTGGTGAGCCGTATTTTGAAATGTCTTGGAAATCATCTGTGCGATCTGAGATGGTGGGATTTTCATTGCCATGAGACAGCGAGTAACATGTTTCATTCCGGAGGGTTTGAGTAGGAGATTGTTTGGCTGTTCGATTATATGTCGAGTGCATGGGGGAAGGCGGTCAAGGAAACTGGAAAGATCAAGATCGGTTTCGGTGCTGGTATCATTATATTGTTGGTGAACGAGTCTTAAGGGGGAGTTAATATATTTTTTGACGAGTTTGACCATTCCTCTGGATTGTTCTGGAATACGTACACAAGCACGCTGAGCCAATTCGCGTGTTTTTGATACATCGGTTCGGATTTCCAATGCTTTTAAAATATCGTTTTCATGGAAAGGAATGGTGAAAATGGGTGGTAAGGAATGCTCTATTCCATGGTAACGTGCTAATCCATTCTTCCAAGGTTTAAGATAGTTTGTGAATGGCATACGGACTACACGAGTCCAGAGAGGATCTCCATACTCCGAGATGTCGATGGAGACCATTTCTCTATATCCGAAAGAACTTCCCCCTACATTTAGTGCAGTGAGTTCTACTGGAATGGAGCATTTTTTTGAGGCTGCATATTTTATGCGGGCGGCTAGGAATTCCATTACTAATCCGAGTCCTGAAAAGGCAGCTTCCCATCTTTCGGCATTGGCTTGGATTGCTGGATCATCTGAGGCAGTAGGGTGTGGAGTGTTAGTTAGAGCAAGTGTGATTAATTCGCTGATGACTGGTGAATGCTTTTCCAATTTCCAAATGAAGTGATGCCCTTGACCAGTGAGAAGATGAAGCGGGCGTATGCCAAACCGGAGAAGTTCTTCATGAATAGTTTGAATGACAGGTTCTTGCAGTTCAAAGCATCTAAGAGGATTTAGGTAGCATTCGGTAGGAGAGTCGAAGTTTACATACTCTATGTCTAGATGAACGAGAAGTGCTTCATGATCCAAGAGTGACCGATCAACGTCCAGCCCCTGAGCTAAGAGTTCTGGTAGGTGGGACGGAGGTTTCATCTCACTCGAACGAATCTTGCATCCATCGGCATGAGTAATGTGTGATGTGGTTACTTCGTCTAAACACTCTCCGCCCAGAAACTCATAGAAGCGCTGAAGTGTACCTGCATCCTCGTAGAGAGATTTGGCTATCTGCGAAGGGTGATGCATGTCTGTGTTTCCATGGTTAAAAGTTTTTTTGAGGTGCGGATAGGATGATTTCTATTTCTTTAGCGAGGAAGGTAATGCGTTTTTTTCTTGATTGGACTTCTCGTGATGGTTTTCGCCAGAGCAGACCGCAGTGGTTTCACTAACACTACATCCCTGTGAAAACCTACCTGGGCGATCACTGTTCCATTCCTCGGCTGGTAATTTAAGCTATTCGATGTTCGCAGGACCTTTGTGGGGAGCGAGAGCGTCAGTATTCTTCGGAGATAGGCGGAATGCTCGAAAGCTTCCGAGATCGGCTAGGATGATGATTTTAGTGTGTTCTTGTGGTATTATAGATTTTTTAGATTTGTAATACTGGAGAATATCCCTGTAGGGGAGAATGGTGCTTCGCACTGCTTGCGTAGGAGTCTGCTTAAATTGATACTAATCTGTGCACAATCTCGTCAGCTTAATTTTGCTATGCAGTTACCTAGTTTTTCATAACTCACAGAGGTTCTTTGGTTTAATTTTTTTTGTCGTCCGCCGCATTTCTGTATGCACTTTCAGCGTGATAACTTGATATGTCATCATTGCCAGTATTAGAGCCTCGTGATGGCCATATGAAGTTTTATGACTGAGTGACTTTGAGACGTTACTAGATCACCCTTTTTACAACGATCTGTGCATGGCTGATGACAAGGGGTGCGTAGATTTTTTGCAGATAGAGGACTTAATATGATTGGCCACAACGGATGAGTAAAGTTTAGCAAAGCATGCGGTGCGGCATACGGAGATGATGTTTTAGAATTGTATTCAATTAAAATGACTAAATAGATGTGGTTAAAAGTAGATAAAGAAATTAAAAGCATAATAAAAGATCCTATCATGATTGCTGGGTGGCCGGGAATGGGGAATGTGGGTGTGAATGCCGTAAACTATATGCGTTCGAAAATGGGTGCAGAGGAGTTTGCTCACATCGATATGAGTGATGAACTTATGCCTACCTCAGTAAAGGTGAAGGATGGGCTAGCTATCCACTCAGAAATGCCAGTTACACGTTTCTATTATGTTTCTAAAATCCCCATCATTTTTGTTGAAAGTCATAATGAGATAGAGGGCGGAGCAGCACTTTCGCTTATGCGAGGTGTGCTTGATCTCGCACACGAACTAGGAGTCATCACAATTTACACTTTAGCAGCTATCGCGATTCCTGTTAGTTATGTGCATGATCCGCAAATCTTCGGAGTTGCAAATGAAGTCGACCTGCGGGATCGCCTCGGTCCGATGGGAATCGCGCTTCTTGAGGACGGACAGATTTCTGGGATGAATGGCGTTCTGCTCGGATTTACCAATGGCTTTCGTATTCCTTCAGCCTGTCTCATGGCAACCACGCCTCAGTATGCTGTTAGTTTGCCGAATCCTAAGTCATCGCGAGCCATTATCCGTTTTTTTGAGAGACTCCTACACTGCAATATTAATATGACAGGGATGAACCAGCAAGTGAAAGAAATGGATAAGACCATGCTTGAAATTGAAAAACGAATTCTCGATGCTGTTTCAAAAATGTCTGGCGATGAAGAGCCGGCTTCCCCTCAGGAGATACCGATCATAGATAAACCGAAAAAGAAGACCCCTGAAGGTGCGATGCAGAAAATAGAGCAGCTTTTCCAAGAACTTACTCAGAAGAAATCTAAGAAAAAGGCGGCTAGGCTGAAAGAAGAACTAGATCGCTGGCAGCTCTATGATCTCTACGAGGATCGCTTTCTGGATCTCTTTAAGGGTGATGATGAAGAGGGTTGAATTTCATAATCCATCATGAGCTGTCAATGGGGTTTCAAATTTTAATTGTTTTCAATCTTGCCGACGCACAAACCTAGATTCAAATGTTGCTTTTTCTGATTATTATAGGCCTAGTTGTTAAGGGTTTCATGATCAGGAAACTCTAGATTAATGACAACTCGGATAGTCCATTACACAAGGTTTCTGAACGTGTTGAAACACCTGAGAATAACCTTAAAATAAGATCAAATGATCTGTAAGTCATGTGGTTTCTATTGAGGATGAGAGTTCTCAGAGGCGGAATCAGTTGAGTGAACGATCTATGAAGCATGTAAATTGGTCTCCATTTTTTAGTTCAGTTTTCATTGGTTTGTTGTTCTGGTTCTTGCAGATTTTATGGTTTGATTTCTCGCTGATTTATCTGATGCTAATTTTGTGTAGGCATCAGCATATTCCTGAAACATGACTTTATCATTGAAGCGGAGGTTGGCTTCGCTCATGACGCGGGTAATGGTAGTTTGCTTGGTGTCATCGGGAGCGCGGTAGAAGTCCATTGCACGGTCGATAGCCCAACGGAGACTGTTGCTATCGAAGTGGTCAAAGACGATGCCATTTCCTTCGGTATATTCGTTTTCTAACATTTCGACGGTATCGTGGAGACCACCGGTGTTGTGTACTATCGGAAGAGTTCCATAGAATGCACCGATCATTTGCGGAAGACCACAGGGTTCAAAGGATGAGGGCATGAGAACGAAGTTGGAGCCAGCGAAGGCCAAGCGTGAGAGGGATTCATCAAAATCTCTCACGGCAACGCGATCGTAGATTTGGTGCATTTCAACAATATCGTGGAAATGGTCCTTGAAAGAACCGTCGCCGACGATGACGAGCTGAAGTCCCACATCGTCATAGTCACTGATGGTCTGGAAAAGTATATCGGTGAGTAGTTGACAGCCTTTCTGAGTGGGGTCGAGACGTGATGGCCAGAAAAGGATAGGGGCTTCATTATTGATCCTTAGACCAAGCTGTTCTTGTAGGATTGATTTATTGACTCTCTTGCCTTCGTTGTGAGTGTCACACGTGTAGGTCTGAGCAATGGCTTCATCGTGGTTTGGTGCATAAGATGGATCCGGGGCATTGAGAATGCCTTTTGCATAGCCAGCATCGATTTTAGTATAGAGATCAGATTTTACAGAGTCAGGTAGTTCGCCGTGGATGCCTTGAATGATTTCTTGAAGAAATGTTGGGCTTACGGTGGTGACGTAATCCGCATTAATGATCGCGGAGGATAGCATGTCGATGGTGTTGTGATGATATGACTCGTCAAAGCTGTAATTAGCGTAGTCGTAATAAAGATTTTGCCAATATTCAGAGGGGTCGATGCCAAAGTTTTGGATCTCTGCGAGAGTGGTGCGCTCTCGGTGGATATTGTGAATGGTAAAGATGGTTTTAATTCCGAGTTTTTTGCAAGCAGCAGGAATGAGTCCTGTCATCCAGTCATTGCAGTGGACTATGTCTGGCTTTACTGAAGGGATGATATGATTGATGATTTCACGCTGGAAGGCGAGTGAAGCGGCATGTAGATCACCGTGATAAGCACTCACGTGTTGGTGAAACGCATTATCTTCGGCTAGATAGACGCGGGAGTTACTTGTGAGGCTGTTTTGTTCATCGGCTGAGTCTTCTTGGTTGCTTTTAAAGAGGTTTCGATAGTGTGGAATGGCGAGATGTACATCAGCATCTTGGCCGTAGAGTTGGCTGATAAGTGATGCTGATATATCAGCCATTCCACCAGCTTTGGCGCGGATGTGTTCTGAGCCATTACACATGCCAGAGGGGACTTGGGAAATCTCTGGCGTGAGGAATAGTATTCGAGGACGTGAGGCAGGTTTCTTTTTTTTACGTTTAGGTCGCGGCTTATGAGTGGTTTTGGAGTTAGTGTTAACTAACTGCAGGATGGTAGGTTCTAAAGTTGAGTGTGGTAAGGTTTGTGTTTTCATTTGGGTTTAGTGAGTGGGTTTAGAAGCGAAAGTAGGTCTACATAAGTTGATCTGAAGTGTTTCTGCCGGAATTGGTTTGTTTGAATTATTGTGTTTAAGTGATTTTTCACAACGATAGAGGTAAGGCAGTGAAAGTTCAGAATGAGTGTGCACTGAATCAAATATGAATAACTTATCATATTGCCACGAACCGTAGTCGAGAAATGAAAGGTACTCTCTGCTAGCTTTGCGATGGGCTGTGCGTTTTTTGCGTCAAATTCTAAAGTAGAAAGGGTTAAGCTTGGTTGTCATGATCTGTGAGGGTAAGAAGTGTATAGTTTATGAAAAATTTACGCAAAATTGCTTACTTCTCAATGGAGATTGCTCTCGATGCCGAGATCCCGACGTATGCAGGTGGATTAGGAATTTTAGCAGGAGATACTTTACGTGCTGGAGCTGATTTGAAGCTGCCAATATTTGCTGTGACCTTGTTGCACCGAAAAGGCTATTTCAGACAACGGCTGGATGAGAGCGGTTGGCAATTCGAGGAAGAGGATCCGTGGGAAATTGAGAAGTATCTTACGCCGATGGCAGCGAGGGTAAAGGTCACCTTACAAGGACGAGAGGTTTGGATTCGCTGCTGGCGTTATTTGATCGAAGGACAAGGTGGCGAGAGTATACCAGTCTATTTGTTAGATACAGATGTTGAGGAAAATAGTGAGTGGGATCGTCATTTGACAGACCGCTTGTATCTCGGGGATAATAACTTTCGTATCTGCCAAGAAGCAGTTCTGGGGATTGGAGGAGTAAGAATGTTGCGTGCACTGGGTCACGATCAGCTAATGCGCTTTCACATGAACGAGGGGCACTCCGCTTTTCTAGGTCTAGAATTACTAGATGAGGAAATGGCTCTTCGGGGGGTACAGGAGATTGACGATGAAATGTTGCAAGCGGTGAGGAAGAAGTGTGTCTTCACCACCCATACACCTGTGCCTGCAGGGCATGACCAATTCCCACTAGAAATGGCGAGAAAGGTGCTTGGCCATCATGAGGCATTCTTCAAGAGAAGAGATCTTTTTGAACCTATAAAGTGTGCCTCTGACTGCTTGAATATGACCTATTTGGCGCTGAACTTGAGTCATTATGTTAATGGTGTTGCAAAACGTCATGCAGAGGTCTCACGGTTAATGTTTGCGGATTATGAGATCGACTCGATCACTAATGGCGTACATGCAGCGACTTGGGTATGTCCGACAATGCAGAGTTTGTTTGAAAGGTGGATTCCTGGTTGGAAGCTGGACAATTTTAACATGCGTTCAGCATTGAATATTCCTGATGAAGATCTTTGGCGGGCACATCAAGCTGCTAAAAATGATCTTTGTGCTTATATAATGAAAAAGACCGACGAAGTATTTTCTCTTGATGTTCTGACGCTCGGATACGCAAGGCGAGCGACTTCCTATAAGCGGCCTAAGCTTCTTTTCGAGAATAAGGAAAGGCTTTTCGAAATCGCTAAAATAGCTGGTGGTTTGCAGCTGGTCTTCGCAGGTAAAGCTCATCCAGGTGATGATCAAGGAAATTTTTTCATTCAGGATATTGTTCGCCTTCGGGCTCAATTCCTTGAGCATGGAATTAAAATCGTTTATCTTGAAAACTACGATATGAAGCTGGCGAAATATTTGGTGAGCGGTGTGGATGTCTGGCTCAATACACCTCAACCTCCCATGGAAGCATCTGGCACGAGTGGTATGAAGGCAGCAATGAACGGTGTGCCCAGCCTTAGTGTTTTAGATGGTTGGTGGATTGAAGGATGTATTGAGGGGCGGACAGGATGGGCTATAGATTGTATTAGCGGCGGTAAAGATGCTGACTCGCTTTATGAGAAATTGGAGCATAAGATTGTTCCGTTGTATTGTGAGCAGCGCCATGAATTTATTAATGTTATGCGGCATGCTATCGCACTGAACGGCTCGTTTTTCAGCACGCAAAGAATGATGCTGCAGTATCTAGCAAAAGCTTATTTTTTGTAATTCTAGAAATTGCAAAAATC
>CAXMOB010000053.1:0-2400 GCA_964194815.1 Vicinamibacteria bacterium | reverse complement strand
ATTTGTTCAAAAACTAGCCGTCTCTATACAATACATTGAGCCAGAAGTTTTGTAGGGTTTGTCATGAGTTGGAAATTGCACAATGCTATGTGGCCAGGATTGGTCGGAAAAGAAGAAGGCAGTGAACAACCACCTATCTCGTTGGATCGGATGTTACAGCTTACCAAGGATACCGAGGTCGCAGGCCGAGGCTTCGATGGAGTTGATCTGTTTCTCTGTAACCCGCACCTTGATATTGATGCTGGCGAAGATGAAATCAAACGCTTAGCGGATGGTATTGCGGATGCTGGATTAAACATTGGTAGCGTGGTAGCTCCGGTATGGCCGGGCGCTGGTGGTGGTAGTGCGATGGGGGATGACGCGGATATGTTTGTGAGTGCTGTTGAGAAGTCTTGTCGCTATGCAAAGATACTCAATGAGCATGGTGTGCGCCAGTATGGAAGTATTAGAATTGATTCAGCTACTTCGGTAGAAGCGTGGGATTCTGACCGACTGGGCAATACCAAGAAAATTGCTGATACGTTTCGTCGTAGTGGTGAGATAGCTCAAGGTTATGGTGAGAAGTTGGTCGCAGAGGGAGAGATTTGTTGGGGTGGAATGCATTCATGGCAGCAGATGACAAATTTACTAGAGGAAACAGGAATGCCTGAGACGGTTGGCTTCCAAGCCGATTTGGCACATACCTATCTCTATTTATTAGGTTATAATGCAGAAGAGGACAGGTTGCTTGATACTGGTTATTCTGATGAGCAATTTTGGGAAGCTTACGCAACGATGACTAAAGCACTGAGACCGTGGACGTTTGATTTTCACGTGGCACAAAATGACGGCACAGTACATGGCTCTGGTAGTCATGACAAAACTGGTCGCCACTGCAAAGCTGATGACCCGAATGGTAAATTAGATGTCGTGCGTTGTGCATCACATTGGTTGCTCGACGAGAACGGCCATCAACGCCCTGAAATTAAGCATCTCTGCTGGGATGGTTGTATGTTCGATAATAAGGATTTGGAGACCCCGTCGACTTGGCAACAGGTGCTTCAGCTGATGCAGCAAGTGAATCAATTGAAGCTTGCTCAAGTCTAATGAAGATTGGAATCAATATGCATCTATGGGGGACGTCGATAGATGAACCTCAATTTGCGACGATCGAAGAGCTACGTGCGATTGGTTACGATGGCATTGAGATATTTTTAGCCGATCCTGATCCTGCGATTTACCGTAGAGTGGGTGCCTTTTGCGAGTCGGTTGGCATGGAGGTGAATGGATGTCTAGGACTGGGTCCAGAAGCTGATCCAATATCTAGCGATAAGTCAGTGCAGGCAAAGGCACTGGATACCTTGAAGGTTGCGATCGATAATGTGCATCTAGCTGGAGGAAAAAATATTTGTGGACCATTTCATTCTGCCTACGCCCAATTTTCTCATGATGTTCCTCATCTTGATGAATTACAACGCAGTGCTCAGGTTCTGAGGGAAGCTGCTGAGTACGCCGCTCAAGCTGGAGTGACACTTACTCCGGAAGCTCTCAATCGCTTTGAGTGCTATTTGGTGAATACAATGGAGCAACTACGTACGCTAGTGGAGATGGTAGACCATCCGAATCTTCGAGGGATGTTTGATAGTCATCACGCCAATATCGAAGAGAAATCATTTAGTGCAGCTATCGACACCATTGCTCCCGTGCTTGGACATGTGCATATCAGTGAAAACGATCGCGGAACACCTGGTGGTGGACTCGTTAGCTGGGACGAAGTGTTCTCTAAGTTGTCAAAGCTTGACTATAATGGATGGTATACCATTGAGGCATTCTCACGTGATGACGTGGCATTTGCCAATGCGATCCATGTATGGCGTGATTACAATCCAAGGATGGATATTTGCCGAGACGGCTACCAGTTTGTTAAAGAAATGTTAGAAAAATATAATAAAAATTAAGACGATGAAAATGAAATTTGCAAATGAATGTTACACGTGGTTTATGAAGGACTCTGGAGCTTATTGGGATAATAAATTGGCTCACATGATCGAGGTGACAGCGAAGGCTGGAATGCAAGGCATAGAACCACTCTTCCCATGGATGGGAGATCTATCGGACCCGCTACTTTTGAAGGATGTGCTAGAGGAGCATGGAATTGAGTTATCCTCGATTGCCTTTGTGCAGGACTGGAATCACGCTGAAGAAACTGAGATGGAGAAGTCGGAAGCTCAGCGAGCATTCGACATGTTAAAGCATTTTCCAGATGCCACCTTCATGACAGTGCAAATGCCCACTGGTCGTCACGATCTGGAACAGCGTAGGAAGCACTTAGTTGCGAACGTGAATGCCGTTTCAAAGAGAGCGGCTGATCTGGGTATTCGTTGCTCATTTCATCCTAATTCACCTGAAACTTCGACTAAT
>CAXMOB010000052.1:0-10275 GCA_964194815.1 Vicinamibacteria bacterium | reverse complement strand
TTTTTTTGTAAGGATGAAGAGACTAGGCTACGCATTGGGCGAAGGTTACTCGCTGTATTCTTATACAATCAGTGTTTTTCTTCAGTCACGATGCCCGCATCGCTCCTTTATCAAGCCTCGATTCTAAAAGAATATAGCTTCGCATAAGTCTCTTTTGAAACTCTAAATGGTATTTACAGCCTTCGGGGCACTAGTGGTTATAGGGCGGCTTGATGAGAAACAAAAAAGCTCCGGTGCTGAAGAGCACCGGAGCTTTTAAAATGATATCAGTTTAGCTGACAATTAAGCGTGAACTAAGAGGATTGAATCCACTGTTTGGCTCTTTCTGAGGGTGTCAGAAATAATGACCAATGGTGTGCCAGCAGCTACAATGTTGTTTTTTCTGAGATGATCTACAGCACTGTCGATAGTGGTGAGTGGATCGTCGTAGAATGGAAGATGGTAGTTCTGGATGCCACGAGCTAGTGCCAAGCGGCGGCAGGTAGCTGTTGTAGATGCAAATGAATGAATGTGTGCCTTCGGGCGAAGGAGTGCAGTCTGAACAGACATGACACCACGCTTAGTGAACACAACGATGTGTGCACCTTCGAGGCTGTCAGCGAGCGAGATAGCAGCTTTAACAACTTTACCCTTATTTGTATTGAGGATGGCGAGAGCAGCGTTACCCACTGTTTCTGTGCCTTCCATTCTACGTGCGATACGATCGAGAGTCTGAACGCAGCGGATCGGGAATTCACCAACTGATGTTTCACCAGAAAGCATGATTGCGTCAGCTTCTTCGTAAACAGCGTTTGATACGTCAGTTGCTTCTGCACGTGTTGGAGTCGGGTTAGTGATCATTGACTCAAGCATGTGAGTGGCAACGATAACGCGACGTCCTAGAGTGTGACAGCGACGTGTGATGTGGCGCTGGATGAGTGGAAGTTCTTCAACATTCACTTCGATGCCGAGGTCACCACGAGCGATCATGATGATGTCAGAAGCGAGGATGATGTCGTCGATGTTCTTGATCGCTTCTTGGTCTTCTACCTTAGAAATGATGTGAGCAGTTCCGCCAATTTTTTCCATAGCACCACGAAGTTCGTGTACGTGAGCTGCGTCACGCACGAATGATCCTGCGATATAATCGGATTCACATTCAACTGCGACTGCGAGGTCAGCATGATCCTTTTCAGTAAGAGCAGGAAGGTTGAGGCGAACACCAGGAAGGTTGATATGGCGACGGTTACCAAGTTTACCAGCTGTGTTGACGGTGCAGATGATGCGATCTTCTTGCTTTTCGTCGATTGTCATTAGCATGGTGCCATTGTCTACCACGAGTGTGTCACCGGCAGAAACGTCGTTGATCATGCCACCGTAGTTTACAGTAGTAGAAAGTTCGAGCTTTGGCTCAGCGTCACTCTTGCGGAATTCCAATTTATCACCAACTTCAAGTTGGAATGGAGCTTCGAGGTCACCTGTGCGGATTGATGGTCCCTGAAGATCGAAGAGAATAGCCACGTGGCGATTTTTCTCTTTACCGATTCTACGGATGTTATGAACTGCTTCGCGGCACCAGTCGTGCTGACCGTGGCTCATGTTCAGGCGAAATACATCAACACCATTGTCAATTAGTTCTGCGAGACGTTCTGGTGAGTCTGTTGCAGGGCCTAAGGTGATGATAATACTAGTTTTACGGAATTCTGATGTGCTCATCTGTCGGCGTGTATCACCTACAGACTCTGAAATTGCAAGTCGTAAGTGAAGCAGCTGTATCAGGTAAGGACGATTGGCGAAAAATGTTAAATAGAAGAGGCTCCGAGATGATTAATTTCGTTCCTTAATCGGAGCTTGGATAATGCCTTCCTCAGTCTCTTGTTTGAGTCGTAGTTGGCCACAAGCCGCATTGATGTCATGTCCTTTTTCAAGCCGGAGTGTGGTGCTGACACCTGCTTTGGAGACGAGATTTCTAAATTCCTTACAATGTTCCTCAGTTGGGCGCTCCCATTCGAGGCCTTCCACTGTGTTGTAGGGGATGAGATTGACTTTAGCATTCAAGCCGGCGGCACGCTTACCAAGAATCCTGGCTTGCTCGAGGTCATCGTTGACATCTTTGATGAGAATGTATTCGAAGGTAATTTTTTGCTTTTTGCGATCGTTCCAGATACGCAGCGAGTTAAAGAGCTTTTCGATGTTCCACTTTGAGTTGACTGGCATGATGCGGTCGCGCACCTCATCAGTGGCGCCGTGGAGTGAAATAGCGAGGCGGATCTGCTGAGGTTTCTCAGAGAGGATCTCGATCTGCGGAGCTAGTCCTGAAGTGGAGACGGTGACCTTACGTGCACCGATACCAATTCCCCAGTCGGCGGTGATGATATCGAGAGCTGCTGAGAGGTTTTTCATATTGGCTAAGGGTTCGCCCATGCCCATGAATACGATGTTGTTGACCTTTTCGCCTGAGAGTTTTTCGATCATCAAGAGTTGGCCGACGATTTCGTCAACCGTGAGGTTGCGGGCGAAGCCTGCGAGTCCAGAGGCACAGAACTTACATGCAAAGGCACAACCTACCTGAGAGGACACACAGGCAGTGCGTCGGTCAGAGGTTTCTGAGTATAGTGCTGGGTTAGCAGGGATGAGGACGGTTTCTACGTAGCGGCCGTCGTGAAGCTTGAAGAGGAATTTTTGGGTGGTGTCGCCTGAGCCAGATGTTGAGACATGGGTCATGTTGACGAAAGAAAACTGTTTTTCGAGGGTGTCGCGCAATGCCTGTGGGAGGTTTGTCATCTCCTCAAATGTGGTGACGCGTTTCTCGTATGCCCATTGCAGAACCTGATCTGTGCGGAATCTAGGTTGGCCAGATTCTTCGAGGATCTTGGTGATTTCGTCCTTATGGAGTCCAAGGATTGATGGTTTGAGGTCAGCCATGCGGTAAGCAAGTAATGAAATTGGTGGGAATGAAAAGGAAAAAGGGGGACTTTAGCGATTAGTTTAAGACAATCTTCGGCAACTAGCGGTGCTGACGCAGGAAAGAAAAGCAAGTTGAGCGAGGCGACTTTTTGGATTGGGTATTACCCGCTCCAAAAAGTGAACGAAGCTATACGCAGTTTTAATTTTCTGCCCGCAGGGTAAGTTTAAAGCAAATTAGGTGTAACCTACAAAAATCATAAATCAATTCGTTTGACGATTGATCGCGTGGCTGTGACTGTTTGGCCATGCGATTAGCAAAAGTGTTAATCGACGGGCCATCCGAGCTCGTCTTCGACTATGAGGTGCCTTCAGATTTACAAGTTCAAGTGGGCTGTAGAGTGAGGGTTCCCTTGCGTAAAAAGGATGCGACGGGCACGGTTTTAGGCTGTGAAGAGCAGCTGTATGATTTGGGGTTTACTCCTAGAATGATCAAGGGCTTGATCGATCCTGAGCCATTGATCACCCCCAATTTAATGAAATTGGGAAAATGGATGAGTCAATATTATGGCTCACCTATGGAGCACGTGATGCGTGCGTTATTGCCTGAATCAGTGCGGCAAGACGCCCATGCGGAGAAGACACGTAAGATTGTTTTATTGGATCAAGCTCTGGACGATGAGGCGGTTGAAAAGTTAAAGAAGAAAGCCCCGAAGCAATACCAAGTTTACCTTCTGGTGAAGGCTGTGGATGAGGGGATTGCCTTATCTGATTTGAATACAGCGGCGGTCAAAGGCTTGGAGAAAAAAGGTGTGGTAAAAATGGGGGAGGAGCAAGTGCGCCGCGACCCAGATGAGGACCAAGAATTTCTAGAAACGAAACCACTGAAGCTAAATCCAGAGCAAGAGGTGGTGCTGGAGCGGGTGGTGCGTATGATGGATCAGCCTGAGAAGAAGCCGATGCTGCTTCATGGAGTGACTGGGTCTGGGAAGACGGAGATTTATCTACAGGCTGTGCAAAAGGTGCTAGATCGAGGACAGAGTGCTTTGATTTTGGTGCCTGAAATTGCACTAACACCACAAACGGTGCAGCGGTTTAAGAGTCGATTTGCAAAATTAAATGATTTAGTCGCTGTGCTGCATTCAAATTTATCTCAAGGTGAGCGGTTTGATGAATGGCATCGCATACGCAAAGGCAAAGCACGGATTGTGATTGGTGCTCGTTCTGCGGTGTTTGCACCACTTTACAAGTTGGGGCTTATCGTAGTAGATGAAGAACATGAGAACACTTATAAACAAGATGTGACACCACGATATCACGGGCGTGATATCGCAGTGTTACGTGGCCACTTTGAGGATTGTGTTGTGTTGTTAGGTTCTGCTACGCCTTCGTTAGAGAGTTTCGCTAATACGCAAAAAGATAAATACGAACTGGTCGAGATGAAGCAACGTGTGGATGGTCAATCCTTGCCTATTATCCGCGTGATTGACATGCGTATTGAGTCTCAAAAGCAGAAGTCGAGCATGGTGGTGCTGTCGGATAAGCTACGAGGGTCGATGAATGAAAAGCTAGAGAATGGAGAACAGGTGATTCTATTTCTCAATCGTCGAGGTTTTGCTAGATCTTTGCAATGTCCTCCATGTGGTCATGTGTGTGAGTGTGTGCATTGCTCTATACCGCTAACATTTCACCGTGGAGAAGAGCGTTTGATTTGTCACATCTGTGGACACCAAGCGATCGTTCCGCGAAAGTGCCCAGAATGTGGTGACCCGGCAATTCGTTTTCAAGGGTTTGGAACGGAGAAGGTCGAGGAAGTGATCCGAAAGGTTTTCTCTCGTTATAAGGTCGCTAGAATCGATACTGATACGATGCGTCGCAAGAATGCGTTGCGGGATACATTGAATGCGTTCAAGGCGAAGAAGATCGATATCATTATTGGAACGCAGATGATTGCGAAAGGACTGCACTTTCCGAATGTGACTTTGGTTGGGGTGCTTAATGCTGATCTAGGGCTTCACGTCCCTGACTTCAGAGCGGGGGAGCGAACATTCCAATTGTTGACGCAGGTGGCAGGACGAGCAGGTCGAGGCGAGCTAGAGGGGGAGGTGATTGTTCAAACTGCGACCCCGCATTCGCCATCGATTCAGTTTGCTCGCCATCATGATTTTGATGGGTATGCCGAGCAGGAGTTATCGTTTAGACAGCAGTTTAGTTATCCGCCGTATGGGCACTGTGCTGTGTTAGGAACGCGCTCTAACCATGAGCGTTTAGCCGAGTTTACCTTAGAAAATCTACACAAGCGTCTAAAAGATGGGCTTCCTCCCATGGTGCATTTAGGGGAACCGATGCCGTCGCCTTTGATGCGTGCCCATGGGCAATTTCGTTATCAAATGACGATTCGCTGCCCCAATGCCCGCACTTTATCAAATCATGTCCGAGCTGTCTTAGCTAGGACACCATCGCCCGAGGGTGTGACGGTCATCTTCGATATGGATGCGTATTCATTTTTCTAGAATCGATATCTGGCTGCGAAGGATAGGATGTTAATACCTTCGTTAGGTTCTTTAATGCCAGCATTGGAAAGGTGTGCTAGGCGAATGGATAAATCCATATTGTCTTTACGGATTCCGAGGCTGAGATGATTTTTGAATTGAAAGGCTGACGAGAGGTCGAGTGGGCCAATCTCGGTGTTTGATAACAGGGCTATACCTGTGCCAAAATCGACGTATGGTTGCCACCCAAAAACCTGCTTATCTCTGAACTCATAGTCAAAAATGAGCTGGACGGAGGTTCCAAAGATTTCACTATCATCATCAGCCCAGTAGAACAATGAGGCTTCAAGGTTACTTTGGATTCGATACTTTTTAAGGGGTAGTAATCTATTGATATCATCTGTAATAGTCATTCCCCAATTGAGTGCGAAAGTTTCGATATCGTGCTCAGTTGTGCCGACGTCGATGCCGGCAAAGTGAATGTCGCGAGAAGCATGGACAGAGCTGATAAGTGCTAGGGTGATTGCGGATGTGACTATTACTAGTTGAGCGTTATTTAACATGTGTTACCTCTGTAAGAGTTAAAGAGAGATCTTATTAGACTATATTATCTCGGTGCTGTCGAGAATAAGGTTGCTTGGGTAGATGGACGATTGACAATTTGATCAAATTATCACTGCTTCGCGGTGGTGATGATTTGATCATTGCCACTCCACGGGAAGCTCTTAGCAGAGCAGGAAATAGATGGGGAATGTGGTGCGAACAGAGATGTTCAATTCCACGACGGTTTCGCCACTGTAATTCTAGTGCACACTAGATAAGTCAGACTACCAGCCTAAGGAGCTCGAAACTTCACCTGCGAGATACAGGTGGTTACGACCAATAGTATATGAATAAAAAAACAATTGAAAAATGTGTGACCTCAGTTTTACTGGGTCTAAGTGTTAGTTCTTCAGTCATGGCTCATGACGATTTAGGAGAAACAACTGTGCTAGCCACAGGATTTGAGAAGTCGACCCACGACTTACCCTACGCATCTACGATGCTTCACACTGACGAGTTAATGCTCGATCGAGTGCCAAGTATCGAAGAAGTGCTGGGAATGGTTCCTGGTGTGATATCCTTAAGCACTGGTGGACAACGTGGATCCATTAGCTCGGTGTTTATTAGGGGCTTACGCACGGCAGATACACAACTCCGTGTTGATGGGGTGCGTGTGAGTAATGCGAACTTCGGACTAAGTTCCAATGGATTATTAGGGGTGTTGAATTCTACAGATTTTGGTACCTTAGAGGTTTTACGAGGTGCTCAATCAGCCCGCTACGGCAGTGATGCGATGAGTGGTGTGATTGGGATTGATCTTGAAGCTGGTATGGAAGGCGTGGGTTCGCGTGCTTTTGTTGAAGCTGGTTCCTTTGGTTCCTTTAGAACTGATTTCAACACACAAGGGGTGATGGGGAAGTTAGCTTATTCTGTAGGCATGGGGTATGAGACGAGCCAGAACGATCTTGATCACAATGATTTTTACCAGAACTCCTCACGCTTACGTTTGGATTATGGAATGAACGACGATTGGACACTAGGGTTCACATTCCGTCATGGTGATTCATATTACCAAGCACCCAACTATGGAGGCCCTTATGCCAATGGATTATTGATGGATCACTTTGATTATCTTTTGACGACGGTATTCGTGGATGGCTACATCACCGATTCATGGCAGTCTAAATTAATTCTAGGCCATTATGAGGCCGATTATGATGACGAGACCGAGCTGAATGGCAATTTTTGGACTGACTCGAAGCAATTTAGTATCGAATGGAACAACAATCTAGAGCTCAATGATCACCATATTGTTTCGTTTGGAGCCGCCTATGAAGATGTTGATTACGTTGACGCTTTTTCTGTCCGTCACGACAGACAAGTGAAGAGCGTGCACGTCAATAGTGATTATGAAATTACTCAGGATCTCAGTGCTACCCTTGGGGCACGTTGGGAAGACTACAGTGACTATGATGGTGAACTCACTTATCGTGGGGGAGTTTCATACAAACTCTCCAAGATGTCATTGGTGCGAGCCTCTGTGGGGACTGCGTATCGCATTCCCTCGTTCGGGCAGCTCTATGGTTTTTTTGGTAATCCTAATTTACAGCCGCAGGAATCGTTTAGTTGGGATGTCGGGTATCAACGTGAAGTTGAAGGTGGGGAGTTTTCTATCACTTATTTTGAATCGGATGTTGAGAACGCCATCACTCTTACTGGAAGCACGAATACTCCAGGTAAGACCAAGGCCAATGGTATTGAGTTTGGTTTTGCTGGTGATGCTTTCACTAATCGCCTCCGTTATTCGGTGAACTACACTTGGTTAGATAATTCTCTCGATGACCTACCTGAGCACAGTGCTCGTGCTGAGTTGAGTTATTCATTCGATGAAAAGTGGACTGTTGGTGGTTCAGCTAGCTACCTGGATAACCGTTCAATCGGCAATGAAAATTTGGAACAATTCCTCATCTTCGGAGCTTTTGTGCAGTATAAGGCAACGAGCGATATTACGATTCATGCTCGTGCAGAGAACTTCACAGATGAAGACTATGTGCTTCTCGACAACCAATATGAAGGCACGTTCCCAGGACGTGGAGCCGGATTCTTCGCTGGCGTGACGGTGAACTTCTAGGAGTCACTTTGAAGTGAGATCACTCTTTTAGCCTCGTTCTGAATGATATTCAGAGCGGGGCTTTTTCGTGTCCTGCTACGATTATTTTTGTAGGAAGTAAATGAAGATACAGAAGGTGCCAATCCAGATAGCAACGATGTGTGCAATGCCGAAGGAGCGGGCACCTGCTGATTCGGCGGGATCGTCCGGATGCGGGCCGAAAAGTTTTTGGAATCGACTGATAAGGAAGTAGCCTAACCAACACCACACGATGAGTCCAATGACGAGCAAAACTTTAATAGTGAACATGGTGGGGCGAAGGTAGCGTAAAATGGGTGATTTTCCAACTTAATGGGACAAGATTCTGTAAAATTATGTCTTACAAATGTTTGGATGAATGCTAGCTTAGCCCCATGACTGATATTGAGATCGCACAGGCAGCAAAGATGCTGAAGATTTTACCTTTAGCGGAAGAAAAACTAGGGATTGAGGCAGACCATTTGGAGCCTTATGGTCACTACAAAGCTAAAATTAGCCTGGATTATATTGATTCGCTTCAGGATCGCCCAGATGGCAAATTGATCTTGGTGACCGCGATCAGTCCAACTCCAGCAGGTGAGGGCAAGACAACGACATCAGTAGGGTTGACTGACGGGCTTAACCGCATCGGTAAGAAAGCTGCGGTATGTCTTCGGGAGCCTTCACTTGGACCATGCTTCGGCATGAAAGGTGGTGCTGCAGGTGGTGGCTATGCACAGGTTGTGCCAATGGAGGATATCAACCTTCACTTTACTGGCGACTTCCACGCGATTGGCCTCGCGAACAATTTACTTTCCGCACTCATTGATAACCATATTCATCATGGCAATGCATTGGGGATTGATCAACGTCGTATCAAGTGGCGTCGCGTCGTGGATATGAACGATCGCGCCTTGCGTCAGATCACAGTGGCTCTTGGAGGAGTCAGTAATGGATTTCCTAGAGAAGACGGCTTTGATATTGTAGTGGCATCAGAAGTGATGGCGATTTTCTGTTTGGCAACTTCCGTTGAAGAAATGAAAGAAAAGTTTGGCAACATCATTGTGGCATATACGCGTCAGCGTGAGCCGATCTATGCACGTGATCTCGAGGCCCATGGAGCAATGACCGTGTTGTTGAAGGATGCCTTTAAGCCAAACTTAGTGCAAACTCTCGAAGGTAACATGGCATTTATTCACGGCGGACCCTTTGCGAATATTGCTCATGGTTGTAATACTGTAGTGGCGACTAAGACAGCATTGAAGTTGGCTGACTACGTTGTCACTGAAGCTGGTTTCGGTGCAGATCTAGGAGCAGAGAAGTTTATTGATATTAAATGTCGTAAATCTGGTTTGAAGCCAGATGTCTGCGTCGTTGTTGCCACTTTGAAGGCATTGAAGTTCCACGGAGGAGTGGCAGTGCCGGATCTTCAGCATGAGAACTTGATGGCACTTGAAAAAGGCTTGGAAAATTTAGAGAAGCACGTGGAGAATGTGACAGAGCACTTCGGTCTCTCATGTGTGGTCGCTATTAATAAATTTTCTTTCGATACTCATGCAGAAATCGAGCTGGTGACCACTAAGCTTGCAAACCTCGGGGTTAAAGTTGTGATTGCTGACCATTGGGCGAATGGAGGAGCTGGGGCAGAAGATCTGGCTAAAGAGGTGGTGAATACGATCGAGAAATCAGTATCAAACTTCAAGTTCGTCTATGAAGATGAAGTTCCGCTTTGGAATAAGATGGAAGCTATTGCTGAGAAGATCTACGGGGCCGCTGGTATTACAGCAGACACGAAGGTGAAGAAGCAGATCGATAGATTACAGGACGATGGTTTTGGGCATTACCCAGTCTGTGTTGCGAAGACACAGTTTTCGTTCTCTACTGATCCGACGGAAAAAGGAGCACCTAAAGGGCACGTAGTGCATATTCGTGAAGTCCGTCTCTCGGCAGGTGCTGAGTTTGTGGTGATGATCTGTGGAGATGTCATGACGATGCCAGGTTTACCTAAGGTCCCTGCCTCGAATCGGATTGATGTTGATGCCGACGGTAAGGTTGTTGGCTTATTTTAAGTAAGCTATTGCGGATGCAGTAATACCACTTAGAGAAACAAAAGAGACTAATGATTTTTTTGTAAGGATGAAGAGACTAGGCTACGCATTGGGTGAAGGTTACTCGCTGTATTCTTATACAATCAGTGTTTTTCTTCAGTCACGATGCCCGCATCGCTCC
>CAXMOB010000051.1:0-3859 GCA_964194815.1 Vicinamibacteria bacterium | reverse complement strand
TCCCTAGTAAACGTCGCGTGCGTAGCGTTTATCTTTCTTCATTTGCTTGAAATAGGCTTTAGCGTCCTCTTCTGAAAGTCCACCATGCTGTTGAGCAATCTTATGTAGTGCCACATCCACATCCTTAGCCATGCGTGAAGCGTCACCACAAACGTAGAAGTATCCGCCGTCGTCATGCAGCCATTGCCAAAGTTCAGCACCAGCTTCAATCATGCGATCTTGCACATAAATTTTTTCTGCTTGGTCACGTGAAAATGCCGTATCTAGCTTACTCAAGGTGCCATCTTCCAACATCGCGTCGATCTCGTTCCTGTAAAGGAAATCGGTCGCTTCATGCGGGTTGCCAAAGAGCAACCAGTTTTTACCAGTCGCCTCAGTCGCACGACGCTCTTCCAAGAACGCACGGAATGGAGCAATACCTGTTCCTGGCCCACACATAATAATTGGCTTAGATAAGTCCGTAGGTAAGCGAAATGCCTTGTTAACATGCACAAATACTTTTGGCTGCACACCCTCAACACGATCTGCAAGGAAGCTAGAACAAACACCTCCGCGATCACGGTAATTACTGTGATAACGCACAATCGCCACAGTCAAATGCACTTCACCTAGGTGCGCTTTAGGTGACGAGGAAATAGAATACAACCTTGGCTGAAGCTTCTTCAACACTGAAACAAATTCCTCACCATCTGCGAAGTCTGCTGGGCAATCGGTGACCAAGTCAACTAACTCACGACCCCAAATAAAGTTATCAAAATCTTCTTTGGTACCACCTTGCATGAGGGCACGTAGGTAGGGTGAACCTGAGCGTTTTTGCCACTCTTCAAGAAGTCCCTTAGATAAACTACGAATGTCGTAGTGATACATAAGAGCGTCCTTCAGTGATCCTTCTGCTTTACCGCTAGGGAAAGGGACCTCATCGTTGGTATTAAATGGAAGTGACTTGATGATCTCGTCAACTACATCTTCAGGGTTCACAGGAAGCACCGATAGTGCATCTCCAGCGTGGTATTCAAGATCTGAGCCTTCTAATGAGAACTCAATGTGATGAGTTTCACGCTGGCTACCAGAACCATTTAAGTTGTATTTATTGAGAATCGCTGACGGGAATGGATTTGTCTTAGAATAGCCATCTTCCACTTCATCATCGTCAGAAACTGTAAGCGGTGCAGCAGTAGCTCCTAGAGCATCGAGCACACCTTTCTTCCATTGATTATAAAGTTCGTCATACTCGACATCGCAATCGACGCGAGGGAATATACGGTTCGCTCCCAACTCAGCAAGACGATCATCAAACTCGATACCACACTTACAGAAATCCGGATATTCGGTGTCGCCCAATGCGAAAATAGAATAGTTCAGGTTCTCCAGTCTTGGTGCGGCATCACTCAAGATAAACTCATGAAGGTCCGCCGCGTTATCTGGTGGCTCACCGTCGCCGTAGGTAGAGGTGATGATCAGGATGTTTTCATCTACAGTGAGTGAACCTGGCTCATAGTCGCCCATATCCACCACTTCAGGAGCGAAGTTTCCTTTCGCCATAACCTTCGCGAGTTTTTTCGCCAAGGCTTCAGAATTGCCAGTCTGGGATCCGAAAAGAATTTTTACAGGAACCACTTCTCCACCTACCCCGGACAATCCTTTACCAGATGTGAGGTCGTTAATGAAGTTGGAGACGAGATTATTGAGCCAAACACGCTGCTCTGCGTTGAATGGGGCATCGTCTGAGATGTAGTTCGTTGACATGAAATTTCGAGAAACGCTTACAGTTATAAGGTGTTTCACCTTTACGGAGGCAAAATATGCTGACTTCTTAGACAAGATGCAAGGCTGAATCAAGCCAAGCGTTCAAAAATTATGTCATTGTTGACAAGCTTAAGCCCAACTCACTTTCCGCACTCTAATTCCTTGAGTCCCTCCCCCTCCATTTGCTAGTATCGTCACTCATCAGAAAGTTGAAGAATTCCGGCTATCGCACCTCAAACTAAAATAGCACAAATATAGAGTAATACCTGTAAGCTCCATGAAAAAAATTATCAATAGTCTTGTGTAAGGCTCTTGTAGCATCCCAATATAAATACAATGAAAACACTCATCCCAACCGCACTTTGTGCATTCACTTTAACTGCGGCGCTCTGTGCCAAAAACACAGTGGTAGTCTACGACCTTAAAGGTAAAGTTCCTGAAAGTGGCGCTGCCTCAGGAGATATCCTCAGTTCCATTAGTAACCCAAAGCGACCAATCACTCACTACGACCTCGTAGAAAGCATCAACTTCGCCATCAAAGATAAAGAGGTCAAAGCCATCCTCATCGACATCGACGATGCCTCAATGGGCTTAGCGCAACTACAAGAAGTTCGCCGACTCCTGTTGCAAGCGAAAGCAGCAAAAAAGGACGTCTGGTTATTCACTGAATCTTATAGCCTCAGCACCGCTATGCTCGGTAGTGCATGTAACCACTTCACTCTGATGCCAGAAAGCGGTAGCAGCTTTCAAGGTCTCCATAGTGAATCCATGTATTTCAAAGGCCTCCTCGATAAAATTGGTGTCAAAATGGATGTCGTTCACATCGGAGATTTTAAAAGTGCGGGTGAACAATTTTATCGCACTGGGCCTAGCGAGGCGGCTGATAAGCAATCCTCCATTCTCTTCGACTCACTCTACAGCCAAATCATTTCTCAAGTGGCCTCGGGTCGATCCCTGAAGGACAATGACGTGAAGAAGATTATCGACCAAGGCTTCGTCACATCACAGCAACTCCTCGACGCTAAGTTAGTCGACCACCTAGAGTATCGCACTGATCTCATTAAGAAGATAAAAGCTAAATACAAAGACTACAAGTTTGATAAATCCTATGCACTTCCAGATACAGGAGCTCCGAAAATCGAGGGCATCATGGACCTATTCAAGCTCATGGCGGGTTCAAAAGATACCCGAGACCTAAGCAAGCCATACATCGCCATCATTCCACTCGAAGGTGCCATCACAGACGCCTCCATTGCCCCAGTGAGAAAGGAAGTGCTTAAAGCGACTAAAGACCCAATGTGTAAAGGCCTTGTTCTACGCGTCAACTCTCCTGGCGGCTCAGCCAAGGCATCGGAAGTGCTCTGGGAAGCAACCGAAGAATTTAAACAAACCAAGCGGCCATTCATCGTTTCTATGGGTGGCGTTGCCGCAAGCGGTGGATACTATGTCTCCGCATTGGCCGATACCATCTATGCCGAAACTGGCACGATCACCGGCTCCATTGGAGTCGTTGGCATGAAGCCCGCACTCGGTGGAGCCATGGAAAAACTCGGCATCACTACACATTCAATGAAGCGTGGGCAGTATGCCGACCTCTACAACACCTCACGCGCATTCTCAATCAAGGAACGTGAACTGGTAAAAAATAGCATGCTCGATGTCTACGCGACATTTAAAAAGCGTGTTACTGACGGCCGAGGAGATCGCATCAAAGGTGATCTAGAAAAATTAGCTGGTGGCCGAGTCTACTCAGGAGCTGACGCACTCAAAATTGGGCTCATCGACAAAGTAGGGGGTCTCAATGAAGCCATCGAAGAATGCTTAAGCAAGTGTGGAGATGGGGATATCTTCACTCACCTCTTCCCTGAACCAAAGAATCCAATGGAAGCACTGTTCACTTCACCAGCGAGCGGAAATGATGAGCTGATTCAGATGCAATCAAACTCAGTGGCTAACAAACTGAGCACAACGATCTTCCAACAAGATGTGCTCAACATCATGGGTGACCAGAAAAAGATGCAGCTCCAGCTCTTTCTCAACCAACTTGAGTCGATGCAGAAAAACCACATCCAACTCATTGGCCCTGCAGGATTAAATATCCAAACCAAGTAGT
>CAXMOB010000050.1:0-6139 GCA_964194815.1 Vicinamibacteria bacterium | reverse complement strand
GCACTAACGAGGTGAAATAGAATCGCTATGAAACGTCATCAACTCATAACCATGAAAACACTAACTCTATTCACCCTTTCACTTGCATTGCTCACCTCAGCACACGCTGCCGATCACCCAAACGTAGTCATCATCTATGGTGATGATGTCGGGTATGGCGACGTGGGCGTCTACGGCTCAAAGCTCATTCCGACACCAAACATCGATAAACTCGCAAGCGAGGGAATCATGTTCACTGACGGTCATTGCTCTGCCGCCACGTGCACCCCTTCTCGTTACTCGATGCTCACGGGCGTCCATGGATTCCGTAACAAGGTGCGAATTTTGCCACCAAATGCTCCATTAAAAATCCCACTGGATAAAATCACTTTACCAAAGCTCTTCAAAAAGGCGGGCTACGATACTGCAATCGTTGGTAAATGGCACTTGGGAATCGGCGATGGCAAAACGGCGGTCGACTGGAATGGCGATGTCAAACCAGGACCGCTTGAAGTCGGTTTCGATTACAGTTTCTTACTTCCATCAACAAATGACCGCGTGCCATGTGTGTATGTAGAAAACCATCGCGTCGTTAACCACGACCCAGAAGACCCAATTTATGTAGGCAAAGCACCTGAGGGTCACACCTCTACTGTCTACCCAAATGGCAAAAAAAATCCAGAGTCGATGACTTACTATCGTTCATCTCATGGGCACAACAACTCTGTCATCAATGGCATCGGTCGTATTGGCGTCATGTGGGGTGGTAAAAAAGCTCTCTGGAATGACGAGACCATGGCGGACGAGTTTGTCACTCAGACTAAAAGCTACCTCAAATCTCGTAAAGCTCAGGACAAGCCATTCTTCCTCTACTTCGCTTCTCAAGATATTCACGTGCCACGTGCACCACACCCACGTTTCCAAGGGAAAACAGGATTGAGTTTCCGTGGTGATGCCATGGTGCAGTTCGACTGGGTTACAGGACAAATTCTCCAATCTTTAAAAGACAATGGGCTCGATGAAAACACCATCGTCATATTCTCAAGCGACAACGGCCCAGTCTATGATGACGGTTACAAAGACGGCACAACTGTGCACACCTCTACCAAAGAAGTAGATAATGGTCACGATGCTTCAGGAATCTATCGTGGTGGCAAATACCAAATCTACGAAGGAGGAACGCGTGTGCCATTCATCGTGAAGTGGCCAGGTAAGATCAAGCCTGGTAGTGAATCGTCAGCCATGATGAACCAGATCGACTTCCTCGCCTCGTTCGCCTCTATGCTTAAAGTGCCACTCGGAGCAAACGAAGCACAAGACAGCCGCAACATGTTTAACGCTCTCATCGGTAAAGATCAAAAAGGCCTTCCCTACATGATCGAAGAAGCACGTGGCCAAGCACTGCGCTTAGGCAACTGGAAATACATTGCTAACAAAAAGAAAGCTGAGCTCTACAATCTCGAAAACGATCCAGGTGAGCAAACAAACCTACTAGCCAAGAACCCGGAGAAAACTAGTGAAATGAAAGCTCTGCTAGAGCGCCTGGTGAAAGGCAACGGTGTTCGTAACACCAAGTAATCCTTAACTCAACCAATCGCTCATGATCACAAAACTTACCACGCTGACTATCCTCAGCCTCGGGGCTCTCTACGCCGAAGATCGACCTAATTTCGTTTGGGTTATCTCAGAGGATAATTCAAAACACCACCTCAAGCACTTTGATCCTACTGGCATTGCCACACCACACATCGAAGCACTAGCGAAGGACGGCGTCACATTTGACGCCACTTGCTCTAACGGAGCTGTTTGTTCTGTTGCACGATCCACCCTACTCACGGGCTGTCAAGTTCCACGTATTGGAGCTCAATATCACCGAAAGCAGCAAACGGTGCCTATGCCAAAGGGGCTTCAGCCATTCCCATTTTATCTAAAAGAAGCAGGTTACTACACCTCAAACAAAGGAAAAACCGACTACAATGTTCAAATCGACTTCAAGTCCGCTTGGAGTGGTAAAAGTGATTGGAAGAAAAAAAAGAAAGGACAACCGTTCTTCTACCAGCTTTCATCGTTAAACAAATCCCACGAAAGCTCAGGCCATTTTCCAAAAGCGGCAATCGAACAAGGTCCCTTAGACGACTTAGCGAAAAATCTCACGATCCCACCTCATCACCCTGACACAAAAACCATGCGCTATAGCTATGCTGCCTATCAAAAGCGTATCCAAGTGATCGACGGTCAAGTTGGTGAGCTCATCCAACAGCTCAAAGCTGACGGAGTCTATGACAACACCATTATCTTCTACTTTGGTGACCACGGTGGCATCCTACCACGGAGCAAAGGTTATGCTTACGAAACTGGATTGAACGCCCCATTGGTGATTCGTTTCCCCGATAAATGGAAACACCTCATCCCTTTCAAAAAAGGCACGCGCACCAATGTTAATGTCAACTTCTACGACTTCGGCCCTACGCTCATCCACGCGGCTGGGATCAAAGTAAATGAAAAATTCGACGGCAAGCCATTCCTCGGTAAAGGTATCACAGCGGAGTCACTTGAAGACCGCCCGTCGTTTGGTCACGCTGATAGATTCGATGAAAAATACGATCTCGTGCGCACTCTTCGTAAAGGAGACATGAAGTATATGCGTAGCTATCAACCCTTCAACACTGATGGCCTCCACAACTTCTATCGCTACAAATCACAAGCATATCAAGAACTTCGCCAACTCTTCAGAGCCGGCAAGCTCAACAAGCAGCAAAGCCAGTTCTTCGAAAAAAGAGCACCTGAAGGGCTCTTCGATCTAACCAAGGATCCCTATGAGCTCAACAACCTCGCCAACGATCCTAAGTTTGCTACCACACTCAAAGCAATGCGTACGGAACTCGCAGCCAATGCGAGAAAGATCAACGATCTAAGCTTCTATCCAGAAAGCCATCTGATCAGCGGAGAGATTGTCAACCACACGGCCTATGGCGAAGCGAACAGCAAACAAATCAGTAAGCTCATCGCTATCGCAGACCTCCAACTTCAACCGTTTGCAAAAGCAAAAATTGGTATCTTAGCTGCACTCGAAGCCGATGACCCTTGGCAACGCTATTGGGGCTGCATTAGTGCAACACGCTTCGCTAACAGAGAGCTGTTTGACAAGCTTAAGAAAATGGCTATCTCTGACACCAATAGACTCGTTAGAGTACGCGCAGCCGAATATCTAGCTCACGTCGGCGAACCACAAACAGCCATTCAAGTGATCACTCAAGCTGCTAAGGAATCAGATGATCCAGTCGAGATCAATCTCATCCTCAACTCAGCAGCGATGGTTCATGAAATGGATCCAGAGAACCTAAAATTCAATATCCCAGCCAGTGCTCTAAAAACACTCCAAGGACTGAGTAAGCACCGAGTCCAATACCTCCTCAATAAGGAGTAGGACAGCAAGTTCTTTAAACCAACTTTAAACGTGCAAAGTCTTGGGTGTCCACAACGCCCAAGACTTTTTGGTGTTGATCCACGACCGGCACGTCATCCACACGATATTGCTGAATCGTCTTCACTGCCTCAACGGCAAGAGCATCTGGAGCAACAGTGACAGGATCTTTCGTCATCAATTCACAAACAAGCTTTGAACCAATTGCCGCATCATCTTGGAAGGCACGCGCAAAGTCGCCATGCGAGAACACACCGGCCAAGGTCTCATCCTCATTGAGAATAAAACAGGCACCTGAACGCGCTGCACTCATCGCCTTAATCGTATCCATGACGGTTGCGTCAACTCCACAAAGGGCAAGTTGTTCGCCGTGTCGCATAATATCTGACACTCTTGTCAATAACGCACGTCCTAACGTACCACATGGATGATACGAGGCGAAATCTTTTTCAGTAAACCCTCTCACATCTAGCAATACCATCGCTAGTGCGTCTCCCATCACCAATGCGGCAGTCGAACTCGATGTTGGGGCCAGGCCTAACGGACAAGCCTCCCGCTTGATCGGAGTGCATAGGGTGTAGTCTGACAACTCGCCTAAAGTGGAAGTTTTCTTAGCTGTAATAGAAATCATCGTCACATCCAAACGCTTGATGTGTGGCAGAAGATCAACCAATTCGCCAGTTTCTCCAGAGTAGGACAAGGCAATCACGGCGTCACCATTAGAGACAATACCCAAGTCACCATGCAGTGCATTCTGAGAATTAAGCACCACTGAGGTAGCTCCAGTTGAATTTAACGTAGCGGCAATCTTAACACCAATGTTACCTGACTTGCCTACACCAACGACAACGATTTTCTTACCATTGTCTAAAACTTCTCGAATAGCCTCTACTGCTGAACAAAATTCTTCATCCAAGCTCTCTTTGAGTAGCTCAAGTGCTTCCATCTCAATGTCAACCACGCGGCAAGCCTTTTCAATCATCGGGTGCATACTTTATACCTAATCGAATTCTGTTAACATTCAACCACATTCACAGCAAGACCACCACGAGAGGTTTCCTTATACTTTTCCTGCATGTCTTTACCTGTGTCCCACATCGTCTTGATCACTTTATCTAGCGATACGAAGTGAGAGCCTTCACCGAGCATCGCCATGCGAGCGGCCTTGATCGCCTTCACTGATCCCATTGCGTTTCTTTCGATACACGGAATCTGAACTAGTCCTCCGATCGGATCACAAGTGAGCCCTAAGTTATGTTCCATTCCAATCTCAGCGGCGTTCTCCACCTCCTTTGGAGTGCCGCCAAGGTATTCAACAAGTGCTCCTGCCGCCATAGAGCAAGCAACCCCTACTTCACCCTGACAACCGACGTCAGCTCCAGAAATAGACGCATTCTTCTTATACAAAGAAGCAATGGCTGCAGCCGAAAGTAAAAAGCGATGCACCCCATCTTTATGTGGCGTCTTGGTGAACTTCACCGCATAGTGCAACACTGCCGGAATGATACCAGCCGCACCATTCGTAGGTGCCGTCACTACACGTCCACCACCAGCATTTTCCTCATTCACCGCAAGTGCATACAATCCCACCCAATCAAGAATCGACAAGGGATCAGCAATCAAGGCCTCACCACTCTGAATCAATTTATTATAGATGTGGTTAGCTCTACGCTTCACCTTTAAACCGCCAGGTAATATGCCTTTATGAGCAATGCCGTTCTGCACACATTCCTGCATCGCTACCCAAATCGCGTCGAGAGCTTTTCTCGTTTGCTTCTCAGGTCGCATAGCGTTCTCATTTGCCAACATAATATCAGCAATCGAACAGCCCATCCCCGCACTTATTTCTAGTAAATCATCTCCTGTATCAAAAGGATGAGGAATACGGCCCTCACTCGGAGCTGGCTTAGGATCCTTCAACTCTTTTTCGGTAGCAATAAAGCCCCCACCTATTGAGTAAAAGATCTCCTCATGGACCACTTCTCCATCGCCATCCAATGCTGAGAAGTGCATCCCATTCGGGTGCAATGGCAAAGGGGTAAGACGCAAGAAGTCTATGTCCACACGCTCTTCAAAATCAACTTCTCGCCCCCCAACAATCAGCATCTTTTTACTTTCCTTAAGCTCGGCCATACGTGCGTCCATCTCAGAAACTTCAATACTCTCAGGGCTTTGACCCATGAATCCAAAAATAATGGCAACTCCAGTGCCGTGCCCCTTACCAGTCGCGGCCAGTGAACCGTATAGAGCACATCGCACCCGCTGCACTCGTTGGTAGTCAGCATGCTCAGCGAGATCATTGACAAATTTACACGCTGCACGCATCGGCCCCACCGTGTGCGAGGAAGATGGACCAATACCAATACTAAATAGGTCGAGGACTGAGATGTGCATAAACTTCAAAAAGCGAATTTTACCCCACTTGGCAACTATTATTTAGGCTCATGGACTGATTATTAATCTGACCTGTCACTATCGTTCTGCTTGCGTATAAGGTAAGCTAAAGATGTCACTAAAGATTTCCACACGACAGCGACGGTTCTTCAAAGTAACAGAATCCTTACTTGAGTCTTTATGACGCATCATGATTCCAGCCTCGTCACGGATGCGTTTTCTCCACTTAATCAATGCTGGTTGCACCGCTCTGGCTTTGGCTGCCTCAACGATCTCCACTTCGCATTGCTCAAATGTTTGCTCCTTAGCTGCTTGCTCCCCTGTGATCTGCACAAGGTGCCA
>CAXMOB010000049.1:0-7760 GCA_964194815.1 Vicinamibacteria bacterium | reverse complement strand
AATCCTAGCTGTAGTATAGCTAGTGGACAGCCAAGCAGTTATGGAGAAATTAAAAGCAAGTCAGCGCGTTGAAGAGGTCCTTGAGGAAAATATTCTTTCTGGCAAATGGGAGGAGGGCATGAAAATGCCATCTGAAGGCGCGCTTTGTGGAGAATATGGGGTGAGTCGCACATCGGTGCGTGAGGCGATGCGTGAGTTGAGAGGTCGCGGATTGATCGAAACGATAAATGGCAGTGGCAGTTATGTGCGAGGTGGTCAGATTGATAGTTTATCTGAGGCGTTTCGCGTCTACTCAGTGTTGGCATCTGGTGAGAAAGAGCTAAGAGATTTATTGGAAATGCGTGCAGCGATCGAGGGTGAGTCTGCCGCGAAATTGGCCTTATCGCAGGATGAGGTGTGGCTCAACATCATTAAAGAGGCCTATGCTGAAATGGAGGAATGTAAGGATGTCTCAAAGTACGCGATCCTCGATATTGATTTTCACATCAAATTGTTGGAAACCTCAGGGAACGGCATGTTTTTACTTCTAGGCCAGGCAATGAAGGCTCGATACATGGCTTACCTAGATCAGGTGTTTGTCAGTAATAAAGGGATTTGGTCTGACACATTGGCTGATCACAAGTTGATTTTAGATGGTATTTTGAGTGGTGATGCTACACGGGCACGTAGTGCTGTAGCGAGTCATCTTCTGGACGCTCGCGAGCGTGTGGATGTATAGGGAACATAGCTTGCACATGAATAAATTAACTTTATTTGGTTATATTTGGATGGCGGTCTCGATGATTGCAACGCTCATTGTGTTTGCGATGGATAATGGGGTCGAGCGTTTGGATATCAAGGTTGATGGTGTTGGATCAGATACCTTAATGACATCGCATTTGATCAATTTCACTACTCCATTCACTGTTTGTTTGGTTTCTTTGGCGATTGGTTTTGCCTGCATATCAGCTGGTCGTTGGGGCGGAAAGAAGTAGATGAGAGCTTATTTACAGAACTTTACACACTCTTTACACACGGGTGCGGATGCCATGGTAGTGTGTCTTTGGTGGATCAATGATTGATCGAACTGCCTCGATAACCTATACTACACAAAACAAATATGAACACTGCTCCTACAATATTAGTTGTTGAAGATGATAATGGGGTGCGTCAGGGGATTTCCGACGCATTGACCTTTTCTGGATATAATGTGCTGCAAGCACGCGATGGTAAGGAGGGAATGGAAATGGCACTCAGTTGCCAATACAACCTTCTGATGCTGGATATCGTGATGCCCTATTTCTCAGGGTTCGACATTTTAGAAAAGCTGAATGCGGTACGTTCTGGTCAACCGGTGATCATTCTTTCAGCGAAAGGCCAGGAGACTGACCGAGTTAAGGGGCTGACGATGGGAGCGGATGATTACGTGGTGAAGCCATTCAGTGTGCGTGAAATGCTGGCCCGTGTGGATGCTGTATTGCGTCGCACTACCGAGCGTCCTGCTGAGGTGCATGAATTACGCTTTTTTAAAGGAGTGGCTGATTTTGATCGTCACGAAGTGCGCTACCAAGATGGCGGACGCGAAGACTTATCAGATCGCGAAGTCGATTTACTGCGTTATCTCAGTGCCAACTCAGGCCGAGCAGTGGATCGCGATGAAATTTTACGTCAAGTGTGGGGCTTGGATCCGAAGGGGATATCGACGCGCACCATCGACATGCACATTGCAAATATACGCCACAAGCTCCGTGACCAGGAGCAAAATATATTGGCAACAGTTCGCGGTAAGGGCTACATGGTGAAGCTCGATGACGCGGCATAATTAGACAAATCATGACTAGACCTTGGATCATCTGGCTGACTGCCACCTTTTGCGTTCTTATCGTCCTTGGGGCGGTAGGGATGATGACGCACACTACCCTCAACATGGAGAAGGAAATCTATGTTGTGGGGGAGAAGCAGCAGCGGGTGGAAAAGGCGGTGGAGACCATGGAGAGCTATATTGATTCATTGTTGGCACGTGAGAATAGTCGGCCAGCAGGTGTGTTTGCTCCACTTCAGACGAAGTTTAATAACGCGACTAAGGGTAATGGTGTTGAAGTAGAGAATGATCTTTCACCCTTGTTTGATGAAACACCAGAGGATGTGAACTATTACTGGTTTAGTGAAGTGGGGAATAAACTTCCTGGGCAGCAACTGGTGTCGCCACAGTTACCACGCTGGGGAGATGTGGAGAAGATTGCACCGAATGATATTGCACGTGATAATCTGGAACAGAATATTGTGGTGCACGAGAAGCTTTCCACCTTGATGAATGGAACTTCTAGTTGGTCGAGGGACCAATCACAAAAGAAGGGAGCACAAGATTATTCAGCGAGTAACCTTGGGCAAGTTTCCTATTTAGCGAAGTGTGCTAGTGTGCACACTGGGCAAGTCAATGTGGTAAAAAATGATTCTATAAAGAAGGATCTCGCAGAAGCAGTCGCCCTTGAACAAAATGCATGGGCGAAGGTGGATGAGACGGGAAATAATCGAGCTGTGTTAGAAAAGCAATTGCGTAATTCGAATAGAGCTCAATCGTATTCAAAAGTAGGTAAATCAAAGGTTGAAAAACCTGTAGATAAGGCAGTGGATCAGTCGGCTTATAAATACAATCTAGGTAGTGATTCTATAGGAAATTCACAGCAAATCGAAAACCCGTTCTTAGGAAGTTTTACAGGAGCTGAAGTGTCTCCCTTTGTTTCGGTATTGATCGATGGTGAGTTGATGTTGATTCGTAATGTTGCGACAGAAGCTGGACAGTTCGTGCAAGGGGTTTGGCTGAATAAGGAGAAGATTAAGCAAGATTTGTTGGCATTGGTGAGTGAGACATATTTACCTAATGCGAAGTTGTCGTTGGTGGCTGAGGCAATTGATACCAATACTTTTACCTATGGTAGAAACGACATTTATGTGCTCTCTCAGATGCCGCTTCGCCTAGAGCCTGGTGATATTCCTATTCTGTTGAATAAGATCACGCCGATGCGCTTGAATCTGATCATTGCTTGGGCTTGTGTTGTGCTGGCGGTAGTGGCAGTGAGCATCATGTTTAAGGGAGTGATGAAGCTGAGTGAACGTCGTGCGTCCTTTGTGTCGTCGGTGAGTCACGAGCTACGCACTCCATTGACGACCTTTAAGCTTTATTCCGAAATGTTAGCTAGCGGCATGATCAAGGACCCGGTTAAGAAACAAGACTATTTAGAAACGTTGATGCGTGAGTCAGATCGTTTATCACACATGGTAGAGAACGTTTTGTCATTTTCTCAAATTGAACGAGGCAAAGGGAAGCGCGAATTATGTAAGCTTCCTGTCGGTGATATCGTGCGTCAGCTAGAGCCATGTTTCCGGATGCGTTTAGCTGAAGAGGGGATGAGCTTCGAAAATGATTTAACCCCGGATATGGAGTCGGCCGAAGTGATGGTCGATTTAACGTCGGTGGATCAAATACTTTCTAACTTGGTGGATAATGCCGCCAAGTATGGACAGAATAAGGAAGCAAATAGTGTGGTGAGGATCACTGCCGAACGACAGTCTAAATTTCTCTTGATTTACGTGTCAGATGATGGCATCGGAGTGAAAAGGAGTGACGGGAAGCGTCTGTTTAAAGCGTTTCACAAGTCTGACGTCGAGGCGGCTCACTCGAAACCAGGGGTTGGCTTGGGCTTGGCACTTTGCCAGAAACTCGCCCGATCTATGGGCGGAAACTTGAGTATTGCGAAGTCTCCTAGTGAGAGCGGAGGAGCATGCTTCGAATTGAAGCTGCCATTGGCGTAGCCGAGGTGTGAGGAATAGCCACAGATTTCACCGATTTTAACAGATTGCTCCCAATGATTTAGGACTGAACGTGACTGCTGCGAATGATCCGAATAGCTACCAATGGTGTATCGGAGATCCCCGCCTACCAAAAAGCCGCATGGTGGTGACCATGCGGCTTTGTAAATTGCTAAGCGATTAGTATCTGTATGTTTCAGGCTTGAATGGGCCTTCGACAGGGACGTGGATGTAGTCGGCCTGCTCCTGTGAAAGGATGGTGAGCTTAGCACCGATCTTTTCAAGGTGGAGACGTGCGACTTCTTCGTCGAGGATTTTAGGGATGAGGTAGAGCTTGTTTTCATACACTTCCTTGTTCGCCCAGAGGTCGAGTTGAGCAAGTGTTTGGTTAGCAAAGCTGTTTGACATCACGAATGATGGGTGACCTGTAGCACAACCAAGGTTGATGAGGCGGCCTTCTGCAAGGAGGAAGATACAGTTCCCTGTTTCTTTGAATGTGTATTTGTCAACCTGTGGCTTGATATTCGTGTGAACGATTTTGTCAGACTTCTGAAGCTTTTCAACTTCGATCTCGTTGTCGAAGTGACCGATGTTACAAACGATAGCTTGGTCCTTCATCTTGCTGATAGAATCGAAGGTGATGATGTCCTTGTTACCTGTAGTTGTGACGTAGATGTCCGCAGTGCCGAGAGTGCTTTCGAGTGTGTTCACCATGAAGCCTTCCATTGCAGCTTGAAGCGCACAGATTGGATCGATTTCCGTAACAGTAACGATTGCTCCCATAGATTTGAGCGCAGCAGCAGAACCTTTACCTACATCACCGTAACCACAAACTACTGCGTGCTTACCTGAGATCATTACGTCAGTGGCACGCTTGATGCCGTCAACGAGTGACTCACGGCAACCGTAGAGGTTGTCGAACTTAGATTTAGTAACAGAATCGTTCACGTTAATCGCAGGGAAGAGAAGCTCTCCGTTGTCGACCATCTGTTGGAGACGGTGCACACCAGTTGTAGTTTCCTCAGAAACTCCACGACATGCTTTGACAACACCACCCCAGTAGCCTGGCTGCTCAACAGCGATTTTTTTGAGAAGGTCTTTGATGCACTGTTCTTCTGTGCTTTCAGCAGGACCGTTTACCCAGTCGCAGCCGTTTTCGAGATCGAATCCTTTATGGATAAGAAGAGTTGCGTCACCGCCATCGTCAACGATGAGCTCAGGTCCTAGGTTTCCGGGGAAAGCAAGAGCAGCACGTGTGCACTCCCAGTATTCTTCGAGTGTTTCACCTTTCCAAGCGAACACAGGGACGCCCGTCGCAGCGATTGCAGCAGCAGCGTGGTCCTGAGTTGAAAAGATGTTACATGAACACCAGCGCACGTCAGCACCGAGGTCAACGAGAGTTTCGATGAGCACAGCAGTCTGGATAGTCATGTGGAGTGAACCCATGACGCGAACACCAGCGAGTGGCTTAGCTGCAGCATGTTTTCTGCGGATTGACATGAGGCCTGGCATTTCGTGCTCAGCCACTTCGATTTCTTTACGACCCCAGTCAGCAAGACTGATGTCAGCGATTTTGTAGTCCTGTGTAGGAGTTTCTAATGTGCAAGTAGGCATAATATTATTTTTGGTTTTGTTTAAATTTTTGTGAGTTGATGCGTGGTAGATGTTACGCAGAAACTGAGAGTGCGTTTAGGATAGCTTCGACTTTATTGCATTCTTCCCATGGGAGGTCTGCGTCTTCGCGTCCGAAGTGTCCGTAGTTAGTTGTCTTGCTGTAGATCGGGCGGAGTAAGTCGAGTTGCTCAACGATGTCCGCTGGTTTGAAGCTAAACACTTGGTTTACTGCATTTTCGATTTCTTCTACTGGAGTTGTCTCGGTGCCAAAGCAATCGAGGCTTACACTTACCGGGTGTGGGTGACCGATTGCGTAGGCAACCTGAAGCTCACACTTGTCAGCTAGTTTTGCTGCTACGATGTTCTTAGCGACCCAACGGCACATGTAGGCAGCTGAGCGGTCCACTTTTGATGGATCTTTTCCAGAGAATGCACCACCACCATGGCGGCCCATGCCACCGTAGCTATCGACGATGATCTTACGGCCAGTAAGGCCACAGTCACCAACAGGCCCACCGATAACGAATTTGCCGGTTGGGTTGATGAGAAACTCTGTATTTTCAGTGATGAACTCTTGTGGGAGGACATCATTGATCACCTTGATCATTGCAGTGCGGATCTCTTCGTGAGTTACGCCTTCAGTGTGCATCGTTGAGATAACCACAGCTGTGATTTCCTTGATTTTGCCATCAATGTAGCGGCAAGAAACTTGAGTCTTCGCATCTGGGCGGAGCCATGTGAGCTCACCAGACTTACGAACGCGAGTCACTTCCTGTGCAAGAAGGTGGCTGTAGATGATAGGAGCAGGCATGAGCTGCTTTGTTTCGTTCGAAGCGTAACCAAACATGAGGCCTTGGTCGCCAGCTCCTTGTTCAGCATGGTCTTTTCCGTCAGCTCCTTCAGCGTCTACACCTTGAGCGATGTCGTTTGACTGCTGGCCGAGTGCGTTAATGAAGACGAACTTGTCTGCGTGGAAATCACAGTCGTCGTGGTCGTAACCGATCTCCTTGATCGCTTGACGCACTGCAGTTTGGTAGTTGAATTTCGAATTGGTGGTGATTTCACCAGCAAGCACAACCATGTTGTCCTTAACGAGAGTTTCACATGCCACGCGGCTATTCTTGTCACCTTCAAGGCAACGATCGAGAATGTAGTCTGAAATAGTATCGCAGACCTTATCTGGGTGACCCTCTGTGACGGACTCAGAGGAAAATATCATTTGACGGTTCATAATAAAGTTTCTATAAATTCGTCATATCAACGAATCAAGATACGTTGATATAAACTCGAAATCTTATGTCGTCAATATTGAATTCACTTAAACTATTATCAGATCCAACACGCTTGCGTATATTTTCACTTATTCAGCAAGAGGAACTGAGTGTAGCAGAGTTACAAGATATATTGGGTATGGGGCAGAGTCGCATATCGACTCAGCTTTCACGTCTTAAATCGGAGGGTTTAGCGACGGATCGAAAGGTGGGAAAGAACAGTCTTTATCAAGGTGCTGCAGACCAGGATTTACTTGCGGTTTGTCTGCGTGCAGCCGAGGAAATGGACGAATACGCCACGGATTTGACAGCATTGCGTCATGTTTTAGGGAAGAGAAAGGACCTGGCTAAGGCCTATTTTGATGATCTGGCAGGCAAATTTGGTAAGCAATATGTGCCGGGACGATCATGGAAAGGCTTGGCCGAAGGCTTGCTTAAGATTTTAAATTACAAGGTAGTGGTCGACTTTGGTGCAGGTGAGGGCACGCTTTCTCAGTTACTTGCTCAACGAGCGGAGAAGGTGATAGCGATCGATAACTCAGCCAAGATGGTTGAATTTGGGGAAGAGTTGGCAAAGCAGCATGGCCTGGAGAACTTGGAATACCGTTTGGGCGATATCGAAGATGCTCCAGTAGAGGCCGACAGCGTTGACTTGGCCATCTTTAGTCAGGCCTTGCACCATGCCGAGAAGCCGGCACGTGCATTGGCGGAAGCGTATAGGGTGTTGAAACCTGGTGGCACCTTGGTGGTTTTAGATTTATTACAGCACAACTTCGAGCAGGCACGTGAATTGTATTACGACACGTGGCTTGGATTTTCCGAAGTTGAACTCAAGCAATTGCTGGTTGGATCAGGGTTTGAGAAGGTTGAGGTGACTACGGTTGACCGTGAAACTGAGCCACCGTATTTCCAGACCTTACTAGCGGTTGGTGTGAAAAAGTAGGATTTATACCATTTAGAGTTTCAAAAGAGACTTATGCGAAGCTATATTCTTTTAGAATCGAGGCTTGATAAAGGAGCGATGCGGGCATCGTGACTGAAGAAAAACACTGATTGTATAAGAATACAGCGAGTAACCTTCGCCCA
>CAXMOB010000048.1:0-12865 GCA_964194815.1 Vicinamibacteria bacterium | reverse complement strand
TTTCGTATCTTCCGTGGTTCCCATTCATATCCTTGAGAGCATTCGCGTTTATTCGCTAGATTCGCGGTTAGTTCCCGAGCATCAGCCTGCGGTTCTATTTTTCATAGTCTCTCTTCTTCCCCCATTTCGTGTTTTTAGTGTCTTTCGTGGTCTCCATTCATATCCTTGAGAGCATCCACCTTCACTTCCCAATTTGTCGGTTCATCACAAAAAAACGGCCTCCACATGACAATCCATGCAAAAGCCGTTAGTAAATTTACAGATCAATTACTTGATAGATTTCACCGTGTCTAGTGTCACGTGCTGGTTCTTCAAATCAGCAATCGTAAGTCCCTTGCCACGATTCATCTTTTCCATCTTACGTGCAGTTGCATCGAGCACGTGAATGGCAGCGAGAACGTCACCAGTGTGGCCAGTTTCAGAAATCGTGTGCATGTTACGTGTCGGGAAGCCGATCGATGATACAGCACAGTCAATACCTGCGAACGCTGCAGCCATCGCATCAGTACCTGTGTCACAACCGCCGAAGTCACGCTGACATGGGATGCCTTCGTCAAGTGCTGACTGTTCAATCAATGAGTTAAGGTAGTCGCTTGTTACTGAGCCAGTGGTGATGGTGAAACCTTCACCCATCGCAAGGCTGTTCATGCGCTGATCACCAATTCCTGGAGCATGGTCGTAGTCGTGGTTCACGTCTACAGCTACTAACATATCTGGACGAAGTTCGCCAGCTGTCATGGTAGCACCGAAGCGGTTGATTTCTTCGTGCGTTGCAATTGTGAAGAGCATGCGAACATTCTTCAATGGCTTCTTAGCTACCATCGCAGCAACTTCCGCTACGGTGAAACAGCCAAGGCCGTTATCGAGGTAAGCCCCATAAAATGTATCATCTGAGAATCCACGCTTGATAGGACGGTCAAGTAAGATCGGGTCGCCAGCCTTAATGCCCAGTTCTTCGAGACGCTTCTTACGATCTTTACCGTGCATTTGAAGATCGAGATAGATCATATTCTTGTTCAACCCTTTTGAACCTGAGCGAATCTCACCACTTGCAAAATGAATCGCACCGAGAGCTTCGATGGTTCCCCCTTCAATCATCCGGTAGCTGCCTGGCTTCTTTGGATCTTGAGCGAAAAGCTTCACCTCGTGACCAATAAGCACAGTTGGCAGGAACGAATCAGTGTTGATCCAGATCTTGCCGTCTTCGCCGATGGAACGGACCTGCATACGGATCTTGTCTGCGTGGCCTACCACCATAATAGTTGGCATGTCAGTTTTTTTGGGATGCGTATCAAGCACGATACTTGCATGGCCCTTAAACTGGTGAATCGCCCAGCTCTTTGGCATGATCTTTTCAAAATAAGGCTTCAACACATTGTAGGTCATCGCTCCTTCGAGCCCTACTGGTGAGGGTGCGGAAATGATTTCACGCATGAAGTCGAATTGCTTCGCTGGCATTGATTTTTGCCATACCTTCTTCGCGGTCTTGGACTTAGTCTTAGTCGTTGTCTTTTTCTTAGCTGCCATAATAGTTATTAGTGTTGATTAAAAATTTGCGTTAATGAATGCCTCGCACAGGTCAAGTGTTGCTTGAATCCCCTTCTTGTGTGTCCTTTCAGTGCTATGTGATGCTGCCACTCCTGGTCCAATCAGGCCGACACGCATGTCGTTGCCTGCTGCCAATGCTGCAGAGCCATCTGATCCGTAGTACGGATAGATATCTTGTTTATAGGCAATGCCATTCTCGCGAGCGAGTTCGACAAGTTGCTTCCGCATTCGATAGTCGTAGGGACCAGATGAATCTTTGGCACAAATCGAACAAGAAACCTCGTCACCTTCACAAGCATCACCGAGCACTCCCATGTCGATCACCAAAAGGTCAGTCACTGATTCAGCGTAACCACAGGTGCCACCGTGTCCAACTTCCTCATAATTTGAGAAAAACATTTCCACTGGAACATCTCGGCCGACAAATGACTTAGCCAATTCCATCAAAACGAAACATCCTGCTTTGTTGTCGAGGAAGCGTGACTTGATGAAGCCGCTCTCAAGTTCTTCGTAATTCACATCGAGACAAACGATATCGCCGATACAAATCCCTAGCTTTTCAACATCTGCTTTTGCATACACTTCCTCATCGAGGCGAATGTGCATGTTGCTGAGACTACGATCTGTCGTTTCACGTCCTCTATTGGTGTGTGATGACGGATCATTTAATAAAATCGTGCCGGTGTAAATACGACCATCCAAAGTGCGGATGCGGACATATTCACCTTCAGCACCAGTCAAAGAAAGTCCGCCAATGAGAGAGAAACTCAATTTACCGTCACTACGGATTCCCGAAATGATCGCACCGAGCGTGTCCACGTGGGCCGCAATCGCTAACTTTGGCTCAGCTCCGAAAGCACATTTCACAGCTCCTTTGTTGGTTCGCGTAGGTGAATACCCAAGCTTTTCAAGCTGCTCCACGATGTAATCGCAGGCGTCATAGGTAAATCCTGATGGAGAATCGATCTCTAAGAGTTCTTGTAGTGAAGTGAAATCCGTAACTGGCATGAATGAATTCTTAAGCATTATCACCAATTCTCACCAATAAAAAATGACTCAATTCGCAATTTAAGGCAAACTCCAGCAACTAGCGATGCTGACGCAGGAAAGAAAAGCTTCCAAGTAATCGGACCTAATATGAAAAAATAAATCCTCTAATGAATCGTTGAATACGCTTTTACTAGAGGTTTTTTTGGTGTGATCTGCAGACCTCTGAAATGACACTTCTTCTCTTTGACAATTCCACCAGTCCGCCATATGTAACCCGCACAATGGCGAACAAACGAATTCTTGTGTCGGACCCGATCTCAGATATCGGAGTAAAAGCTCTAGAACAACACCCTGCACTAGATGTTGACGTAAACACAGGGCTCACAGAGGACCAACTTTGTGAAATCATTGGCCAATACGATGGTCTTATCGTTCGTTCTCAAACTAAAGTAACCAAACGTGTTCTTGAAGCTGCACCAAAGCTCAAAGTCGTCGGACGTGCTGGTGTAGGAGTCGACAACATCGATCGCGATGCTGCAACTGACCACGGTGTGATCGTCATGAACACACCGACTGGCAACACTATTTCTACTGCTGAATTAGCCTTCACTCTCATGCTTTCAGCTGCTCGTAACGTAGCTCTTGCACACAAAGGTGTTCTCGCCGGTGACTTCAAAGAAGCACGTAAGGCATATAAAGGGATTGAAATCTACGGCAAGCGCCTTGCAGTAATCGGCATGGGCAGAATTGGTGTAGAATTCACTAAGCGTGCTCAAGCATTCGGAATGCAAGTCGCAGCTTATGACCCATTCCTCACACAGGCTCGTGCTGACTCACTCAAAGTAGATCTTTGTGAATCTCCTGACCTCGCTCTCACTGGTGCCGATTTCGTGACACTTCACGTTCCTATGACACCTGACACTAAGCACATCATCAATGCTGAGCGTCTTGCTCTCATGAACAAAGGTGCCCTCATCGTCAACTGTGCACGTGGTGGACTCGTAGACGAAGTAGCCCTCAAAGCTGCGATCGACTCAGGTCACATCGCTGGCTGTGGTTTAGATGTATTCGAAGAAGAGCCACCAAGCTCGGATCACCCGCTCTTCACACTTGAAAAGAACATCGCTTTCACCGCTCACCTTGGTGCATCTACCAATGAAGCTCAGGAGAACGTAGGTATCCAGGTTGCAGAACAACTTCGCGATTTCCTCACCACTGGCGAAATTCGCAACGCAATCAACATGCCATCACTCGATGCAGCGGCATTGGCTGAAGTGGGTGCGTACCTTCCAATCGCCACATCACTCGGTAAATTCCTCGCCAAACTCGGCATGAACAACCCGGACTCAATTCGTATTTCATACCACGGTGACGTTGCCACTAAGGACACATCACTCGTTTCTCGCACAGTTCTCAATGCCTACCTCGAGTCAGCTAGCACAGACGGCCAGGTAAACATCGTCAATGCTCCTGCTGTGGCAAAAGAAAAAGGACTCAACCTCATTGAGTCAGTGATCAATGCCAAGACTGAATACTCAGAACTTCTCGTTGCTGAGCTTTCAAAGGACGGCGAAAAGTTCCGCGTTGCGGCAACCATCATCGGTCAATCACCACGCATCGTTGAAATCGACAAGCTCTATGTTGACATCAACATCAATGGTAACTTCGTGATCGTTCGAAACGATGACCGCCCAGGTATCGTTGGTCTCGTCGGTAATGCTCTTGGCCAACGTAATATCAACATTGCAAACCTTTCACTCGCTCGTAACAAGCACGAAGGCAATGCACTCAACATTATCGAAATCGACTCAGAAGCACCTGCCGAGCTCATCAGTGAGCTAAACGCAGCGGAAGGAGTGATCTCTGCCACAGCGGTTACTGTTTAAACACTCAGCCGCACAAATACTTTAAAATCTAAAGAGCACGTATCTACTTCATCATAGATACGTGCTCTTTTTTCTTTCTCCTTTTCACATTTGCCTTAAATTACTTGTCATGAGAACTGCAGTTTACGCGGGATCATTCGATCCACCGACCAATGGCCATTTATGGATGATTGAACGTGGCCTCGAACTATTCGACCACCTCTATGTCGCCATCGGCTCTAACCCATCGAAAAGCTATACCTTTTCGGTACAAGAACGCATGGACTTATTGAAACAATCAATACCCTCATGCGAGCGACTCACCATCAGCCATTTTGATAACCGTTACCTCGTCGATTACGCTCAAGAAGTAGGAGCAAAATACGTCCTGCGTGGAATTCGTAATCAAAACGACTATGAATATGAGCGTGTGATGCGTCATCTCAATGGCGATATGGCCCCAGATATCTCTACCACCATCTTGATGCCCCCACGTAGTATCTCAGAGATTTCATCGTCTGTCGTCAAAGGTCTGATAGGACCAGTCGGCTGGCAAGATATCGTCCGCCGCTACGTCCCAGCGCCAGTGTATAAAAAGCTAGCAGCCGATCTCTCAGAGGACGAGTAACCAGGCTCCCTTTGTCGCTCACCTTGAGAGCATTCGCTCAACTTAAGAGCATTCGTGAAAATTGGTGCAATACGAGCTTAGCCTCTTCGCTTGTTCCCATTTCCGCACCTTCATAGTCTTTGCTTCATTCTATGCAGAATCTACTTTTTCCGTGTATTTTGTGTGTTTCGTGGTCCCCATTTTACCTTATACCTCAGATACCTTATACCATTTAGAGTTTCAAAAGAGACTCATGCGAAGCTATATTCTTTTAGAATCGAGGCTTGATAAAGGAGCGATGCGGGCATCGTGACTGAAGAAAAACACTGATTGTATAAGCATACAGCGAGTAACCTTCGCCCAATGCCTAGCCTAGTCTTTTCATCCTTACAAAAAAAATCATGAGTCTCTTTTGTTTCTCAAAGTGGTATTAACGCAATTTGCTTGCAAAAAGGATATGAAGGCTTTCTACTCAACTCAGAAAGCACCGCCTATGCGTCAGTTCCCAATATTTTCATCAATCATTATCGTTATTCTCCTTGCGAGCATCATCGCAGTCTTTAGTCATATCATGGCAACGTTTGATGAGCAGCGTATCAACCAGCCACTGGCGCTGGCACTGCCAGTGGAGCCAGTGATCATTGAAAAAAACGCTATCCGGGTCAGCGCGGAATTCCGCTTTAGCTCCAAGCCTAAATCAATCATTCTCAAAGATCTCAATGATAAGGTTGTCTACAGAGAATCAAACTTCGATTCCGATAACGAGCACGAGACTGACATCACCATTCCACATGACGACATCAAATTATCACAACTCAAGCTCGCGGTAGAATGGGAAAATGAAGCCGACCCCTACAACTTCTTTTCGATGGAATTCTATGGTCATGAGCGTGCTAAGTTTGGTGCGGGGGCGGCGACTAATATCGACGAAAACATCTTTCTTCAATGGTAACGGAATCTCATAATGGTCATGCGTGTTGTCAACACCATGACGCTCATCACGAGCTTGTGATCCGTAACTTATGCGTCGATTACCGTAAGGTCACCGCCTTGGATCAAATCAGCTTTGAAACCTCGTGTGGTAATAGCGTGGCTCTTGTTGGCCCTAATGGAGCTGGTAAATCAACTTTACTCAAAGCCATCGCGGGGCTGGTCAAACGCAGCTGCGGAACCATTTCTTGGCGTGGCACTGAAGTCAAACGCTGGTCGAGGGAATTCGCCTACCTACCACAACGTGAAGAGGTCGACTGGAATTTTCCCATCACCGTCCGCGGACTGGTCGAAATGGGCCGCTACCCACAAACCGGCATGTTCGGAAAGTTCACTCAGCAGGATAGCCTCGCCGTTGATAAAGCTCTCGATGCCCTACTTCTCAACGACCTCCAGAATCGCCAGATCCGCGAACTCAGTGGAGGCCAGCAGCAACGTGCATTCATCGCCCGTGCACTTGCACAAGAAGCCCATGTTTTGCTTCTAGACGAGCCATTCGCAGGCTTGGATCGCACCGCTTCAACTCTCCTCAGTGAGCTCTTTGATAGTCTAGCAAAAGAAGGCCGACTCATAATCGCCTCTCACCACGACATGGGGACAGTCCATCAGCTTTTCAATCAAGCCCTCTTAGTTGACACCCAGAGCAAAGGCTTTGGTAAAACCGAAGATGTGATCACAGATCAAACGCTAAGGGAGGTATTCGTGCGGTGATGGAAACCTTAAAAACCTTGTTCGGTAATGAAATCTTTCTCCGCGCATTAATCGCAGGTACCGTGATCGGATTCTCCAACGGCTTTTTTAGTGGTTTCGTCAATCTGCGCAAACAGGCACTGTCGGTTTCGGCCTTGTCGCACACCATGCTGCCAGGTATAGCACTAGCGATCTTCTTGACCGGTGAACTAACCCAAATTAACGCCTTCCTCGGAGCAATTTTTGCCGCGATGATGGTCGGCTTAGGTTCAGTGTTGGTCGGTAGTAATTCTCGCGTCCCTCAAGGAACCGCCTTAGCCGTCTTATACACCTGTGCATTTGCCGCGGGTGTAGCAGCACTACCCCATTTACCGGTGCAAACCGAATTAGAACATTGGCTCTTTGGGAATATTTTATTTGTCACAGATGCTGACATCTACACAGTTTTCGGCGTAGCTGGTGTAACCTTAGTCCTCTCAACCTTGTTCATGCGACCGCTTCTCCTTACGCTGTTTGAACCCAACGTCGCTGCTGCCCAAGGTGTGCCTACACGCTGCATGCAATACCTCAGCTTTGCCATGCTCATCCTGATGCTTGTTTCGTCCTTGCAGTCAGTGGGCTGTACCCTTTCTGTAGGATTACTAGTCGCCCCTGCCGCCATCATGCTCTTTTTTACCAATAGCACGACTGCACTATTCTGGGGAGGTGGAGTGATCGGGGCTCTCAGTTCGATTCTCGGACTTCTACTTGGAACTTATTTCGACGTCGCCCCCGGACCAGCCATCCTTATCGTGCTAGGTACAGCCTTTGTGTTGTCCTTTTTGTTAAGCCCACGCTACGGAGTGCTGTCACGCTTTGCAAAAGCCACTCACCATCATGGATAAGAATGTTTCAGCTCTAGTGACCACTTGGCATTAGTCTATTTTGAAACTCCAAGTGCTATAAACCTGAATAGTGATCGATCTTCCTCATCGTTCCCCTGTTGACTAACTGACAAATTCCATTAGTTTTACACGTAATTAGACACACCGTTCCTCCCAACCAGCCATGGCAGCCAAGAAAAAAAGTGCACGAAGGAAATCCACAAAGGCTGGATCGACCCCCCGTGCCTCAAGTAAGAAATGGAACGCCCCGAAAAACACATTTCTTGGCCTGCTCACCCTTCCCTTCCGTCTCATCTTCAATTGCACCCGCAATTTTAAATTCTATCTCCGCTGGCCACTTCGCTTCAGCTTATTAGGACTGCTGGGAATGGCGACCGCGATTACCCTATTCATCCTCATCTATGTCACTCGTGCTCAATTCTACGAGATGGACATGGTCGCAAAAATGCCGGCGAGAACGATGGTCTATGCCAGCGATAATCAAACCGAGCTTGGCCGCCTTCATGGCGACAACCGCTATGTGGTCCGCTACCAAGATGTCTCACCTTACTTTGTTCAGGCACTACTCGCTCAAGAAGACGAACAATTCCGTGAGCACAATGGGGTTCATATTTGGGGTCTTCTCAAAATACCAGTCTACTACGTTAAATACAAAAAGGTATTGGGCTCCTCGACCATCACCATGCAGTTGGCTCGTAATTCATTCCAATCAATCACCGAGGCCCCTGGAGTTGATCGCAAGTTACTAGAGATAGCCCTAGCCTACCGCATCGAGGCAAACTACAATAAGGATCAAATTCTAGAGCATTACATGAACCGTATTTTCTTCGGCCATTCCATGTATGGGGTCGAAGCCGCGTCACGAACCTATTTCGAAAAACCATCGAAAGACCTCACCCTGTCCGAAGCGGCGATGCTAGCTGGTATCATTCGTGGCCCCAACCTCTTCTCACCCTTCAGAAGTCTTGAAAAGGCAACGCGAGAACGTGACAGAGCACTCGACCGCATGGTTGACTCTGGCTTCATCACTGAGCAACAGGCAAATCAAACAAAGCAGGAAAAGCTAGAAATCACCCCACGCCAGCGTCGCACTATCCAAGACACCTACGTCATGGATATCGTCGATCGCGACCTCAAGCTCATCCTTGAGAAAAACAACATCAAGATGGGTAATTTGAAGGTTTACACCACCATTGACCACCGACTCCAAACTGCCTCGGAGCGTCACATGGAAGACCAGCTTCGTAAGATAGAGCGGCTCCCTGGCTATGATCATCAAACCCGCAGCAAATGGTTAGCTAGTGGTAGTACGCGTGCACCTCAATACCTACAAGGCTCACTCGTCTGTATAGAAAACGAATCTGGTGCAGTGCTCAGTGTGGTAGGTGGTCGTAGTGCCAAAGAGTCAAGTTTAGATCGAGCAACGCAAGACCCCAACAAACGCAAACAAGTCGGCTCTATCGTCAAACCGTTTGTCTACCTCACCGCTTTTAATCAAGGTCTCCCCAATCAAATTCGCGACACTCCAATCAATGGGAAACCACGTAACTACGATGGCAAATACCACAGCAGCATTTCCGTCACTAGGGCTATTGCCGAATCTCGTAACTGTGCGGCCGTCCATGCTGGACTCTTCGCTGAAAAAGACAATGTCTCCGAAACCTTACGCAAAGCTGGATTTAAAAACTACGATGTCGAAGATAATTCCTACTTCCTAGGATCAGGAAATGCTACGCCGTGGGAGGTTGCCTCATCCTTCACGATCTTTCCGAACCAAGGTCGCCGCATGCGCCCCTATATTATCAAAGAAATTCGAGATGAAGATGACAACCTCATTTATGAAAGCGGTGTCCTCCCCTATATCGCAGCTAACGCCTATTCCACCTCTAAAGTCAGAACCGCATTAGAGCAGGTCACCAAAGTCGGCACGGCTCGTGCACTACAAGGAAGACTCAACTTCCGCCACCCCTGTGGAGGTAAAACTGGTACAAGTAGCAACGCCAAAGATGCCTGGTTTGCAGGGTACACAGAATCAATCAGCTGTGCCGTATGGGTAGGCCTCGATAATCCAGTCAACATTGTCGATAACGGATCTGGGAGCTCACTCGCTTTGCCAATCTGGGCAAAAATCATGAACTCAGCTAAAAACCTGGGCTATCCAATGTATCCACGCGCCATCCCTCGTGCTGTCCCAGTTCCACCAATCCGCTAATGTTTTTCAAAAGAAGTGAAAATAAACGCCGACGCCTTCCCAGCTGGCTCCCCACCTGGTTAGATGCTCCGATACGTTTTCTTTTTAGACTCAGCTGTGCTCTCATCTTACTTGGTTTTACCGTCTCTTGTTACTATTGGTATCAGGCGTGCCAATATGACATTGAGAAAGTTGCTGAGACCCACGCACGCACTCTTATTCTAGATGCAGCTGGACAAGAATTTGCCACAGTTGGCGGAGAGCGCCGCAGGCTCATCACTTATGAAGAAATACCTCAAGCCCTGAAAGTCGCTCTCTATGCTCGTGAAGATCAGGATTTCGAAAGCCATTGGGGAGTCAAATTTACTGGACTAGCACGGGCTACCGTTAGAAATATCAAAGATGGAAAATTCACTCAAGGTGGTAGCACACTGAGCATGCAGTTGATCAAAAACACCTACGAGAATAGAGAAAAAACAATCAGCCGCAAGTTGCTCGAAATTGCTCTCACCTTTCGACTAGAAGGACACTATAGCAAAGCTGAAATACTTACCCATTACCTCAACCGAATTTACTTTGGTGCTGGTTGTTACGGTATTGAAGAAGCCTCCCTCACCTACTTTGGTAAATCTACTAAAGACCTAAACCAAGGCCAAGCTGCATTGCTCGCCGGTATCATCCGAGGCCCGGAAGTGTTTTCTCCATTCAATGCTCCAGACAAAGCGATTGAACAACGCGACCAAGTCATCGACCGTATGCTTGCCATTGGTTCGATCACTCAGCAACAAGCTGATGCTATCAAATCACAAGCACTCAACTTCCAGAAAAAGGAGAAGAGCATCTCTCAAAGCAGCTATTCTCTTCAACTCGTCAAACGTCACCTGAAAGAAGTTTTCACAGAAGATGAGCTCAATGCAGGTGATATCACTGTCCAAACATCGCTAAATCCAGAGATTGTGGGAATCCTTGACGCTATGGCTAAAACACTTAGCTCCGACAAGCCCTACCTCACTGCGGGCGTCGTGCTCGATAGTAAGTCCGGTGCTATCCTAGGTATTAATGGTGGTCCAGATGTACGCACCTCACCTTGGAATATTGCTCTTGATAGTAAGCGAACAATGGGCGGGATTTTTACCCCATTGCTTTATCTCGCATCAGTCGATCAAGGTGAAGACCCAATCCTCGGCCAAGCCGTGCAGACTGGTCGATTACTGGATATGGAAAAGCTGATCAGGTTTTGTAAAAAACTCCAGTTGAATGACAAATTTAAGGCCGACGAAGACCTCTACCGTGGCTACGCCTTCACTTCACCGCTTAAGCTTGCTACTGCCTACTCGCTCTTTGCGACGGACGGCAAATTACCCCACACCTACGTCATCAAAAAAGCTAATGACTCCCTAGGAGAGCAAGTCTACAGTCACCCACAAAAATCGGAAACGATCACACCAGCCGGTAACATAGCCATTATCAAAGAATTACTCGGGATCAAAGGCAATGACGCTCTCATCTACCAGTCGCTCAAGCAGGGCGAACTCGATGCTTGGACATTAGCGGTCGATCACCAATACGTCGTGCTTCTTTGGTGCGGCCTACCAGATTCTAAAACACTTTCCGGCCCTCCAGCTCCATTACTCAAAGCAATGAAGCAACAAGCATTACGCATCCTAGCGGTCGAAAAACATCCCTAGTTCACACTTGAGTCCTGCAATGAGAGACATCTCTTAGTAAAACTAAGGTTCACTATAGTGGGAGCTGGGCAACAATTATTTAATCGAAGTCACCTTCCAATCGAGAGTTTCCAGCCCTTGTATTTGTTCGGTTTAGTTCGATTCTATTGGGTTTAGTTCGACTAATTTTGAACGAGTTAGGAAGACTGGGCACAATGAGGCACAACTAAGCTCAAAAATAACAAGGTCGCTTCCCTCTCAATTAACATTTCGCTAAAGACAATAAAAAAATTATATCAAGTCTGAGTATTTCGCTATCAATCCTCGACTATTTGACACCAATACTCAAACTTCAAGCAGTGATAAATAGTGACCACTTTTCTGTCATTACATAGTTAACCTATTACAGTTAACCATCATTGTCTTTATTACCCCCTACTTTTTTCATTTTGAGGTATCATTAGCCCCTCAGGCTTAAAGGTTTCACAAAACTCTTTGCACGTAAACTTCATTGCAGTCGCTGCCAAACCGGCTGCTAGATGGGGTATACCAATCCTCCAATCTGCAAAAGTAGTTGTAACCGCAACTGCAAAACAGCCACGATTAAAGACTTTCGGAATACTTTTGCTCCAAAGAGAATGAACCTCACTTTCTGGATCACAAAACGTTCGCCAACCAACTCGCTTGAGAGCAGCTAACGTTTTCTTCCCAATAATAGTTTTAGATATTTCAGCTTTAGGGGCTGGAAGCAATTTTTGATCATTAATAGGCATCAAATTTATTGAGTAGTCTGTGACCTCTTTAATAAGTTTGGGAATATCTTGAGGGATAGCATCAGCAATTGCCTCCAATATTTCAGAATCTGATTTTTAAACTAAAACTATTGACCTCTGATGAATATCGTCCACATCGAGTCGACCCTGATCCTGTCCTATTAACTGACTTAATATGCACTCATCCTCTATTCGATTCACTAATCTAGATTGAAATTGGTGCCGACGTGAATCTGATGTTATGCTATTCATTGATTTAATTACGTAGCGCACATATTTTTTCGCAGAATCGATCTTTTTCTGCCGCAATGCACAAACTGCTAGAAACGACATCACTTCTAAATATAATCTTGTGCCCTCATTTGACAGTTTCTTAATTCCCTCAAATCCAGACTCAGCTAAACTGGTTTTTCCAGAATCAAGAAGTGCTTCATAATACCATAGTTTAGCTTTGAGTAATCTAAAGTGAGACCTCTGCTCTCCGAACGCAACTTGTATACGCTTCATTAGTTCTTCCGACCTCTCTAAGTCGCACATTCTGCAAGCTTCACGTAACGCAGGCTCTAGATCTCGTAGCGTATTTCTCTGATGGTCAGTTAATTTTTTTTGCATTTTAAAAAACTTGTTGTTTATCAATCTAGGATCGAATTAATAATTTAT
>CAXMOB010000047.1:0-9671 GCA_964194815.1 Vicinamibacteria bacterium | reverse complement strand
TCGACGCGTTGGCGTTTGCCTGGGTTGAGGATTTTACGGTGTCCTTCGTTGCCATTGCGATCGATCTTGATGGTGTAGCACGCGAATTGATCGACGGTGTCATCAGTCGCATTGAACCAACGATCAGCGAGGGCAATTTGTAAACCACCACTGTGTGGGTGAAGTTCGAGTTCCATTTCGACGGTTCCAGTTGAACCATTAGGGAAGTTCCATGTGGCTCCTTGGTTTTGGTTGGTCAGTGTTGGATCGTTGACGCGTAGAAGTCTTAGGCCGCCCTTCTTGACTTGTGCACCTGCTTTACGGTTGTATCCACAGTGCCCGACAATCTTGTTGATGTATTGGTGGGTGGTCCAGTCTTTGGCACCATCTTTTGAAAGGTTTGATTTACGTTGTTTTTCATAGAGCCATCTGAGGTCGACAATCATGAGGCGTCTATGGAGTGGGTGCTGACCAAGGGAGACTAGGACCCGGTTTTCGTCGAGTTCAACGATTTCAGCCTGGTGCTTTGCTCTATCGTTAGAGCCCGTTGTGACAGCGTAGTCTTCGCGGTTTCTGTGTTCATCGAGGATGAGTTCGCGGAATCCAATCCAGGTTTTGCCTTCGTCTTCTGAGATCGCAGCATGTTGTGAGTCTCTGTTGGTGAAGACATCTTCACCGTCACGCTTTTTTTCACGGAGTACTTCAGGAAGAGCAGTGGTGTTCGACCAGAGCATGAGGATTCGGCCGTCTTTTAGACGTTTGACTGTTGGCATAGTGATGGTGCCGAAAAAGCGTGATGGTTTGGCATTTTCCCAAGTCGCTCCGAAGTCTTTTGAGAAGCTGTGGTAGTGTTGGTCTTGAGCGGTTCTGGCAATCATCCAGAGCCGTTTGTCTTTGAGCTCAACGACTGAGCCTTCGCACATGTTATGGTTCCAACGGACTCCTTTGTGGACGCCACCAACCTTGTGGGCAGGTGCGGTCACCATATTAGATTTTTTCCAGCTACGTCCTTGGTCGTCCGAATACCAAGTCCAAGCACCACCACCGTGGCCAGGAACGAGGATACGAGCATTGTTGTTTACCCAAAGTGGATTGCGTAGAATTCCCGATAGTTTCAAACCTTTACCCGATGGGTCTCTGAGTAGCTGCCATTGACCGTCGAGGCCATTTTTTGCGATGTAAACACCATCGTCCACGTTTTCTGAACGGAATAGGGGCTCGAATCTAATGTATTCCCCATTGTTTGGGTTTTGGGCGATGGATGGTGATTCCTTACCCATGCATGTTGGATTTGGATATGTCGCAGGAAGTTTGACTGAATTCCATGTCTCACCATTATCTAGTGATTGGAGGAAGTGGGTGCCATTTTTACCAGCGTAGTGGCGTATCTCCTTTTTTGTGACCCTGACAAGCCCACGTGAGGCGTCAGCTGGAGGTGTCCCGACGATTTTTGGCGGCTCTGCTGCAGAGAGAGACGATAGAGTGGTCAGTAGGCAAATCCAGTAGGCGTGATTCATATCCTGCATCATGAGCTATGATGGGGGAGCTTGACCAGCAAAAATGATGAGGTGCAAATATGACTACCAGTCGCAATCCTAAAGGCACGCTATGGAAGTTTCCATGGAGCACGGTACTTAAGGTACTCTGTGCGTGGGAGTAAAATATAGACGGGGTTCTTCTTGAGGTCAATTTTTGAGATCATGACACTGAGTTTGGCTGACTCCATGGTAGTGCATCCACTGGTTGCTTTGGCACCGTTGGAGCGCCAAATGTGAAAGAAGATGGCACTTCCATAGCCTTTTTTAGCAGCTTGATGCTCTGTGGCGTGGTTGTGAGCTATGTAGAGTTTCAATGCATGAGCGTAGTCGTTCTGACGCATTTGCTGCTTTTTTTCCCATGTTGATGATGGATCGTGGGTGAGTTTGATATGGCGATTGTAGAGGTCTGACTGTGTGTCCTCTACCCAGAGGTCCCTATGGGTGACTTGAAAATACTTCAAGGTGCGTTGTTTCTTGATAGCTTTAGCGTAGCCGTAGGCTGAACCAATGGGGAAAATTCCAGCGGGGGCACGACCGTCACCTTCCTTCTTGAGTGTTTTACCCATGACGGGTGAGACGCCTAGTCCCCAGGCACAACCCTTGCTGCCTAGCCGGCCTTTCCAGAATTCTCCTTGGACGATCCAGCGTCCATTGATTTTCTGGTAAAGTCCAAGTGAAACGTGCGAGTTATTCCAGCCATCTGTAATGCCAACGACCGCTTGCGTGGTTTTTACTGAGAGCTGAAATGGAGCTGCAAAAGTGGATGCGATGAGTGCAATATAGCAAAGAAGTGCCTTCATGTGGCTACTATAGTCTAGAATCAATGAGAATCGATACGAAAACACCACCAATGATTATTTACAGTTTGGACTTTTCAAATGGCGTTTGGTAGATAAATCTTCTATCCCTGCACAATTATTGCCGTTTGTGACGCTTTATTTGAGATTACGATTATGAAAACACACACATCATTTGTCCGAGCTATTGTCGGTGCTACAGCTGTAGCATTCGCATCATGTGCTCATTCCGCACCCCAAAAGACTGATTTTAATGAGGTGAGCAAGCAAGCTGCCATCATGCTTCAAAATCGTCATTACTACCGCGCTCCATTCGATGCGAATTTGAGTAAGAGGATTTTTGATCTGTTTTTAAAGACAGTTGATGGCAGCAAGATATATTTGCTTAAGTCTGATGTCGATGGCTTCCGTAAGAAGTATGAAAATTCACTGACTGATGAGATCATTGCAGGCAAGAGCATTGATATTGCTGACGAGATGTTCACAGTGGTGCGTAAGCGTGCCAGTGAGAGAAAGATCGAAGTCGAAGCATTGCTCAAGAAGAATAAATTTACATTCGATTCAGACCGTAAGATGAGCCGTGATCGTCGTAAGGTCGAGTGGGCTAAGAATGAAGCTGAACTTCAGCTAGTATGGGCTAATTTAGTAGAAAATTTAATGCTCACGGAGACATTACGCCGTGAAAACGTTGCGCGTATAGCAAAGGAGCAAGGGAAGAAGAACCCATTAGATAAAGAGCGTCCGATTCTTGAATCCGTCAAGCTCAAGTTTAAGCGTGATTTTGCAGCTCTTTTGAAAACTGACCGTGAGGAAGTAGCCAACTACATGATTAGTGCTTTGGCATCAGCTTACGGCCCTCACACTGATTATTTCAGTGCTCGTGAGATGGAGCAGTTCATGTCTAGTATCAAGACTGAGTTGGTCGGTATAGGTGCTCTTCTCCAAGCTGAAGAAGATGGTGCTACCAAAATTTCAGGCATCGTGATCGAAGGTCCAACTGACAAACAAGGGGAGCTTCAATTGAATGACAGAATCATTGGGGTAGATCACCTTAATGACGGCAACATGACAGACATCATGTTCATGAAATTGGACAAGGTTGTGGAATTGATTCGTGGTAAAGCAGGCACTGAAGTGAAACTGAAAGTGCAGCCAGCGAAAGATCCTACACTGATCACACACATTATCATCAAGCGTGCGAAGGTGGCTCTCAAGGATAGTAAAGCTAACGGTCAGATTGTTGAATCAACTCGTGATGGTGTTACAAAGCGCTTGGGAGTTCTTAAACTTCCTTCATTCTATGCGAACCATCAAGCAGGTGGAGCACGTTGCTCTGTCGATATCGAAAAGATTCTAGTGCGTATGGTTGAGGAGAAAGTGGAAGGTGTTCTTTTTGATCTTCGTGGTAATGGCGGTGGCTCACTCGACGAAGTGCGCCGTATGACTGGCTTATTTGTAGGTCATGGACCAGTTGTTCAGGTGAAAGACTTTAGTGGTCGTAAGCGTGTGTACAGCTCGGATCGCCTTCCAGCAGTTTACGATGGACCACTTATCGTTGCGATCGATAAGACAAGTGCATCAGCGAGTGAGATTCTTGCAGGAGCCCTTCAGGATTACAACCGAGCAGTGATTGTTGGTGATTACTCAACGTATGGTAAAGGAACGGTTCAGCAACCGTTTGACCTTCGTCCATGGCTGCCAGCGATGGCGGGCAGAGAGCGTGCTGGATACCTCAAGCCAACGATTCAGAAGTTTTATAGAGCGGCAGGAAGTTCAACGCAGCTTAAAGGAGTTGAGTCAGACATCGTGTTACCATCCATTTATGGTGGACTAGAAGTGGGTGAGAAGTATATGGATCACCGCCTGGATCACGATGTTATTGAGCCGGCTGCAGGTTTCAAAGCTGCAAACCGCTCAAAGTTATTCATTGCAGATTTGAAGGCTAGCTCAATTAAGCGAGTGAATGCCTCAATTGATTTCCAATACATGCTCAGTGATGTAGAGCGTATGGAAAAGCGTATTGAAGCGAATTCAATCAGCTTGGACAAGACAACGAGACTTAAGGATATCACAACAATTGACGTGCAGACTAAGAAGCGTAACAAAGAGCGCATCGTACGATTCAACAAGCTCCAGCAAGATGATGTTAAGACAATGAATGTGTACCGTTTAGAGCTAGACGATCTTAGTGAAAAGAAAATGTTCAAGTTAGATCTGACAGACATTAAGGACACGCATATGCGTGTAGCTAAGAGTGATCTTGCAGACCTTAATCAAACACCTAATTGGCCAAGCCAAATGAATGCAGCTATGCGTGAAGAACTTAATATTCTTTGGGACTTAGCGACATTGTCAAAAGGCAAAGGCTTGGCTAAAGCTACGACTAAGTAATCTTTTTTAATTTATCTTGTATGAAAAAGCACTTAGAAGACTTGTTCGCGTTTTTACGCTTTCCAAGCATTTCAACAGCCACTGAACACGCTGGTGATGTTAGAGCATGCGGCCAATGGCTATTAGCAAAGCTCAATGGAATGGGGCTCAATGCAAACTTGCATGAAACTCCTGGGCATCCAGTAGTGGTAGCTCAGAACGAACACCAAGTTGGGCGTCTTAATGTATTGATTTATGGACATTATGATGTTCAGCCAGTCGACCCACTTGAACTTTGGGATACTGATCCGTTTGAGCCTGTGCTTAAAGATGGACGTGTCTGGGCGAGGGGAGCTACCGACAACAAAGGTCAGTTAATGGCCCATGTTTTAGGGCTCGAAAGTTACCTAGAAAAGAATGGCGAACTTCCTATCAATCTGACTTGTCTATTCGAGGGCGAGGAAGAAATCGGGAGTCCAAACTTGGTGCCTTTCATTGAAGCTAATAAGGATTTACTCAAATGCGATGTGATTGCTGTTTCTGATACTGGTATGGTGTCACGCGGCGTGCCGACAATGGGCTATGGCCTCCGTGGCATAAGCTGTTGCGAAGTTACTGTTAAAGGTCCTAAGGGCGATATGCACTCTGGTGTGTATGGTGGGGCCATTGCAAACCCAGCGACTGCTGTAGCTCGACTCATTGCTTCGATGCATGATGCCGATGGCACGGTTGCTGTTGAAGGGTTTTACGATGATGTGAAGCCGCTTGAAACATGGGAGCGTGATATGTGGGCAAAAGTACCAGGAGCCTCTGATACAGATATATTAGCGATCACTGGCTCACCTGCAACTCATGGTGAACCTGGTTATAGTTCTGCCGAACGTTTATGGGCACGCCCAACAGCGGAAGTGAATGGAGTTGGGGGTGGTTACCAAGGCGAGGGCTCAAAAACTGTGTTGCCGGCACAAGCGATGGCTAAGTTTTCTTTCCGTTTAGTTCCTGACCAAGATCCTAAAGATATTGCAGCTAAGGTGAAGGCGCATATTGAAAAGCACACGCCTGCTGGTGTTGACGTTGAGATCTACGAGGGTCACGATGGCAAACCATACTACAATGACCCTCATTCAAAGTTTGGCAATGCTGCTCAAGAAGCTCTTAAGAAGGCATTTGGTGTAGCTCCTGTGTTGATTAGAGAAGGGGGATCCATACCTATTATTCAGGATATGAAGGAGCTCCTAGGAGCAGACACATTGATGCTTGGCTTGGGATTACCGGATTGTCAAATCCACGCACCCAATGAAAATTTCTACGTAGAGAACTTTGAAATGGGTATTAAGCTGAATCAATTACTCATTGATGAGCTCGCTGCCCTTTAGGCTTATTCTATATTACCATGGCTGATACACAGCCATCTTTATTTACGGCACTCTCAGGCGAGAGTGCCGTGCTCATTTTAGCTTGTAGGGCCTCACGGTCTTGGCGAAGCCCGTGTGGATGACGAATTGGTCTACGTTGACAGGTATGTTGGCCTCATCCTCGCTGAATAAGGGGTGGCTAGGTCGGTAGCTATAGAGGAGAGCGAGAGGTGTTACTTCAAGTGCTACATGATTATGAGGGCTATTTTGGAGCTTGGTTCATTTATCTTAAGGAGGCTTAAACGAATCAGTTATAATGGTCGGGCTGGATATTGATTTCAAGTGTTGATTTAAAGGGCTAAAGAAAAATCGATTTAGTAGTAGAAAAAACTTGCACCTCCTCAAATTTTTGGTAGAAAACGCCCGCACCAGATGCCAAAGCAGAAACGCTAAAGCTTCTAGTTACAAGCCGGATTAGCTCAGTGGTAGAGCAGTTGATTTGTAATCATCAGGTCGTCAGTTCAACCCTGACATCCGGCTCCATTAATTTCAAAGGGTTATGACATTTAGTCATAACCCTTTATTATTTGACTGTGCAATTTTTGTGCAATAAGGCCCCTCAACAACCTAGTGCAAATAGATCTAGCTAGGTATTGTCAACTTAAGCGAAATTCCCCTCAAAAAGGGGTGAGGCTATTTTAGAGGTCCGAAAAAGCTCCCTATTTTTTTGAAGAATGGTTCTGCATGAGCAGACAAATATTGAGATTAGAGCGGTTTATTTATGAGCTTATTTCTGGAGCATGATGTTGCATATGCACGGTCCATTTGTTTTGAATGGTCATAGGGAGGCTGCGTGTTTTCTGTTAATTCCCACTACAATTCTTGTAGGGATCGATTGCCATAGAACGGTAGGTAAGAAAGCGGGTGTATTTCCGTTCAACGGTCGGTAAATTGTGTGAACCTGTTGTTGAAGCGTCTAGTTTTTACGCTAAAAATGGTAATACAAGCTAGGTTACCTAGATGTGGGAGTGGAAATGAACAGTTACTTCAGCTTTGCCCCCCATTTTCTGTGTTTATTGAAACTGATGAGAACGGGGTGAAAAATTCCTAGTGGTCTTTTGTTTACCAATCGAGTGCATTAGGGTAAGAAATGCACGTGAGCACTACATCTAGAGAAATTATCTGTAAGCCAACCAGTTGGTTTATTTGGCGCGCGGGATTGATGAGCTTAATGTTTATCGGCTTTGGTAGCTTTTTCTATTACGATGGAGCTATCGGTTATAAAGAGAAGAATGCGGACTATTATCGTTATGCGGCTAAAAGCCAGGTGCAAAATTTCTTTAAACAAGCCAAGATAGAAGCAGATAATGCAGTTGGAGAAAAAACTAGTCCAGCAAAGGATAAAGCGACGTGGGAGGCGTTTGCATCAGCTTATGAAGTGATACTTTTCGAAAAACGTGATAATTTCAGATCTGCGAAAGTCACCGATACTGAAGGCTGTTTACCCGAGGGTTTTGCTTTTCCTCAAAAACTGCCTCAGGAGTTTGTTGATCATTATGACACACTTATACAAGACGATACCGCTGTAGACAAGCTATGGAAGCAGGTTGCGGCTCGACTCAATGTTAACGAAAGTGCTGATGAATACTTTAAAAGCCGCAGCACGATCGAATCCCAGTTTAAGTGGGCCATTGGCAGTGGTGTGTTAGGGTTGATAGCCGTATTTTTCTTGATCCGGACTTTAGGCAGAAAAATGAAGGTCGACGGCGAGGCTTTCACCTCCGCGAATGGTAAAGTAGTGCCATTTGTCTCGATCGTGAAAATTGATAAGCGCCGATGGAAGCGTAAAGGCTTGGCGTTGATTTTTTATAAGGATGAGGCTGGAGATGAGCAGAAAGTTAAAGTAGATGGCATGGTTTATGGTCAATTTGATGAAAATGATCCAAATAATGCGGAGATACTTTATCAACAAATAGAGAGTTCCGTCGGAGATGTGGAAATCATTGACTATGAGGAAGATGATGAGGAAGAGGAGGCTGAAGAATCTCCAGAGAATGAGGAAAAAGAAGAAACTATTTAAAGAATCTTAAATAAAACTTACATTTCGTGATTGCCAAGGGCTCAATTTACGGATAATTCCTATGTGTCGCAAGACACCAATCATTAAATTTTAATCTTATGGCAGACATCGAACAAAAAGTGAAAGACATAATCGTTGAGCAACTCAACGTAACTCCTGAGCAAGTAACAGCTGACGCAAAATTCATCGACGACCTTGGTGCTGACTCACTCGACACTGTTGAGCTAGTTATGGCATTCGAAGAAGAATTCGAAATCGAAGTTCCTGACGAAGATGCTGAAAAGCTTCAGTCAGTAACGGATGTTATTGCTTACATCGACAGCGCTAAAAAAGCGTAATTAAAAGTTCGATTGTATAACTTTCTGGGGCAGGCTGATTTTTTCAGTCTGCCCCATTTTTGCATCTTGGAGTAGAGATCATGGATCATAAGGCTGACGACATAGAGTACGCGATTGAGAACTCTCATATTTTGAGGGAGCCTGATCGTCGTATCGATACATTTGGCTCAACAAGCTTTAAGTTCATTGCTATCAGTCAGTTAATGGATGACGTGTCGAAGGTGCGTATCAGAACTGGTGAGGTAGAGGCTCAAAAACCTCAAATCATAAAACCTTCTGGCTATAATGAGGTTGGACTTGATGGCTTTGAAGGAAAGTCTAAGGAGTTTCTAGATCGACTGAGAGAGCAGGGCTTGGAGCCGGCTATTTTTCAATATGGATTTCAGTTTCGTAGGACAGAGGCTTCAGAAGAGCTGGTTCATGATTGTTTCGATAATGTGAAAGACCGTGTGCTCGAAACAGCTAAAAAGGAGGATGACCCAATGATGGCTGTGATCGAGTGTGTGGATGACACCTGGGAAGTCGGCTTGCTTAAATTTGCGATTTATATGATTCAAAAATCATCGGAAATAAATGCTTTTGATTTTAAACGTAGGGGATTACTTTAGGACTTATGAAGTATGCGTTACTATCCTTGAGGATTGCTGCAGGTATCGCCGTGTTGTTTGGCGTTTTGCTTGTAAGTCACCTAGTCAGTGAGCGTTTTCGTGGTGACGGTGGGGTTGTAACTGAGCTTGCTAGCGGTGCTCCTTTGAGGGATCCTGTAATGACGAAGATGCAACCTTTAATCGTTGAGGGTGAGAGTATCAATGCTCTAGCTGAAAAATTAAAAAAAGCATCCTCTCAAGCTGAATATGAGCCTGGCGAAAAGGCATTTGGTAAAGCCTGTGAATTACTCGCGGGTAGTTTTTTCTTTGAGGCAGAAGAGAAGCTCAAGGATCTCGTTAAAAACTATCCTTTTGCCCCGTCCGTGCCTGAGGCTCGAAGGATTTTAGGTCAACGTAATATTGATCGATTCCTCAGTGATTCGATTTCAGGTGGTAAGAAATTTCACAAAGTTCAAGGTGGTGATTCCTATTATAAAATTGCCCGTGATAATGAGACGACTTTGGATAATCTTATGATGTTGAATGGTCTCTATGGTTTGGAACGGCTTCACAAAGGCGAAGAGCTGTTAATCATGCCCTTACATTTTAATCTTGTGGTGGATATTG
>CAXMOB010000046.1:0-11086 GCA_964194815.1 Vicinamibacteria bacterium | reverse complement strand
TACTATGAGGGCATTGAGCTCAGTGAGAGCAATCAATTGAATCCCTTCTAAACGACTATCCCACTTCTTAGAAGCGACATGCCAGAGTTTATCCGCAGCCTCTTGATATGCTCCGCTTTTTTCTAGCACGAGTGCGAGATCACGATGGCTTTGTGGTTCATCAGAACGCAAACTTAGCACTTCTCTGAAGATAATTTCAGCCAAATCAAGCTTGCCTAATTGATCATAACGATGACCTAGGATGCGTAACAAAGCAGGATTCTCCATATCAAGTTCTGCCACATTACTGAGCACTCGGAGAGCTAGTTCAGGACGCTTTTGTTGGAAGAAGAAATCTGCAACATCGAGATAGAAAGCAGAGCTACTTTCGTTCTTCTTTTTCCACTCAAAGTAAAGAGCCTCAACATCTTGCTTTTCCTTAGCTGCCGCACGCAGTGCTTTGAGATAAGGTGTCTTAGGGTCCCATGCTGCTAGCGTAGCTCCAGCAGAACGGTCACCTTTTTCAGCCTTGGATTTTTTTCCAGCACGCGATTGCGGTGCATTTTCTGCCAGCGCATGAAGCCGATCTCCACCGCCACCGCCAAATCCAGCGCCACCTAAGTTACGTGATTCTGCTGGACGAGCTGAAGCAGAATCTGTGAGCTCACTCATCAGCGCCTTACCCTTCATCTGATTTCTTTTAGGAACGATCGTTATCAACGCTTTACGATAATCCTTCAACAAAGTGTGATACGCCGCATCTGGCCCTGCGTGGACACCACCATGTTTTGTCTTCCAAACCACCGCTTGCTGCTGCAGTGTTCTTATCTTCGTAATCGCTGTCAACTTCTCCTGCACTTTGGCCCGCTTTTCTTTGTCCACCTCGCTAGTGAGTTGAGCTTTCAATTCCTTCTCCATCGCCGCGATTCTGTCGTTCCCTTGAGTCGTTTGCATGACCAAGAGTTCACCTACCCTAAGATGCGATGACTTATGCCATGTGACCATTTCCTTCCACTGACCAATAATATTGGCAAGGTGACTGGTATCGGGTTGATCTGGATCAGGCAATTCTCTCACCCGCTTATCATATTCTTCCTGAAGCTCTGGTTCTGGTGGTGCAATACGATGACGCACGTAATCTTCCATCCGATCTAACACCAACAAAGAAGTGAAACGTGTCACAATCCCATGTCGCTGAGCTAGTCCGACGATTTCAAATCGATTCTTCTCAGCTTCGGCATCGAGCTCTAGTAATTTTTTCTGTGCCCATAAGCGTGGCACACTTGAGGCTTCTTTACTGACGTCGTTGGGATCTACTTCCACCACACTGGTGTGCATCACCTTACCGGCAACACCATACTTCAAGGTTAACTTCACTGGCTTACTCGATGTAATCTTGCCAGCAATGCTCGCTTGCTTCTGTACCGCTGTCGCAACCGATGGGTAAACATCTTCGACACCATCGCCAGTGATAGAGAGTAAGCTATATTGCTGCGACGTCATCGCGGCCAGCCCAGTTGCGATATCATTTTTTTGAAGGTTAATATACGCTCCACCTGACTTGGCCCCTAAAAATTCGAGTAAGCTATGCTCCGCTGATTGCGATGCATGAAGGATGAACACTGGCTTGGTGCCAATGCTTGGACGCTTTTGTCCAAGTGTCGACACCCCATCCGTCACCAAGATCACAGCATCTGCTGTCATTGCTTTTAAATCGAGTGCCCCTAGACGAGTCGCTCCATCGTAGCGAAGTCCTCGCAAGTGCTTTACCAGGTCTCCGGTCCCCTTCTCTAAAGTAAACTCTTTAGGGGCCTCTAGTGTATTTCTTAAAACCTGTAGAGTCACTTTGGTGGCTCCGGTCTTCTTCACATACGATTCTAACAAAATTAATTCTTTGGCGTGGTCACGTTTCGCCCCTGAGTTCGAAGCATCCCACACAAGGTTAAGCGACTTTGGAACTGGTCGAGCCAATGACTTCCCCGCCGCCTTCACTGGATCAAGGGCGTAGAAAAAGGTTTCGCCACGTGCATTCTTATACACCAAGCGATTCGCTATATTTTCCTGGGGAATCGCCAGCCTCAGCGACTTATTCGCAGCATAGTCCTTCTGATGTGCATTGAGTTTCCATTGCTTCGCATCATCTACAGTTAGCTTAAGCCCTGCTGCATCATTGACGATCACCTTCTGTTTTCCTCCAGGGCGAATCACCTCAATGTTCAATTTAAAATCCGCTAACTTCTCACTATAGGCAAGTGGCAGCTGATACTTCAGTTGCTTGCCATCGCTCTGTAAGGTTTCCACATAAGAAACACTCACCGTCTTGGTGCCCTTCGCAGGAATTGGATAAATACGGGTGCGGAAGTTATTGCCCTTGGTCCACTCCACCAAACCGGGGTCGATCTGTTGACGGATCGTATCTTCATAGATCGCACGAGCACGTTCCTTTTCTACAATCACTCCCTGACGCATCGCTCCATTCACTTCAAGAGCGTAGCGTGAAATCGTCATCCCTTGAGCCAACGGGAAGATTAACTCTCCTTCAAGCACACGATCGGTGTCGTTGCGGAACGTCATTGTCATCGTCGTCTCTGCTGTGTTGCCAGTCACGGTCACCTTCACATCGAGTTTTTCCACACGCAAGGGACTAGAGGCATCCTTCTTCCCTTTCTTCGCTAAGAGTGCGGGAGGCTTGAGTTGATCCTGCTCATTCATTTTCGCCGTAGTTACCGGCAATGGCTTATCTTGAGCAGATACTGAAGTTGAAAGAACGCCTAGTGGCAAAGTGAGCAGGGTGATACAGGGATGGAATTTCATAAGTTGGGTGGATCGTTACTGTTTTAGGAAGGGTCTATGGTGCCTATTGACACAAGCCTCATCTATTGTGACTCCTCAGCGTGAAAAAACTTAGAAAATAAATAAAACTATCTATCATATGCTGAAATTTTAGCTCCAAAGCAAGCCTAAGGTTGCGCTAATCACAATATTGGTCTCGTCTTAAACGTAAGTGAACTTGCCTAGTTCCCATCGCTTAATGTTCTACGCATCATTACCAATTGACTCGGTAGGACAGCTCTCCATCGCCTCAATAGCCTGTTCTACTTCCTCCACTGTCACAGGTTGTCTGTAAACAAAACTCATCCCCTCATCTTCATCTCTCATGAACACTAAGGGGGCAGTTTCAGGACACATCCCACAATCTATACAACTCGTGTCATTGTAAAATTTGCCCACTACATTTTTTTCAACTTTCTCTTCTCTATCTGCCATGTGCGAACATTAGCATCGTAATATTATTGTAAATAATGCACATAGTTGATTTATTCATGCATATAATACATGAATACTCAGATTGAAATAAGTGACATCCAGCTGCTACACCTGCTCCATCACCATGGCAGTATCAGTAAAGTAGCTGAGACCATGCACCTTTCCCAAAGTGCTTGTTCTAGAAGGCTTCAAGTTGTCGAAGAAAAACTAGGAGCCAGCCTCTTCACCCGTACAACCCGTTCTGTTAAAATCACTCCAACTGGTCAGACCTTTCTTAAGGAAACTGCATCAGTTCCCAATCTGATCAACTCTGCTGTCCAAAACCTACAAGAGGAAATATTGGGGGTGAGTAAAAAAATCACTATCGCCCTCTCATCGAGTCTCTGTGCCGCTCACATCCCCGGCCTCATTCGCCCTCCGTCTGAGCAACACCCACTTAAAATTGTTCTGCTCCAGCAATCGCGTAAACACATTCTTCACTCCTTGCTCACCCATCGCGTAGACCTCGCCATTCTTCCTAACTCACACGATTTATCCCCACACGCGACCATTCACCATCACATGCAAGATGCCTTTTCCCTTATCCTCCCAGCGACTTCTCCATCCCCCTCAATGAAGCACTTTGCTAAATGGGCCGCTAAGCAATCGTGGATACTGCCAGAAGCCAATGACATCACGCACCACCAAATCCTAGGCTGGCTACGTTCTCATAAAATTGACATCAACCCGTCAATGGAGCTGCCTCAATTCGATCTTATTTGTCAGCTCGTCGCTATCGGGCACGGCGTCGCTATCGTTCCCCAAAGGGCACTCAAAATGTGCCATCAACGTAAAAAAATCAAGTCAATCAATCTCACACCGTCACTCACTCGCGAACTCGTCGTCGCTTCTCCAAAAAATGCTCCGCTCTCCCCTAAAATACAAAGCTACATTGATTCCATTTTGTTTTCATGAATGACCTACCGAATGGTTCTCGTATCATGCCAAAATGAAATCTTTGCAAATCATTCGTCACCCTATATTACAGGTGACATGAAAGGTCTCATTCTCAAAATCGATTGCCCTGACCAACCTGGTATCGTTGCCAAGGTTGCCAACTTCATTGCTGACAACCGAGGGAACCTGACGGAATTGCATCAATTCACCGACACTGAGAACGACAAATTCTTTGCACGCTTTCAAATCGACGCTTCGTCCATCGAAGGCAACCTCTCAGATTTCATCGAGAGCTTTGATTCTTTAGGCGCATCACTACAGGGCCAGTGGCACTTCCGACGCCTCCCTTACAAGATGAAGACGGCTATCTTAGTCACCAAAACCAACCACTGCCTCAACGAGATTCTCAACCGCACCAATCTCGACGAGTTACCCATCGAAATCACCTCGATCATTGGAAACCGCGATATCTGCCAAAAAATCGCCGACCAGCACGGCATCCCGTTTCATCTCATCGACATGGATGGAGATAAAAAACCCGAAGGCTTCCAGAAGATCCGCGAAATCCTCTTGGCGGAACAAGTCGAACTCACCGTGCTGGCACGCTTCATGCAGATTCTGCCCGATTGGTTTTGCCAGGAGCTCAGTGGCAAAATCATCAACATCCACCATTCTTTCCTACCAGCTTTCATCGGTGCCAATCCTTACCGTCAAGCCTATGAACGTGGTGTAAAGCTCATTGGAGCCACCTGCCACTACGTCACCTCTGACCTCGACGCAGGTCCGATCATCGAACAAGAAGTCAAGCGTGTGCAACACTTCCACGGCCCCAAAGATCTCATTCGTCTAGGTCGCGACTGCGAACGCACAGCTCTCGCTCGCGGTATCCGCTATCACGTCCACGATCGAACTATTATTGACGGCAACCGAGCCATCGTTTTTCCTGATTAGGAGCAATCTAATAGATAGATAGCCCGCATAGGATTCTACACACCTATAATCACCCCCGAACGATCAGCACACGCTTCGCTGCTACTCAGCCCCGAAGCGGGCGAGCTTTCACAGCCTCGGGCATCGCCCGAGGACCTCTACGCTTCTGCAAATCGAGCCCTGAATGGGCGGCCTAAATCGCCCACTTTTCACCTTTTTCCTTTTTCCTTTCACCTTTTTCCTCCCCATAGCTATTGCCTTCTAGCGAAAATAAGCTATGCCTATGCCCTCAAAATCATGATTCAGGAAATCGAAACCATTCAGACTGATGCACTTGCAGCCATCGCTGCGGTAGCCGACGAAAAAGCTCTCGAGGATGCACGCGTTGCATTCCTTGGCAAAAAAGGTCGCCTCACTGTAGCTCAAGGCAGTATGAAGTCTTGTCCACCAGAGCAGAAAAAAGACCTCGGCCAAGCTCTCAACGCAGCTCGCACAGCGATCAACTCAGCTCTCGATGAGATGAAGTCCGAGCTTCAACAAGTAGCTGACCGCAAGTCAATCGAAGGACTCGACATCACCCAACCGGCTCGCGAAGTTCCAGCAGGAGGCCTCCACCCGATCACTCAGGTGAAAGACCGAGCCATCCAGATTCTTCGTCGCATGGGCTTTGCTCTCGCTGACGGACCTGAGATCGAAACTGAATTCCATTGCTTCGATGCTCTCAACACTCCTGACGATCACCCAGCGCGTAACGAAAAGGACACCTTCTATTTCGATAGTGGCAAGCTTCTAAGAACCCACACTTCTTCTGTCCAAGTTCGCACCATGGAGAAGACCAAGGTGCCAGTGCGTATCATCTCACCTGGATCTGCCTACCGTCGCGACGACGTAGACGCGACTCACCTGCCCGTTTTCACACAGCTCGAAGGCCTCTTCATCGCTGAAGATGTGAAGCTCGGCGATCTCAAGGGCACGCTCGAGCATTTCCTCAAGGCAATGTTTGGAGAAGACACGGAAGTGCGCTTCCGTCCGCACTTCTTCCCATTCACCGAGCCAAGCTTCGAAATCGATGTGAAGCTTCACGCTCAAGGCCAAGAGCCAAAGTGGATCGAAATCGCGGGATGTGGCATGGTTGACCCAGCTGTCTTTAAAGCAATCAGCGACAGCCGTGGCGACGACGTGTTCGACCCTGAAAAAGTCACGGGCTTCGCCTTTGGCATGGGAATCGATCGCCTCACTATGATTCAAGCTGGCATGAAGGATATCCGTCCATTGATCGAGAACGACATCCGCTTCCTCTCTCAGTTCAGCTAATCGCTCAGCTACTTTTCTACTAACTACTTTCCTACTTTAAAAGACAATGAACGTTTCTATCAACTGGCTCTCAGACCATTTAGACTTTTCGGAATACAGCATCCAACAAATCGATGATCTCCTCACCTTCGCTGGTGTCGAAGTCGAGGGCATTGCCTCTAAAGGTGTGCCATCAGACAAGATCGTCGTCGCTCAAATCAAAGAAGCGGTGCAACACCCAAATGCTGACAAACTCAAAGTAACACAAGTTGACGCCGGTGAAGGCTCACTCCGTCAAATTGTTTGTGGTGCTCACAACTACAGCATTGGCGATAAAGTGCCATGTGCCCTTCCTGGTTCAGACCTAGGTGGTGGATTCGTCATCAAGGAAGGCAAGCTTCGCGGTGAAGATTCTAATGGCATGCTCTGTGGTGCACCTGAAATCGGACTCGTTGACGATGTCGACGGACTGCTCATTCTTCCTGCTGATGCAGAAATTGGCAAGAAACTTACTGAAATCTACTCATCTGACACCATCATCGAAGTTGAGGTCACACCAAACCGTCCTGACCTACTCAGCCATACAGGAATGGCACGTGAGCTCGGTGCTTTGATTGGACAACAACACAAGGGTGTCGACATCCTCGAATGTGCAGTAGCAGACGCTGCTGACTTCATCACTCTCTCAGCTGCTGAACGATGCCCACTCTACACTGCCGTTAAGATTTCTGGGGTTAAAGTGACCGCCTCACCGGCTTGGTTGAAGACAAAGCTCGAAGCCATTGGCCTTGCACCGATCAACAATGTAGTGGACATCACCAACTACGTGCTGCACGAGCTAGGACACCCACTGCACGCATTTGACGCAGCTATGGTTGAGGGCAACCTCGACGTGCGTCTCGCTAAAGATGGTGAAACCTTCGAGGCTCTCGACGGCAGTGAGCACTCACTCCAGCAAGAAGACCTACTCATTTCTGACGCTGCAGGCAATGCCCTTGCTCTCGCTGGTGTCATGGGTAGTGCTAACAGTGGAGTCTCAGAAACCACCACTGACATCATTCTTGAATCAGCCTACTTCACTCCTACCTTCATCCGTCGTACATCGCGTCGCACAGCTCTCACTTCTGACTCGTCTTATCGCTTTGAGCGTGGCACAGATCCTCAACAGGTTCTCGCCTCATCAAGTTATGCAGTACAGTTAATTACAGAAATCACAGGTGGCAAGATCGAAGGCTCTATTCTCAGTAAAGGCGAAGCTCCAGTACTCACTCAGCCAGTGGAACTCGACGTCGCAAAGCTCGACCAACTCACAGGTGGCGACATCACTCTTGAACAGGCAGAAGACATCCTCACTAAGCTCGGTTTGAACAAGCTCGAAGGAAACACTTGGGACATTCCAAGCTTCCGACTCGATCTACCGCGTCACATCGACCTGGTTGAGGAAATCGTGCGCGTATTTGGACTCGATAACATCACCTCACGCTTCGGTGGAGCATTTGTAGAAGAATCCGATGTTGATAAAACATACGACTACCAGATGAGTGTGAAACGTCAGCTTGCTGCTCAAGGATTCTACGAAATTCAAGGCATGAAGTTGATTGCTGATTCGGCAAATGACGACAACGTCGCACAGTTCCGCGATGCTCTTCCACTACGTCCATTGATCGAGGGCGATACCATCCGTGTGTCACTTCCACTCAGCGAAGACCACGCGATCATGCGTCCTAGCTTAGTTCCTTCATTGGTAGCAACAGCGGCACGCAATATTCGTCAGGGAGCCAAATCATTGCGCTTCTTCGAAATTGGCAAGCAATTCCGTAACGCGGGCGGCGGCAAAGCCAAAGACCTCGAAGCGGAATCACTTGCCATCCTCATTGGTGGTGAAACTGCTCCACTTGGCTGGGCGAACAAAAAGCCTGAACTTGCCGATCTATTCGACCTCAAAGCAAGCATTTCAGCCCTTCTTCCCAAGGTAACAATCCAGCTCAACCAACGCGACCGCGACGGCTTCATCATCTGTGCCGACGTGCTAGCCGACGGCAAACCAATCGGTGTGCTCGCTCAACTCACACCTGCACGCTGTCGTGAACTCGACGCCAATGGCCCAATCTACGTGGCAGAACTCGACATCAAAAAGTTCCAACAGCTCGCTACTGGCATCGGCCAAGTGGCAGAACTCCCACAGTTCCCTGGATCGAGCCGTGACTCCGCAATGGAAGCACCGATCACTTTGAAAAATGCGGACATCGAAAAAGCAATCACCAAGCACAACGAGAACCTTCTCGAAAGCTACCATTGCTTCGACGTCTTCAGTGATGCTACTGGTGAGAAAATTGCAGCTGATAAAAAATCTATCGGCTACAGCTTCTTCTACAGAGACGCCAAGAAGACACTCAAGGCTAAGGACGTCGACGCTGCCCACCAGGCATTGTTAGACCACCTGGAGAAGACGCTCAAGATCACCTTCCGTTAGTCGGAACAAAGGTCAACCAACGCTGTATCATAAAACTCACTTCAGAAATCTACCCTAACAACAAAGAACTCCTAAATATCAAAAACTACCGCACTCGCTCCCCTTGGTATTATAGCACAGTCTGGACCTACTCATTAAAATAACCCCCTCTCTATTTGCACCTTAAAGTGGTGGCAGCTTGGGCTTCTGTTTTGACTCGAACTCACCTTCACTATCTAGTGTTTCAAATTCTTTGTCAGTGAATGCACATTGAACCAGAACATCGCCAATATAGAATTCAATGTCTGTATTCAGGTCAATCACGTCGCATCGTCTATCCCCTACTTTAACGCCATTGGTAGAATCATTATCAACGAGACGAAATCCACCTTTCACCCGCAATAAGTGGCAATGGTTTGAGGAGATTGATGGATTCGTGAGAACGATATCATTCGACTCAGCTCTCCCAATATTAACACGCTTAAAATCGAGCTCGACCGCCATTTTAAGAGCCTTTTGGCCAGGTTGTTTAAAATTAAATTTAGGCATAATTGTATGTTCTTGATTCCAATTTTCAATTTTAGATACAAAACACGATTTGAAAAGCATTTTAAATTAGAGGTGATTTGAAGAATTACCCAATATATTTAACATCAGAATAATCTAGAGCGACGTGCACCAGAGCCTGCCCCTCTTGCTACTTTTTCTTCAAACTTGATAAATAGAAGATCAAATCGGACAGTTCTTGTTCACTCACAACCCCGCGGAAGGATGGCATATTAGCTTCAAACCCTTTCGTTATAATCTTATTAGGAAACAGGATGGATTCCTTTAGAGCTGCATCGTTCAAACGAGTACCTACCCCGGATAGTGACGGCCCAGTGAGCTTAATGCCCGTGAGAGAATGGCAAGCGACACAGCCTTTAGCTTTAAACACGGCACTACCACGCTTAACATTTGGTCGTTTCAATGCTTCCACCACCTCGTCTTTACTAAAATTGTAAGCCTTTGGCATTGGCTCAAGCCCTTTGCCTTGGAAATAGAGTTCCATCAACTCACCGTCTACTTCTAAACGGAGGCAAATAACGTCAGAGCTAAACAGCGGTGAGTGGTCGATTAATAGAGATGCCCCACCAGCTTCTGTCCTTATCTTGTTGATGCTGATACGGTGCTCTCCTGCCTCGCCATTCCATAAAAAATGTGGCGATCCATAGGATTTTGTCAGTTTGATATTCCATGCTTTAAACGAAACAACCTTCACGGGACCTCTCAATTTTCTGCTAAAAGCTATCTGGGTTACCTTTTTTGAGAGGTCCGAGAAAACGGGCTGAGCCTTCTCAGCAGAAGGCTTAACTTCGCCAAGTCCCCACATGGATTTCGTCGTGTAACGGTAAGAAGAGGTGCCAACGCCAGTGACATACATCATCTTAGACTTAGGGTTAATAGCTCCATTTAAACATGGAAATCCAAGCGTCTCTAGATAGCTCCATGCAAACTTTGTTTTCGTCTTTAACGGAATAAAAAAAAGCCTTCCGTTCCATGAAAAGTGACACAGGGACTCCCCTTGATTCCACGTTTGGTCATTCGGAACAGCCACAAATCCCGCACCTGAACGGTTACTTAGGTAAGGGAACCAGAGATAAGGTTTAGGTGAAGGCTTAAGCTTTCTTTGCGAAGGTATATGTCCATAGACATCCCCCTGCCTGATCTGAAAAATAGGAGTGCTAGGCACATAATGACCTTGTTGGTCTGAAGCAAAAATTTGTCCATCCGCCGATTGCCCAACATAGGGCATACGTAGACCGTCCGCAATGATCTCAACGTCCTTGCCATTAGCAGAAACTCTAAGAATGCTCCCTCGGTGTCCGACCTCAGTTTTACTTGTATTAATACCTCCTTTAGCAATGAGAAAACCGCCATTTTTTGTTCTCACCATAGACATCGAGAAGTCACGCGTATGTGATGTCTGAATATAAGCGTTAGAGAAGCACTTATATTGATCGGCACAGCCGTCATCATTTATATCTACCAACTGTGTGATTTGATTTCTATCTAATACAAAGATCTCGTTATCATCACCAATCTCGATATTGGTCAACTCATTGAATCCTGTCGCGAAACGCTTCCATTCCGCTTCAGCTCCGTCAATGTTAGCAATCCTCCACACATCCCCATCATAGCTGGTCAAGTAACCTACACCTAAAGTAGTGAACGCAATGTCTGTTGGCC
>CAXMOB010000045.1:0-10747 GCA_964194815.1 Vicinamibacteria bacterium | reverse complement strand
CTAACGCTTCAGTTGGTTGAGCGTGTAGTAGACATTTGGGTGCCACAGCGACTTGCCAGCTTTACTTTTAATTTTACTTAAGTTGAGGTGGTGGATGTGGCCCTGAGTGAGTTTATCTAACTGGATGTATAGTTCGCGGTCATTGCCGGATTTACTCCCTACAAATGTTACCTTTGGAATGAGTTTGTCGACCTCTGGGCTGCCGTAGGATTTTTGATAGATGTAGGTCCAGGCTTCGCAGCTGATGTTTGCTGGGTCTATTGCTGAGTTGAAGTCGATTGCCTCAGTGAAGGTGACTTTAAATCCACCTTCGACCGCTTCCATTTTTTCCATTTCGAAGGGTTTTTTTCCAGTCCAGCGGACGCGTTCGAGGGTGAATCTTTTTCCTCCTGTTGATGCCCAACCACGGTTTGTGCCTCCAACGAAGAGTGTTCCGTCATCAGATAAACGCATAGGGACAATACCGGCACGGAAGCCGTTGAGCATCTTCCACACCGCCCCTTGGTAGACACCGTTGACTTTTTCTAAGAAAATGCGGTTCACTTGTGAGTGTGTTTGTTCACCAATGAGCAGCTGTGTTGAGAATGGACCAAATTTACCTTTGCTGTCATCTGTGATGATGGCTGTAGGGGATTGGCCTACTTTGCCGTGGGGAATCTGCACAGCCGGTGGCACAAATTGAGGAATGCGAGCTGCTTGTGTTACAATGCGCGACTGGTTGATAGGTGAGAGTGGTTGCTCGCCCATGTGAGGAGCGTCTTTGTAGTATTTATTGCCCGTTGGGTTACCGGTGAAGTGCCCTGGTTTAAGGTGTTTCAAGCATGAGGTGCCATTCCAAAGTCCTTGGTTGTCGGTGTAGAAGACGTCGCCCTGATGGTTAAACCCAATGCCACCAGGAGAACGCACACCTGATGCGATTGGAGTAGTGGTGCCATCTGGTGAGATGCGTTGAGCCCAACCGCGCCACTGAGCGCTCGCTCTACTTGAGCCCGTGAGGCAGTGTGTTACCCAGACGTCTCCATTTTTATCAGGGGTAGAGCCAAAGTTATACTCATGGTAGTCACCACTTATTCCCCATTTGTTCGAAATGATTTCGTAGGTTTCGTACGTTCCATTTTTGTCTTTGTCACCAATGCGAGCATAAGCATCGCGATCTGTAAAGTGGAGCCATCCATCCTTTTCAAACATGCCGAGAGGCTCGTGAGCTCCATCGAATACCTTTTTCCATTTCACTTTGGAGAGATCCTTTTCGTAGGCTCCACTTACAATCCAAACGTCGCCGCGTCTTGTTGCGACAGCAAGTTGTTTGTTTGGCATGAGTGCGAGTGAGCCTACTTCTATAACCTCATCCTTAGGTGTAGGGATTTCCACGCGGGCATAGTATTCACTTTGTTTGTGGTCCTGAGCATGCGTTAGTGAACTCAATGCGATCGAGGTCGCGAGTGTGAGAGTTATTTTGTCCATGTGTAATCGATGGTTAGAGTTGCCGAAGTGGTGTTTGAATTGAAGTTGAGGAATGATTCGTTGCCCTTACATGACCATTCTGCACCTTTGGTTGGTGTTTTTAGAATCACATCTCCACCTAGAGAAAGACTGAGTTTATCTTTCTTACGGATAGATCCTTCTAACTGATTTGAAACGCGGAGGCTTAAAGCCTTTTTGTTGATGCCTTGAATCGAGATGTCGCGTTTTAACCCTTGTTTGTTAGCGGTAAATTTTTCGGCAATGTGAAATTCGCCAGCTTGATAGCGTAGTGTTGGGTTCCCTGTTTTATCCATGCTGTAGCCCTTGAATTGGATAGTGAGTGCTTTTCCTTCAATGAACCAAGTGCTTCCTTTGTTGATGAGTAGGGGAGTGTTGGCCAGTGGCTTTTCAGCCCCTTGTCCCCGGTTGGTCCAGTGACGTCCTCCACTAATGAAGAGTCCTTTCCAGAGTATATCTAAACTGCAGTTACTTGTGCTGAAGGCTAGATTTTGCTCATGCGGTAAACCAAGACCTATTGTCCTAGGAGTAGTGCCAGCGATGAAGTTGTTGTAGATGCGTGTCTTTCCATCTTTTGGAGTGAGGTCAATCAACGGAGGTGCTGCAGCATTTTTACCCATGTGTTTTTCTGACATCCACATCCATTCTTTCGCTGAGCTTGGCTTGTAGCGTAAGCTGAGACCCATTCCTGAGCTGTTTTGCATATACTCGACCTTTACCTTATGTGTGCCTTTTTTTAGTTTCAATGTCGCCTTTTTGAGCTTGTTCATATTCCCAATCGCAATTTGTTCAGTGACCATTTCGCCGTCGATTGTGATTCGAGCACAGTCATCGGCTTTGAGCTCAAGGTTAAATTCTCCATCTTGCTTGATGACAACATCACCATCCCAGACAACACCGAAGTGTTTCCTATGTGGAATATTCTTAAAGCTGAGCAAGCCGTGGTGTTCTTCTTCAACGGCTTCGCCTTTATGTTGTGAGAAGTCCGGTAGAGTTTCCCATTTTCCTTTGTAGAGCGTCATGATGAGGTTCTCAAAGGCTGGCGGTTGTTTAGCGAGTGGGTAGTGCTTGAGTAGTTCTTTGGCGGTCCATGCTTCTTTTCTCTGCAAGGATTTTTTTTGAGTTGTCTTAAAATCAGCCATGGAGAAGGGCTTCTCACTATCTCCAAACTGTGTCCGCACGTAATTCAATACGAGAACCTTTTGTTCATCTGAGAGTGCTCCTTGGCTGGGCATCACGAGGTTGTAATCTTTATTGTTTACCACGATTGGGCCAGTGAGGCCGTGTAAAAGAATTTGAGCAATACGTTGACCGTCTCCCTTTACCCATTCGGAGTCTTGTAGTGGTGGGAATGCACCAGCTCCAACGCCCTTACCGTCGGCACCATGACAGCTAGCACACATTTGTTTGAAGATAGTCTCACCAGTTTCCGCTGCTAAGGCTGAGGCTACTGATGTTACTAAAACGATATTCACCAAAGTGATTGTTTTCATGTGCAGGATCATAAACTTAACATACTCCAATGATCTAGGCTATATTTCAATTGTCGCTCAGTGACATTGGTGATGACGCACTGTGGAAACGGAGTATGCTATTCTGTATAATTGTTGCTTATGGTATTACCCACTCCAAAAAGTGAACGAAGCTATACGCAGTTTTAATTTTCTGCCCGCAGGGTAAGTTTAAAGCAAATTAGGTGTAACCTACAAAAATCATAAATTAATACTCAATACGGCAGCGTTGCGAGTTGCCGGAGGTTGCCTTAGGATAAACTGCGTTACCTAGTAACTCGCTTTAAATGTTTCTTGCACTGATGGCTTGGTTGTTAATTGCGGAATAAGGGTTACTACTTGTTGATAGTCACACGTTCATTTATGGACATGGTCCCTCCACCTGTAAGTGTGATAGGCCCATTGTTGGCTTTAATTCCCATGCGTAATGATCCAGTTGCCTCCATGTCTACCATGAGCTCGATACTACGAAATACGATAACAGTTCCTTGCATCGTCATGTCTGGTGCATTGTCATCCATTCCAGTACGGCCTTGAGCTTTCAGAACGACTTCAAGTTTTGCACATTTATGGCCTTTGAGCATTTCTACATTGAGGAAGGAAACTTTTGCTTTTCCGGCAAATGGTGCCTCTTCTCCTTCTAGTAAACCAAAACCTGTTTTTGCAAGGTCGACCTCCCACTTGTCGCCTACCTTCTTCGGTTTATAGGTATAGAGGGACTCTTCTGAGTTCATTTTAGCAAGCTCATGGTTTACTTTTTTTAGTTGCTCTGGCGTGAGGTTTGCCTTTTCGCCTTTAGCACTCCACTCCTTGTTTGCGAAGCTGTAGATGACTGGTGTGGAGAGTAGCGGGTTTGCTTTTTTGGGATCAGCAGGCATAAGCTTGCCATTCATTCTAGACTCAGAGACCTTTTTATCTATAGCAATTGTAGTGCGGTAGCTGTTTGGCGAAGTGACTTCGACGAATGTTTGTTCCGAGCTTTTCTCTAAGCCCATCATCACCGTTGGTTCAGGGAGACCTAAGATGTCGAGTTTGAGGTCGTTCATTTCTGTCTCTACTGTTGATTTAAGTCTTGTTCCTACAGGTCCAACGAAGCCTTTTTTGTCGAGAAGGTATTGTTCGGCATAGGAGGTGGTGAGAGTGGCTGCTGCCAGTGTGCACGCAATGAGAGATTTCAACATAAAGTGAAGCTAACATGGTAGGGGGCAGTGAGGTCAATAGCATAATGGCAAGGGAGGTTTTGAAACCGAGTTAAAGCGCTTGTTTTAATCTGTTGCTTGATTCATGTGTTTTATATGTTAATTGTAGTCATCGCAGTTGATTGAACCTTTTGGGTCACTATGTGGTTTATTGATGAAAGGGAATGACTATGGAATCTGAGAACGAGAAGGTGAGCACTAAAGAACGTTTATTAGTGGCGGCAGAGAAGCTGTTTGCTGAGAAAGGCTTTCAGGAGGTGTCGTTGAGAGATATCACGAAGGAAGCGAAGGCAAATGTGGCCTCAGTGAATTATTATTTCAGCAGCAAGGACGTATTAGCGGATGAGGTGATCACACGTCATATTAGTCCAGTTAATGACGCACGTCTCGAAGCACTGGAACTTCTCAAGCAAAAATATGGAGATACAGCCTTTCCGTTGCGTGAGATCCTTCAAGCATTCATCAAACCGATGGTTGAGCAAATGCATAGCAGTGGGTTGCGGTCAGATTTATTTGGTAAAGTGATGGGACGTTGTATGGCAGATCGAGGCAAGAAGATGCCGGTGCAGGTTGAGCCGCAAATGAAAGCTGTATTAGGAGCCTTTATTTCGGAGTTAATCAAAGCATTACCTAATCTAGATGCTGAAACAGTTTTGTGGAGGTTACACTTTAGCTTTGGGGTGGTTGCCCACACCTTGCTATTTTCTGATCGCATTGCAGACTTCACTGAGATGCCACTCGAAGGGATGGGGATGGATGCTTCGTTGGAGAGGGTGGTAGATTATTGCTGTGGAGGTTTATTGGCTGAAGTGAGTGCTGAACAACAAGGAGGAGAACAGTAATGAGATTTCCATTGATTTGTTACACTTCTACTTCGTTCTGTGTTCTCGGAGTTATTGGTTGCACAGCTTTGGCTCCTGAGAGTCGTTTTGAAGATATCGATGCGCTTCCTGCTGAACGATGGGCAGCTTCTAAGATGTCAAAATCTGGAGTTGATCACAACTGGGTGAAACGTTTTGGCGATAGAGAATTAACACGCTTAGTGCAACTTGGTGTGGATTCTGCACCGTCTATGCGAGTGGCTAGAGAGCGAGTAGCTCAATCACGACAGGATGTGAATATTGCCGGAGCTTCACTGAAGCCGTCGGCGGATATCAGTATGGGAGTTCGACGTAATAAGGTGAACTTTATTGGAGGGTCGTTCGATGGTTCCACAGTCACTAACAATAATAATTCGAGTTTTGATGTCAGTTGGGAACCAGATATATGGGGTTCAAAACGTGCTGCTAAATCTGCGGTGATTGGTGAGTTTCAGGCTCAGCAACAGGAACTACGTGCAGCCAAGGCATTGCTCGCTGCAAACATTTGCAAAGCTTGGTTCAGTTTAGCGGAAGCTAGGGAGCAGGAGAATCTTGCCAACAAAGCATTAACGATTAGAAAAGAGTCTGCGGCAGCAATTGAACGCAGATTCAAGAGGGATCTACAAACGGAAGGAGGTTCCGCATCATCCTTGAGATTAGCTCAGACAGATATTGCGACGTCTAAGGCAACTTTGTCTCAGCGTTCTGGTGAGGTTGAAGCAGCACGGCGTCAGTTAGAAATTTTATTGGGTCATTATCCCGCGGCAAAACTGAAGGGAAGGTCTGTGATGCCGGCTATTGGTGCCTCCGCTCCAGTTGGCTTACCATCTGAGTTGTTGTTAAGACGACCAGATATACTTGCTGCGGAGCGTCGTTATGCTGCGACCGGGCGTCGTGTAGAAGAAGGTAAGTGGGCCGCGTATCCATCATTTTCTCTGACCGCTTCAGCTGGGACATCGACTGAAGAATTACGTAATATTCTAAATAGTAGCTTTGGAGTTTGGTCTCTGGGTTTAAAGGCGTTTCAGCCAGTTCTCACAGGTGGGCAAGTGAAGGCTGAGCAATTGAAGCGTGATTCCTCCGAGCGGCAGGCTCTGGCACAACTACAAAATACCGTTATTAAGGCATTTGGCGAAGTGGAGTCTGCATTGGCTAACGAGAAGTGGTTAGTGAGAAGAATCAAGGACTATAATGATGCTCATCGTTTGGCCAAAGATGCCTATCAGGCCGCGAGTGAGGACTATGCAAGAGGGACCGGAGACGTTCTGACCATGCTGAATGCTCAGAATCGTCGAATTGACATCGCGTCACAAATTGCACTTTTACGTAGACTCAGAGCACATATGCGAGTTGATTTACATTTGGCTTTGGGTGGTGGATTTTACGGAGCTAAACAGAAATAATAAATTGTGAAACAGAAGATGAATATTAGAAAATCAATTATATCGTTGGTTGGCATTACGGTCATTGTTGTAGGAGCAGTTATTGGGATGAGCTTATTAGAAAAATATAAGAACGCGTCGCAACCAACGATTCCTGAGAAACAAATCACCAAGGTAGAAGTCGTCGAGGCCACTCTCATGGATTTTTCTGTTGTGGTGAGATCGCATGGCAAAGTAGAAGCCGCGTTGAGGTCGCAAGTTGCCTCCCAGATTGGTGGGCAAGTGATCGAGGTGTCACCTGATCTTAAAGTGGGTAAGGTGCTAAAAAAGGGTGCGTTTATTGTGCGTATCGACGCAGCTGATTATGAGACCGTTTTAGCAAGTGCTCGAGCTAGTTTGGCGGACGCTAAGCTTGCACTGGCACAGGAAGAGGCTAGAGCAGAGCAAAACATCAAGGAATGGAAGCGACTAGGGAAAGGTGAAGCTTCCGATTTAGTTGCACGGAAGCCCCAGTTGGTCAGTGCGGAGGCACGTATCGTTTCTGCTGAGGCCTCAGTGAGTAAATCATTACGCGATATTGAACGCACTAGGATCGTAGCACCCTATGAAATGAAGGTTGAGAAAAAGCATGTTGAAGTGGCAAACTACATCATGCCTGGCGGAAGAATAGTTGATGGTCATTCTGCAGACGATTTTGAAGTGCGCTTACCGCTTACAATGGATGATTATTTCTTAGTAAAAGATAAAAACGCCACGATCCATCTGGTTGCTCAAATAGGCACTAGAGAATTGAAATGGACTGCGCGATATGCACGTGACGAAGGGGTGGTGGATCAATCAACCTTGAGTTTGCCCATCATGGTGACTGTTGAGGCTAACCCAGAACAAGATGACTTTGAGTTTCCTCCAGTTGGGCTCTATGTGAAGGCGCATTTGGTTGGACATGTCATGAAGCAAAAAGTCGTGATTGATCGCGATCATCTACGATTAGGGGACGTCGTGTTATTGGTGGATGACGAAGGCAAGCTGAGATCTCGTAAAGTAAAGGTGTTATTTAAGGATCAAATGAATGCTGTGATCGAAGGGGTCGCCGCTGGAGAGCAGATCATCACCAGCCCCTTGGAAACTGCAATCGATGGGATGGCTGTAGAGATTAAAAAGGCGAAGGATACCAAACCTTTAAATGATTAATAGAGAGTCTTCATGATCCAACAAATTAAATGGTTCAGTAAAAACCACGTCGCGGCCAACTTCTTGATGTTGATCGTGTTAGCTTTGGGTTTTACGACCTGGTTTAAGCTGAAGAAAGAGGTTTTTCCAGATCTCTCGCTTGACGCCGTGATTGTATCAGTGGCCTATCCAAATGCGTCACCAGACGAGGTCGAGACCGGTGTTATTTTACCGATTGAGGATGCGATCCGTAATATTACGGGAATCGAGCGCTACACTTCATCATCGGCAGAAGGGAATGGAGCTGTGACGATTCAGGTACAGAATGGATATGATGTCCGCGACATCATGGATGATGTGAAGTCTAAGGTGGATGGTATCCAGACGTTCCCAGATTCTGTTGAGCGGCCTGTTTTTGAAGAGTTTGTGATCAAGAATCAGGTGCTTAGCGTGGCTGTATCTGCAGATGTTGATGAATACACCTTAAGAAAGATAGCCCAACAGGTACGGGATGATCTTCTAGAGTATCGCAGGGAGGATGCTAACATGAAGACATTAGCGGGTGCCTATGATAGCGTGATGCGAAAACTTGAAGGCGAAGGAGATATTTCGGAGGTTACCTTAGCTGCTGTAAAGCCTTTGGAGATGTCCATTGAAATAAGTGAAGAAAAATTGCGGCAATATAACCTAACGATCGATCAAGTCGCGGAGAAACTACGCAGTGCTTCTATTGATTTGCCTGGTGGTTCGATCAAGTCCAAGGGGGGGGATGTATTGATTCGCGTTAAGGGAAAGCTTTATACCGCAGAGGACTTTAGAAAGGTTGAAATTATTAATACAGCAGAGGGAGGTGTTTTAAAATTGGGAGACATTGCTACCGTCAATGACGGCTTCGAGGATGTTGAACTTTCGACATCGTTTGATGGTCGGAGAACTGCCTTGGTGAACGTCTATCGCACTGGAGATGAAGACAGTATTGCGATTGCCAAATTGGTTAAAGACTATGTTTACAGGGTGGCTCCGTCGAAGTTACCAGACGGGGTTAAACTCGAATTATGGAATGATACGAGTAAGTTTTTACAAGGTCGATTGGACTTGTTACTGCGTAGTGGAGCGATTGGCTTACTTCTCGTGTTTATTGTTTTGGCCTTATTTTTGCGCCCTTCATTAGCGGCTTTAGTGGTCTTAGGTATTCCTGTTTCATTTGCTGGAGGTATCCTTATGATGCCTTACTTAGGTGTCTCGATTAACATGATTTCCTTGTTCGCATTTATTCTCGTGTTGGGAATTGTGGTGGACGACGCCATCATTGTAGGAGAAAATGTCTATGGTAAAATTAGGCAAGGTATGGATCCTAAAAAGGCGGCGTGGTTAGGGACACACGAAGTCGGTGTCGTTGTTGTTTTTGGTATCTTAACGACAATGGCAGCCTTCACTCCAATGCTAGGACTAGATGGAGTGAGTGGCAAGATCTGGCCTAATATTCCGTATGTGGTGATACCTGTGTTGTTCTTCTCCTTACTCCAATCGAAATTCGTTTTGCCATCGCATTTAGCGTTTTTAAAGAAGAGAAAAGACCATACAGACGTAGGTATTATCACCTGGGTACAGCAACGTGTTGCCGATGGCTTAGAATGGAGTATCGAGCACATTTACCGCCCTGTGCTGAAAGTATGCTTACAATACCGTTATGTTGTTCTGACTTTTTTCATTGCAATTTTTGTTCTCACTTTAGGATTAGCTAAATATAAAATGAAGTTTGAGTTCATGCCTGACGTCGAGGGTGATGTCATCACAGTGAAGATCGAAATGCCATTTGGTGTTAAGTTTGATAAAACTGCCGAGGCCGTTAAGCAAGTAGAAGATGCGATGTATCGTTTGGGTGAGAGGTATCAAGACTCGGAAGGAAAAGGCATAGCACGACATGTGCTTGCGAGTTCTGGAACGCAGCCATTCATGATGGGATTTGGGGGTAGTGGCGTTCCGACAGGGAGCCATCTAGGAGAAGTGACAGTTGAGTTGTCTCCTGCATCACTAAGACCTGGCCTGACAGGCGATATCTTGATCAATGCGTGGCGTAAAGAAATTGGTGCTATTCCTGGAGCTGTGTCAATTTCCTTCAGTCAAGAAACTGCAGCTCAGGGGAATGCATTAGACATTGATATAACGGGTCGAAACTTGACCGAGGTACGAGCAGCAGCAGATTATTTGGTGACAGAGTTTGCAAAGAAAAAGGGAGCGAAGGATGTATTCACAGATGATCGTCTGGGTAAGCGTGAACTTGTTTTCCGCGCCGATGATTTAACCCAAGAAGGTAAAGCTCTTGGGTTTACGCATAGAGATGTGGGTATGCAGGTTAGGTCGGCCATTTACGGATCTGAAGTGCAACGCATCCAGCGTGGACGTGATGAAGTCAAGGTGATGGTGCGCTATCCTAAGCGAGAAAGAGAGTCGTTAGAAACGATAGATAAGATACGCTTACGATCTCCAAGTCACCAAGCCGAGGTGCCGATCCGCCAAGTGGTGAATGGTGAGCCGATGCGTGGAGATGCGACAATTCGTCACGTGGATGGTAATCGAGCAATCCGCTTGAGTGCCGACGTTGACAAAACAACCGGTGAAGATTCTAACACTATCATCAAAGACTTTGAGCGAGATGTACTGAGTAAAGTACAGCAAAAATTTCCTGGGGTGAGTTGGGATTACCAAGGCGAGCAACGTGATCAGGCGGAGAGTCTAGAGCAAATGATGTCGAAGTTTATTTTCGCACTATTTCTCATGTATATCTTGATTGCGATTCCATTGAAGTCCTACCTTCAGCCATTGATTATCATGTCAGTGATCCCACTAGGTGCTGTGGGTGCTATTCTAGGCCACTATCTTCTCGGCTATCAATTGAGTGTGATGTCGGTCTGCGGTATCATTGCTCTTGCCGGTGTGGTGGTGAATGACTCCTTGGTATTAGTAGAATATGTCAACCGTCACCGTAAGGAAGATAACACGGTGTCTGAGGCAGTTTGGAATGCTGGAGCACGACGCTTCAGGCCGATTATGCTGACTTCCCTGACGACCTTTGCAGGACTGATGCCGATGTTGATGGAAACTGATATGCAAGCGAAATTTCTTATTCCTATGGCGATTTC
>CAXMOB010000044.1:0-26970 GCA_964194815.1 Vicinamibacteria bacterium | reverse complement strand
CCTCCAATGTTTTGTGGACCTTCGTGAACTTCGAGGCCGAAGCCAATGCCGTGCCCTGTGCTATGTTTATAGTTGCGTCCGTGTCTCCACATGGAATCTCTGGTGATACCATCAAGTTGGGCACAAGTCGTGCCGGCTGGGAACATGATAGTGAGCGACTGGATCAGGCATTTTAGGACCAAGGTGTAGTCTTTCTTCTGCTCTTCACTGACCTCACCCATTGGGAAGGTGCGAGTCGTGTCGCTGGTGCCTGATAGATAGCTGCCGCCACAATCGATCAAGGTGAGATTATTAGCATTGATCTGGGCATTCGACTCTTCCGTAATCATGTAATGGTTAAGAGCACCGTTAGCGGCATAGCCAACGATGTTAGAAAAACTTGTGTGGGCGTAATCGGCGATTTGTTCGCGGCATTCGTTGAGTTTATTACTAATATCTAGCTCAGAGAGAGGAGCATTGTTCTCAAGCTGTTGATACATCCAGTAGAATGCCTTGGTGATAGCAGCGCCATCACGCACCATGCAGTCACGTAGGTTACTGATTTCAGTATCATTTTTAACTTTCTTTAAATCGGTGACAATTGGACGTGAGCGCTTGCAGTCGCAATGGTCGAGTGATTGGGATGAATTGAAATTGATGTAGTTCGGATTGATCAGAATTTTGGTATCAGAAGGGAGTGACTCAAGGTCGGATTGGATCAATTCGTATGCCTTCAGTTCAACTCCTTGAGCTGTTAATGATTCGGCTGTTTGTTGGTCAACTTTATCTGGGTCGATGTAGAGTGCAACTCCAGATAAGGTGACGAGTGTGTGGCAATAAGGAGTGGTTAGATCTGGGAAATCCGTTCCCTTGAAGTTCATCAGCCAGTTGGATTCGTCAGTGCGTCCAAGAAGGTAGGCGCTGAGATCTTGTTCTTTCATCTTCTCACGAAGTTGAGTGACTTTGTCTGCACAAGAGACACCTGTGTATTGTTCGTCGACAAGATAAATCGGGCCCTTAGGTGCAGCGGGACGATCTGTCCAAATTGCATTGAGAAAATCGTGTTCGGTTTCCACCTTGATGCCTTTAGGTGTGAGTTGTTCGATGGTAGATTCAATTTGAAGAAGTGAAATTTCACCGCCGAGCAGAGCTACATTGTCACCTTCACTGAGATTCTTTGCGAGCCATTGGTTGATGTTGAGCACACCGAGGTCACTCATTCTGACTAGTTTGAAATCGGTTCCTTCTAGGGTGGCATCAGCAGCTTCGTAGTAGCGAGAGTCGCTCCACAGAAGTGCGTGATCTTTGGTGACCACTACTGTGCCATTTGAACCAGTAAAGCCAGTGAGCCACTCACGGCCTTTCCAGCGTGGGCATGCGTATTCATTGTTGTGAGGATCTCCGTTGGGGAGAACGATGGCTGACACATTGTTGGTTGCCATCCAGTCTCGAAGGGAGGCAAGGCGTTGATTTGTTAATTTTTTCATGTGGAGCTATGAATATGCAGAAAATAGTTACGGTCTCTTTGTGCCAATCCTGTAGCGGGTCACAAGATCAATATGTTGGTGAACATGACATGTGCCGATTGTTGAGTTGGTGTTATGTTTTGAGGCTAAACAGTGAGTTCAATTTGGACAGGGCAATGGTCGGAGTCCATCACGTCGTGTAAAATCGATGCAGATGTGACATTTTCCATGAACGACTGAGAGACGCAGAAGTAATCAATCCTCCAACCTACATTTTTAGCTCTAGCTCCACCACGATAGCTCCACCATGAGTAAGCTTCTTCTAGTTCTGGGTAGAAGTGGCGAAAGGTGTCGACGAATCCCGCTTCGACAATGCGATCAAAGGCCGCACGTTCCTGTGGTGAGAATCCGGGTTTATTAACGTTTGGTTTTGGTCGGGCAAGGTCGATTTCTTTGTGTGCGACATTGAGGTCACCACAGAAGATAACTGGCTTAGTCTTTTCTAGCTCTTTAACAAAGTTGAGGAAGGCGATATCCCAAGTCATGCGGAAGTCGATCCGAGCGAGTTCGTTCTGTGCATTGGGAGTGTAGACAGTGACGAGGTAGAAGGTGTCAAACTCAGCAGTGATGACGCGTCCTTCTTTATCGAATGCGTCTATACCAATACCATTTTTGATACTGAGGGGAGCTGTCTTAGTGAAAATTGCTGTACTTGAGTAGCCAGGTTTTTCTGCAGAGTACCAATAGGTTTTGTATTTCGCTAGGTCGAGTGGGATGTCTACCTGTTCGGATCTCGCTTTGGTCTCCTGTAAGCAGAGAATATCTGGATCGTGTTCGTTACAGAACTCGATGAAGTTCTTTTTTAAGACAGCTCGAATTCCGTTTACGTTCCATGAAATAAGTTTCATGGAGGGATCAAATAGGAGGCGGGAGGGGATGTCGAGTGAGAATACTATTCCTGTCCGTTTTGGAGGATTTGATTGTATTGTTGCCCTGAAATTTGGACTTGAGTCGCATCTAGGTAAAAGCCTAGATAATATTTCCCATCAACTGGTGTAGAAGTCATGCAGATGACGCGCTTACCACCCTTGTTGATATTGTGACCAGCACCTAGATAAATCCAGTTGTGCTTGCTAGAGTCATCGGCAGACGGGTATTGTGCGTGCTCTGGGTTTCTCTGATCAAACTTGAGCAGAGCAATATGGTTATGCTTTGGTTTAGGTATTTTGTTATCATTAACCGCATCGTCAAAAAAGCTGTGACGCACAATCACTTTTTTAGCAGCCTCTTTTAAGATTTCTAAGTAGAGCTTGTCGATACCACTGGCGTCAGCCACGTCTGCATCTACGGGTTTTGGATCCCCGGGCTTTGGTTTTGTGTTACCGCCTGCAGCTTTTGTTTTTGCTGCAGCTACCAAAGTTGCGAATTTGAAGCGGGTGGAGATGTCACCGTCTTCTCGGACAGAGGTGGCATTTCCATTAGCTAGAGCGAAAGGAATAGCGACGACGAGCTTTTTCTTTTTGTCGGACGATACGATAGCTTTATTTCCAAGGTAGAGCCAAGGACGTTTCTGCCCTGTTTTTGGGTCGGTATACTTGGCTAATGCAACAGGGAGTGAGAGCTCCGCGAAGCTAGGGTTTTTTGCTAATTCAGCCTTTTTAGCAGTGTAGAGTTTTTGAATTTTTTTAAGAATTGCTCTTTGTGCATCTTCGAGTTCTTTTTCGAGCTCTACGGTGCGGTGAATAAGGTAGCGGTAGACGAAGAGTTGGCGGTAGGGGTCTTTCTTTATTACTTCTGCGAAGGTGATAAGAAACTGAGCCTCTTTATTTTTACTATTGAGTTTTTTAAATGTAGTGAGAGCTGCATTGAACTGAGCGTCTGGAATGATGTTCTTACGGTCCTCTATCTTTTCTTTTTCAGTATTACTGAGAGAGAATATTTTCCTCGATGATTGGGTGAGCTTGGTGATGAATGCAACTGTGGACTTACTGGAAGTTCCTTCAGTTTTCAGCTCCTTGTGGGCACGGAATAAACCTTTCGCGAAGTCTTCAGCTTCTTCTTTCAGGTCAGCAAATAGGCTACCTGTCGCAAGAGCAAAGGCTGTGATGGCTACGTAAAACTTCATGACTTTCAAGATATATTAACGTTGTGGGGATTAAAAACAAGAAGAACTAGGAGGATGTTCCTTACAGTGACTTGTAGGGGTTATCTTTCATTTCATCCTCGATCGTGGTGTCTGGGCCGTGGCCAGGAAAAATGGTGGTGTCAGCAGGTAGTTTGAAGAGCTTCTTTTCGATCGAGTTGATGAGTTGCTTAGCATCTCCACCAGGTAGGTCGACGCGGCCGCAGGATTGGTAGAAGAGCACATCACCAGCGATACACATTTGTTCTTCTTTTGAGAAAAAGGCAACAGAATCTGGTGAATGGCCTGGTACGTGAAGAACCTTGTAATCCATTCCATGGAGTGAAAGTGTTTCTCCGTCAGCTACTTTCTGGTCAATCGTGTAGGGTTTTACATCGAGTGGCATATCGTAACGCTTTTTGAAGCTTTCTTGAAGAATGTAGTCTTCGCAAGGATCGGCAAAGGCAATGATAGTAGCATCCTGAAAGAATGAAACGTCGTGGCTGTGGTCCCAGTGTTGATGGGTGAGCACCACATGACTGACGGTGATGTCACGTTCTTGAAGCCAGTCGTATACACCGCCCGGTGCATCAAAAAGAATATTACCCGAGGGAGTTTGGACGAGGTAGGCATTTGTAGAGGCCATGCCACCGGTGTAAATATCGATATTCATGAAAAATTAAGCAGTTTTGATATGTGGGATAGCAGCCAACAGCTTCTTAGTGTAATCGTGTTCCGGATGGTTGAACACGCGGTCAGCTTCGCCATATTCGACGATTTTACCATTATACATCACCGCAATATTATCGGAGAGGTATTGCACGACTGATAGGTCGTGAGAGATGAAGATCATGGTGAGGTCGAGCTCGTCTCTGAGGTCGAGAAGCAGATTGAGAATTTGTGATTGGATCGATACATCAAGAGCTGACACAGGTTCATCAGCAATGATGAGCTTTGGTTCAGGAGCTAGGGCTCGTGCGATGGCGATACGTTGACGTTGGCCACCAGAAAATTCGTGTGGGTATTTTTTCATGAAGCGACGGTCGAGGCCGACACGTTCCATGAGTTTAGCAACTGCGTCTGTTATTGCCGCTTTATCACCTTTAAGCTTTGGGTGACGTTGGAAAATGGCTTCTGCAAGTGTTGAGAATACTGTCATGCGTGGGTTGAGTGACGCATAGGGATCCTGAAAAATCATTTGGAAATCGAGGCGACGGCGTCGTACTTCATCTTGTGGCAGAGTTGTAAGGTTCAGTCCTTCTAAAATAACTGATCCATCGGTAGCTGAAACGAGCTGCATGATGGTGCGTGAAAGCGTGGACTTGCCACAGCCAGATTCCCCAACGAGCCCGAGGATTTCGCCTTTATTTATTTCTAGAGAGATGCCATCGACTGCCTTCACAGTATCGACGACCTTTTGGATAAGGATGCCTTTTTTGACGGGGAAATGTGTCTTGACGTTTTGAAGCTCTAGAAATGCCATGCGGGACGCTATCTAATCATGAGCTGAGATGCCAAGAAAAAGTGATGCGATTGATATTTTTTTGCAATTAGAGGTGAGTTTGTTACAAGTCGTCCGTGAATACAGACCTCTACTATCACGAATACGTGTTACATTCAGCGACTAGCCTTAATGCGAGGTCTTCCAGAGTCGAACATCGAGGGGTGTTGATTCGTCATGGGGCGGGGTTTGGAAACATTCATCCGTGGCCAGAATTAGGAGATCAGCCAGTGGATGTGCAATTGAGTGAGCTGCAACAGGGGCGGGCTACACGTTTGACATATAGGGCGATGGAATGTGCGAGGATTGATGGTGAGGCACGCATGGAAGGCCGTTCATTATTGCAAGGACTACTGGTGCCGGATAGTCATGCCACGATCATTGGAGGGATAGATGAAGTGAAGCTTGCGGTCGAAAGAGGGTTCTCGACGATTAAACTAAAGGCAGGTCGTGATACTGAGCGTGAAATTGCGTTGGTCAATACAGTCGCTGAGGCATTTCCGTCATTGGCGATGCGTTTGGATTTTAATTGTAATTTACAGGGGAGGGAAGTGGGTGATTTTGTTGAGCACTTGAGTGCTACAGCGAGAGAACAAATTGAATTTTTGGAAGACCCTTGTGGATATAAGGATAGTTGTTGGTTAGGGGTGAGAAACCTCTATGGCATACGCTTAGCGATGGATATCGGGGTAGAGGATACAGATGGACTGTATGGTTATTCTGTGATTAAACCTGCTAAAAATGCAGTGGATAGGCTGATGAATAAAACCCGTTCAGCAGCTCGCCGAGCGGTGTTCACTAGCTATATGGATCACCCTCTAGGACAGGCTTTTGCTGCGTATGAGGCCGGCCGATGTGCTGAAGAATACATGGGGATCGTCGATACTTGTGGATTGATGACGCAGGAGCTTTTCACATCGCATGTATTTAGCGAGGCTTTGGGTGAAGCTCGACCAGTGTGGAACTATACTGAGGGAACGGGTTTGGGATTCGATTCTTTATTGGAGGGGCTGTCATGGAAAAAACTGCGTTAGTGGAAGAGGCGTTTTGGAAGGATCCATCGCCATGCGTGATGTTTAATACGCACGGTGATAGTCAGGATAGCAGCTTTGCTGAGTCTGAAGTGGTGCGTTCTTTGCCGGGCCATTTCTTTTTCATGACCTCCGGGACGACAGGAGAGTCAAAGTGGGTTGCTATCTCCAAAGATGCGATGTTGGCTTCGGCAGCTGCGGTTGTTGATCATTTAGGTGTAGAAAATGGCGACCGATGGTTTCAGGCATTACCAGTATTTCATGTAGGTGGAATGAGTTTGTACGCGAGAGCTTATCTTACAGAGGGTGAGGTGATTGAAATGGAGGGAAAGTGGGATGCTGGGTCGTTTGTGGATCAAGTGAAGGATTCGGGAGCTCATTGGGTGTCGCTTGTCCCCACTCAACTGGTCGATGTGGTGAAGCGTCAATTAGTTGCTCCAGAAACTCTCAAAGGATGCATTGTTGGTGGGGGGAGCCTAGATAGTGAGGTCAAAGCACAAGCCATCGCATTGGGGTGGCCGGTGTTAGCGAGTTATGGCATGACCGAGGCTGGTTCTCAGATTGCGACCGCGACTGAAGTGGGTGGAGCCTTGAAGTTGTTGCCACATGTACAAGTGCGATTGAATGAGGCCGGTTGTCTAGAGTGGACGGGAAGTTCTCGATTGTCTGGCTATGTACAGAATGGAGAATTCGTTGCTTGTGATGGATGGGTAAGCACCAGTGATAGAGTTGAGTTGGATGCCGACAAAATAGTCTTTGTCGCAAGAGCTGACAGGACGGTGAAAGTCTTAGGCGAATTGGTGGATGTCGACTTGTTGGAGTCACAGGTCAATCAATGGGCTGATCAAGAAGTGGTGTTGAGTATTCAACAAGACGCAAGGCGGGGAGTGGTGCTTGTGCCAGTTGTAGAGGAGGCGGTGAGTGAAGCACTAAAAAGGGGGCTAGCTAGTTATACCGGAGTGAATCGGCTAGAGCTGGCTCAAGTTAGGCCGTTCCCGAGAAATACGATGGGCAAGGTGATGAAGCGAGAAGTTTAGATAGAATTCCAATTCAGTCGCTGAAAATAATAAATCGACCTTTCATTGACCAAGTCTTACTGCAGCTGTGAGGGCGTCTGTCATGGTCAATTCCCGAAGGTCGATTTTAGGAATGATAGTTCCATTCAGAACTACTCATCCTTCTTCTCTTCCTTATTAAGGAGGTTCAGCTTTTTGAGTTTTGGTGGAATGATAGCGTTGCAATAAGGGTTCTTGTTACCGTTGATTCTGTAGTAATCTTGGTGTTCTACTTCAGCAGGGTAGAAGGTAGAAGCTTTGCTGATTTCTGTGACAATCTTGTTGTCGAATGCTGGATTAGCGGTTGCTTTTGAAGCGTCAGCGACTTTCTTTTGTTCTTCATTTTGGTAGAAGATGACAGATCTGTATTGCGTTCCTCTGTCGCCACCTTGACGGTTGAGCGTGGTTGGGTCGTGAAGTTTCCAGAACCATTCGAGCACAGACTTCAACTCAATTTTTTTAGGATCAAACACGACGCGAACGATTTCGGCGTGATTGGTGTCGCCTCTACAAATATCTTTGTAGGTAGGATTCTTTGTGGTTCCTCCCATGTAACCAGAGGTGACAGAGGTGATGCCGTCGATGCGTTGGTAAATGGCTTCAACGCACCAGAAACAGCCAGCTCCTAGATCGATAACTTCGTGGCCTTCTGGCACATTTGGTGTGGTAGCTTTAGGTGATGACATGGCGTCTTGAGTAGAGCATGAGGTGAAGATGACAAGTAAGAAAGCGATGAGCGGGGCTAGTGGGTGTGGAATACATTTATTCATAGTTTGATGGTGTGTTTTCAATAAGACGCTTGAAGTAGTCATTTTATTCCCGTTGATGCACTATCGACGGTTATACTCTTTGAGAGCGACTGGCATGAAGGCTTCGAGTGCTTGGATGCGTTTAGAATCAAGTGGGTGGGTGCTCAGGAATGCAGGAGTTTTCTTTGGGTTCTTCTTATTTTTATAAGCACTAAAACGTTTCCAAAGCTCGACGGACTCTCGAGGGTCGTAGCCAGCTTGAGCCATATAGACTGCTCCGATACGGTCGGACTGGAGTTCTTGTTCGCGTGAGTAGGGTAACATAAAACCAACAGTGGCGCCAATTCCATAGGCACCTGCTGCTAGGGCTCGATCATTAGAGCTAGCTCCATTGCCGCGTAGGACTTGGTCTAAAAGAACTCCGCCAATGATTGTGCCGACTGCACGCTTACGACGAGATGAAGCATGGTTTAAGGTGACGTGGGCAATTTCATGTCCAACTACTGCGGCTAGGCCAGCATCATTCTGTGTGACTTGAAAGAGGCCAGAGTTAACTCCCACCTTGCCGCCCGGTAGGGCGAAGGCATTGGGTGTGCTATTTTCAAAGACGACGAATTCCCATTTAGCTTGTGGCATGTCGATGACTTTGGTCAGGCGTGAGGCAACTCGCTTGAGCTGAGCGTTGTAGGCTGTATTTTTGGAAACTCGGTGTTTCCTTTTATAATTTTGAAATTCTTTGCTTCCTCGGCTTAGAAGTGAGGCTGAGACGTTCTTTGGTTGGATTTTACCAGCATTGCTTAAGGATACTGGCAAGGGGGCACAGGAGGCCAATAAGAGTGCCAGCGGGGCAGCAAAGGGAATGATTTTAAGAAACTTTATCATGTTCGGAGTTTATCAATTGACGGACTTCTGTCGAGTCATAGTTGACCGACTCGAAGCCATGCTTTACAAGCACGTCATGCAAAGAGTGGCAGTGTTAAATGTTGTGGGACTCACAACAAACTTGATTGGTGATAATACGCCAAGAATTAAGGCATTTATCGAGGAAAATGAATTGGTTTCCTTTATTCCAGAATTTCCCGCTGTCACCTGCACGGCTCAAGCTAGCTATGTGACGGGTGAAGGTCCTTCTGGGCATGGTATTGTGGGTAATGGTTGGTATGATCGCGATTACGCAGAAGTGGGGTTTTGGAAGCAAAGTAATCACTTGGTGCAAGGCGAGAAAATTTGGCATAGGCTGCGCAATGATGTACCAGGCTTCACTGTCGCTAAGATGTTTTGGTGGTATAATATGTATGCGGATGTCGATTTCTCCTGCACACCTCGACCAATCTACCCAGCGGATGGACGTAAATTTTTTGATGTGCACACCCAGCCGATGGCGATGCGCGAGGAGATGAAGGCCGATCTAGGGGATTTTCCCTTTCCTTCATTTTGGGGTCCACGAGCAGGAATCGCTTCCTCCCAATGGATTGCGGAATCTGCCAAGTGGGTAGAGTCTAAGGAGCAACCAAGTTTAAACTTGGTGTATTTGCCGCATTTAGATTATTGCCTGCAGCAATATGGCCCTAGTGGCACTGAAGTAGTACCTGAGTTACATGCTATTGATGAGGTAGTAGGTGATTTAATCGATTTCTTTCAATCTCAGGGTGTGGTCGTTTCACTGCTGTCTGAATATGGAATTTCAAAAGTTGATAAAACTGTGCATTTGAATAGGGAGTTTCGTAAACGTGGCTGGTTAGAGATCAAGGATGAGCTTGGTTTAGATCGCTTAGAATGTGGCCAATCAAAAGTTTTCGCGGTGGCTGATCATCAAGTCGCTCATATCTATATCAATGACAAGAGCTTAACGAACGAGGTTCGCACCTTAATCGAGGGGCTTGACGGTGTTGAGGAAGTCCGAGAAGGGAACTGGACTGGAGTGGGAGCTGAACGAGGTGGTGATATGGTGGCCGTAGCTGACTCAAACGCCTGGTTCACCTATTATTATTGGGAAGACGATAGTAAGGCACCAGATTTTGCGCGTTGCATTGATATCCACAGAAAACCTGGCTACGACCCTGCAGAGTTGTTTGTCGACCCTGAGATTACTTTTCCGATGCTCAAAATTGCCGGCTTTTTGTTGAAGAAGAAGTTAGGTATCCGTGGATTACTCGATGTCATTCCACTGGATGCGAGCTTAGTGAAAGGCTCACATGGACGTGATAATGTCGAAGCTGGGGAACAGCCGATCTGGGTAGCTCCCAAAGGGGGGATGTCGGTCACCAAAGCGACCGATGTGGCAGCGGCAATTGAACAATTAGTCAAAGGGGGAGCGGCGTGAACATTATTCATTTCGGTGACATCCATGTCTGGCGATCACCTATAGCATTATATGACCCCTTGTATTTGAAGCGGTATATTGGCGGGGTGAATCTACTGACGAAAAGGAGAAGGCATTTCCCTAAGCATATTGGAGCTCAAGTGATCGACCATATAGTTGAGCAAGAGGCCGACCTCGTGGTTTTTTCTGGTGATATGACGACAGCGTCATTGAAGTCTGAATTTAAGCGTGCAGCTGAAATGTTTGAGCCGATTCGTGAGAAGTGGGGCGATAATTTTTTTGTGATCCCAGGTAACCATGACCGCTACACGAAAAAGTCTGTGCGGGACGATTGGTATGGACATTACTTCCCGTATGGCAAAATCGATGGAGTTCGTTCCATTGAACTAGATGCGACTACGGTAGTGGTTGCTTATGATGGTTCTCGTGCTTTTCTTGTCCGTTCGAATGGATACTTTTCCGAAAACTTAGCTCATCAGTTAGATGGTGAGCTAGAGAAGCACAAAGGGAAGCGTATTATTTTGGTAGGTCATTATCCGGTGGATTATCCAAATTCTGTTCACATTGCTAGACAGCATGAAATGAAGCATCGCGATCGCTTAAGAGTGATCATGGAAAAGCATAAGCCAGCACTTTATCTACATGGCCATAAGCACATTCGATGGCGTTTAGGGAATGCGGTGAATTGTGGAGCAGCTGGGATGGTGTCGAAAGATCCCTACAAGATGGCCGGCTTTGTAGATATTACTCTGGGGAAATCCATTGAGGAGGTTACGTGCTGTCACCTGTCGCACGATGGAGCACTAATACGTAAGGATCATCAAGGTGACTTCTAATAACCCAACTTAACAAACTACTTCGTAGCCTTTACAATAGTGGCAGCAAAGCCAAAGGTAGGAATAGCGGGTGAGGCCTTGCTTTCCCCAGCAGTTAAACGTACAAGGTAGTAACAATTTGGTTGAGGGTCATTGATAGTGATGGTGGATTCATAGTAGCCATTTTCCGTCCAAGCAATTTGCTTATTTCCTAATGGTTTTTCTGTTAAGGTATTGCCCTTACGTTCAATAAGTGAAAGTTCTAGGTCTGAGTTGGATTGAAGGAAATAGACGTCTAGTGCGATCTTTTTTGGGGCATTTCTGGAGATAAAGACCTCTAGGTCGAAGCCTTCACCTTTTCCAGCTCCTGATGGCTTGTTGGTGGTGAGCAGAGGTGAGAATGTTTTATCGCCTACAGTAAAAATTAAAGATGATTTTCCTATAGAACCGGTCTTGAATTTGCTTTTAGGAGAAAGGACGACACCCATGATATAGGATAGCCTGGAGCCTTTAGCGAACTTGGAGGGCGTAGATGAATTGTTAATGATGTATTCATCACATTTAGATTCGTCTATTTTAAACTTCAGGGGAGTTTTTCGAGTCTCTGGGGTCAACTTATTAATAAGACGAGGGGCTGCAATAGTTATCGTTGTGTTAGATAGTGGCGTAGCTTGACTTATCCCTTCTTTGTCTGTCGTGCCATCGCCATCAGTAACTGGAGCCGAAGGGTCTTTAGAAAGTGCAAATACTGCGACAATAACGGTGATGATTGCTACTGCAACCACGAGTATTAAAATTGTTTTGTTAGAACCCTTTGCGGAGGCAAGTTGGTGGCCAGCTACGGGCTCAGCAACGGGCTCAGCTGATGTATTTTCTACTGGTGCAGATGCCACGGACTGAGTAGAGGCTACTGGGGTAGCTGTCATGAAATTAGTGGTAGAAGGTCCAGCAACGGATGTCTGTAATAAGGTGGTAGTGGGCGGTGCTTGTGCAGCGGTGTTGAACACTGGTGCTGCAGTGGCTGGTTCAGGTGAGGGAGTTTGAACAGAAGATGTTCCTTGTGCTGGTGGAGCTTGATGAGCCTGACCACGTGGAGGTACACATGCTGGTAGTGATTTTGCAGCTTCAGCAGCGGATGCTGGGCGTTGAGCAGGATCTGGCACAATGAGTGAGTGGATCCAATCTGCAAGTGGTTGTTGAATATGTGGTGCAAGCCTTTCAATACGCTTTTGGTCTCCTTGTTGATGCAGGGTGATAGCTTCATCAATAGAGGCTTGGCTGTAGGGGTGCCCTTGTGCTGCTAGTGTGTAGCATAGCTGACCTAGCATGAAGATATCAGATACTGGAGTGGGTGGGGCACCAGCTAGCTGTTCTGGAGACGTTAATGCGGGATTGTTACCATTGTATGGTTCACCTTGAATGATAGGGATCAGTGCGGCAATTCCTTGGTCTATGATAGAGTGCAGATAGCGACCACCAGCTTTTGATTTTCTGATGATAGAACTAGGGATGAGAGCTCCATGAGTTTCATTGATAGAATGAATCATGGTGAGAGCTTCACACATATCTTGAGCAAAACTGAAAACTTCAAACTCGCTCGCTGGGCCTTTTGCAATAATTTCGGTAAGCGTTTCTCCTTCTAATACTTGAGAAATGATGAATGGACCTTCTTCGTCGATGCCAGCATCAAACATCATTGCAATATTAGGGTGTTGCAAAGCCGTTAATCTATGACAGAAACTTGTAAACTCCTCCTCCCAACTTGCAGGGCCAGAATTATCAACGATGTTAAAGAACCTTCGGCAGGCAATTTTACGGTTCAAGACAGTGTCTTTGCCTTCATAGATACCTCCAGCAAAGTCCTTGCTGAGTAAGTTTGTTATTTCGTAGCGTGAGTTCATAAATCAAGGGTTAAATTACGCTAGCAAACGTCACGACTTTGAGAATGAAAAAATGGCAAATAGTTAAACATTTCTTAAATGATTTCTTGGTATTGTAGATATTGTGGCGGTTTTGGGAGGTTCTAGCTTGGTGTTTAGAGCTATTTTTTTGCAGCTCCAATGGGGGAGGTAAAGCCGGCTAAGTCTGCAGGTTTTTGATTTTTCACATGCCCGCCAAATTTAAAGGTTGTTGGATTATAGGGGCCGACAAAGTCGATGCTGTTGGTGGCTTTGATTTGGGCTTCTAGTCCTACTGACCAGAATATACCATTAATCGCCATGCGACGGTAGTTTACATCGAGCAGATCTTCAGACGCACCTTGAGTTGAATGGAAAACACGGTTTGGGTTTCCATCTTTGCCTTTATAGCTATATGTCCAGGTTGATGGCACAGGCTTTTTCTTTGGATCCGCTTCTCCCTTGGGGTCCATATTGACGAGTGGTTGAGATTTAGTAAGAGCTTTCATACCTGGGTGGATGATTCCCATGTAGGCACCAGCGTGGCAGAATGCATTGTCTTGGACACCGGTTAAAATCACGTGATCACGTTGTTCTGGAATGATCTGAATACGCGTCCCTTGCGTGTGGTTTCTACCATAATGGCCTACCCAGGTGTTGCCTAAATATTGATGCCCAAAGCCGCCAGTGAACCCCGCAGTTTTGCTATTGTAACTGTATTTTGAATAGGTTTTACCTGCTGGTATTTTAAATGCATGGGACGATGTGCGGAAACCGACAAGCGGTCCGCCTTTGTCAAGGTAGCTGACGATTTCGCTCATTTGCTCGTCCGGAAGATCCAAAAAGCGTGTGAACATGATGACTCCGTCGGCTGTTTTAAGACTATCAAGGCCTTTAATGTCTGAGGCACCGGCTTCAATGACTCCATTTTCATCGACGCCGAATAGGACGGTGCATTTAAAACCATGGTGTTTTGCCAAGATACGAGCTAGTGCAGGACAGCTTTGCTCGGCACGGTATTCGTGATCGGATGCGATGAAGACAAGGTGTTTGCCTTTGCCTGGTCCTTCAGTACCTTGATAGACGATCTGAGCTGAACTTAAACTTGCTAGTATGGCTGAGGCACATAATGAAATGAGTAATGATTTTTTCATGATTGATGGGAATCATAGCTATAATACAGGTTGCTGCAAGTAGAAATTTGGGAAGTTGGTTGACGCTATGTGAGGCGAGCTAAAGCTGACTAAAACATTGAGGAATAAACCGATTGCATTTTTATCATAGCCATCTAATTATTATTCGCATGAGCAAGAAGGTTTTATTTGTTTGCACAGGAAACACGTGTCGCAGCCCTATGGCTGAGGGTTTATTCAAGAAAGCTATTGATGGTAATGACGCCTTCGAGTGTATTGGGTCGGCTGGCGTAGCTGCGTATACTGGTGATACGATTAGTCCTGAAACATCAGAGGTGCTCAAGAAGAATGAAGCGAATCTTGAGGGGTTTCGAAGTCGTGCGGTGAGCGATTATTTATTAGCTGAGGCCACCCATGTTTTTGCTATGACGAATAGCCATCTCGGAATGTTGGTAGATACGTTCCCTGATCACGCAGATAAGTGCTACTTAGTATGTGATTTTGTTGAATTAAATGGAGAAGCTGGGGTCGACGTTCCTGATCCTATTGGCATGGGTCCCCGTGCTTACCAACAGGTGGCAGAGGTCTTAGGCTATGCTATTCCTGGTATGTTGGAGTTTATGGAGGCTCAAACTGAGGAAGTGTAAATTTACTGTGAACTATCAAGAATCACTCGACTGGCTCTACGGAACTCAACACTTTGGTGTGAAGTTAGGGCTGGATGCTGCAAAGCAGTTGATGCGTAAGTTTTTGGCATTCCCAAGTTATTCGACAAAAGTCCTGCATGTCGCGGGAACGAACGGTAAGGGATCAACCTGTGCCATGATTGAGATGTTGATTCGTGGTGGAGGTTACCGGACTGCATTGTTTACGTCGCCACATTTGGTTCATTTTCGTGAACGGATCAAGGTGAATAGTGTGATGATTTCGGAGGATGTCTGCGCCAAGTATCTAACTGAATTAAAAGAAATCTGCGAAAATTTCAAGGATCATCCTACTTTTTTTGAAATAACGCTTGCGGTTGCGATGCGTTATTTCAAAGAACAAGGAGCTGAATATATCATTTTGGAGACTGGCATGGGGGGGCGACTCGATGCCACCACAGCTGTTCCAGCTGATATTTGTGTGATCACTCCTATTGGAATGGATCATTCCGAATATTTGGGAGGTACTCTTGAAAAAGTGGCGATGGAGAAAGCTGGTATTATGCTAGAGGGCGTCCCTGTTATTTCTTCACCGCAAGAGCCAGATGCAAAGATGGTGCTGATGGAGGAGGCGAATGAGCGTCGTTGTCCAATTGAATTCGTAGATGAGCCGTTAAAAGGCTACAGTGTAAATATTCTAGGAGAGCACCAGAAGTGGAATGCGAACCTAGCCGTGCATGCTGTGCATGCCATAGGTATTCATCTTAATTATGATACTGTAAAGGATTCTCTGGAGTATGTGTATTGGCCTGGGCGTTTTGAAAATGTTGGTAGCGAGGGTAAACCCGTTGTTCTAGATGGAGCCCATAACCCACAAGCAGCTATTGCATTGGTAAAGACTTGGCAGGCCGAATTCCCGAAGGAGTTGGCTACCATTATCTTTGGTGCTGTAGATGATAAAGATATCGATGGCGTATTAGAACAGTTGAAGGCAATTGCGGTGCGATTTATTTTTACCCCGATTGATTCTCCGCGGACTACTACATCAGCGGCCTTAACTGAAAAATTACATGACTTCGAAGAAGTTATTGTTGTGGACTCTTTAGATGCTGCAATTGAAGAGGCGGATAAGTTTGAACAGCCTGTGCTTGTAACAGGCTCGTTATTTTTAGTTGGCCAATTGAAGGCGATGATAGAAGAGGGAAAGTTTGAAAGGAGTTACCAGTAGTCTTAATGAAGTGTATGATGCTATTTTACTGCCTTTGCGTGCTACATGGTAGTGATGTAATCGGTGCTGAAATTGATAACCTCAAAAAAGTAGTAGCACGTTTGTCAAAAATTCCTGAAGGGTTGAATGATGCGTATTGTGTTAATCGTTTCTTTATAAAGCGAGTGGTCACGACACATACTTGTGAATACCACTGTCCTTCTTATAAAGCATACCGCTGGAACTATGTTTTTTCGTATCCGCCAAAGCATCCATCACAGCTTGTTGTTGTGGTGAAGTCCCTACCTGAGGGGACTAAAAAACTGGATAGGTCAGTGTTAGGCAGACAACTCTGGATGGTTGATCATCTTATCCAGAAAACTGAATCTAAAAACGTTTTCAAAGTTGAGTATAAAGCCGCTATCGACCTCTACGCGAGATCATTAGAAAAGAAGGCTGGTAGAAATGTTCCAGTTGTAAAACTCACAGCAGATCAACGCACGCTATCCTTGTTACCATTGAAGCATATTCAATATAATCAAAAGAGTTTTCAAGATTGGCTAGTGAAGCATCAACTCAAACGTCAAGAGGGTGTTGGTGAAGTGGATTATGCACGGCGTGTGTTCCTGTTTTTAGCGAGCTATTTTGATTATAAATACGAGGGCACTCAACAAGATCGTTTGTTAAAAACTGTTTGTGCTAGCAAGGAGACTGACTGTGCGGGTATGAGTGCTGTATTTGTCGCCTTGATGCGATCGCAGGGGATACCTTCTCGAACATTGGCAGGACGTTGGGCGAAGTCGTCTCAATCAAACTTGTTTGGATCTACTCATTATGTTCAGCAACACGTTATTGCCGAATTTTATGCTCAAGGAGTTGGGTGGGTGCCTGTGGATGTATCCAGTGCAGAATCTATGATAGGCGAGACGAAGCGTCAGCAATTCTTTGGGCAATCACCTGCTAATTTTATCATTTTTCACATCGATACTGACATACGGTATCATGCGAAATTTTATGGCAGTGATGAGTCAGCTTTACTTCAATCACCTGCTATTCAGTTGCTAGGTGTGGGGACACTGAAAGGCGCTAAAATGAAAGAAACGTGGAAGGTCGAAATAAATAAATGAAAAAAACATTAAAAATAACGATGCTTGTCTGTTTAGGAACAGCGGGTGGACAGGCACAGGAATCTAAAGCGCAAAAGGATGGGGCAGTTGTGTTTACCTTGGCATTCGGGTCGTGTGGACATCAAAAACATCCCTTGCCGATTCTTCATGACGTGGCGAAAATGAAACCAAATATGTTTGTCTTTCTAGGTGATAACATCTATGGCGATACCGACGACATGAAGGTGATGCGAGCCAAGTATGACAAGCTTGCTTCTAAGCCGTCATTTCAGGCATTGAAGAAGGCCACGGAAATTCATGCGATATGGGATGACCACGACTACGGTCGTAACGATGCAGGGAAAGAGTATCCATTCAAGGTAGAGTCAAAGGCCGAATTTCTACGTTTTTTTGAAGAACCGCCAGGCTCTGAGCGATTCAAGCATCCAGGGATTTACCACTCTGTGATGCGTGAAGTACAAGGGAAGAAGGTGCAGTTAATTCTACTCGATGTGCGTACGTTTCGCGATCCATTGATTCCCTTCAGCCGCTTGAAAGGGGACAATCGCAAGTTTCTTTATCGACCCGAATATGGAATACAGACCGATAAAACAAAGACCATGTTAGGTGACGGGCAATGGAAGTGGCTGGAAGCTCAATTAAAGGTGCCAGCTGATTTTCGTGTGGTGGCGTCGGGGTCTCAGTTTGGAATTGAGCACAATGGATATGAGTCATGGGCAAATTTTCCTCACGAACGCAACAGATTTCTCGAATTGGTTAAAAAGACAAGAGCGGAGCATCTGGTGTTTATATCAGGTGATGTGCACTACGGTGAAATATCTCACATGCCCATCCGTGACCTCTATCCCATCTATGATTTCACCTCTAGCGGTCTATCTTCGGAGTGGCGGTTCGCTACGCCAAACCAATTTAGGATCGAAGGCCCAATCATGGCCAATCACTTTGGTTTGCTGACGATCACGTTTTCAGGTAAAAAACCAAGTTTGAAAGGCGAAATTTGGGATTTTAGAGGGAATCAAAGAGTGGAGCACACCATTCCTTTGTCTGAACTCACGTTTGAAAAATAGCAGTTAGTTTTGAAGTTAGCTCGCTATTTAGGGTTGTAGGTTTTTCGGCTGAGCGTGTGTTAAATGCACCTAAAGTTAAGGCTAACTGTCCAGTTTGAAACTCCAAGCTCTAGAAATCTAATTCTTTTTGGAGGTGCTCAATCTCTTGAATGAGCTTGAGTTTAATGCGACTAATGTATTTATAGACCGAGTCTGTTTTGACATCTAATTGCTCTGCGATTTCATTTGGAGTTTGGCCTTTTCTGAAGAGTTCAAATGCCTTTAAGGCAGTAGCACTGAAATGCACTGCTACTTTCTCCATTGCTGAATTGCTTAAGAAGAGTTGCCATTCTTGGGTGATGATACGTTCTATCTCCGGGGTTTCGATCGACGATAGGTAGTGCCCTTGAATTTCGCGTTTTGCACTGTCACACTTATTTAGGTGTGCTTTTTCCCTTCGAATAAAACTGATCACTTGATTGCGGGTGATTTTGGCAAGCCAAAAGCGGAACTTGGATTCACCACTGGTATTTTCATATTTAGGAAGGTATTTCCACAACTCGATTAAGACCTGTTGAAGGATGTCATCAGTGTCACTACTGTTGACATTCATTGAGCGAATGACGACATAGATATACTTACGATAGTTGGCGATGAGTTGGTCCCACGCTTGGTTGTCGTTTTGATTTTTTGCACGTTCCAGCAAAGTATAACTTGTTGAGTAGCTTGGTTCCATTAGTATCGGTGAGCACCCATGTTGTGAGGCATAAGAATGATACCGAAGTCAGCGAGGAAACATAGAAAATAATCATGAACTCAGAGGATACTAAGGATAATGACGAAGCCTTTTTTAGTCGTTTAGACCCACAATTGACTTCTTTTTTTGGAATGACAGAGTCCGATGTTAGTGATCAGGAACTTAACTATTGCTATCCTATCCTATCGGATCTGACAGCGATTGAGGAGCAGTATGAAGTGCTTGAGAAAGTAGGTCAGGGGGGGATGAAAAAGATCTATAGGGTGAAGGAAAGGAAAACAAACCGTTTTGTCGCGATGGCAAAAATGGTAAGCAGCTCACATCGCGAAAGTGTAGAATACTTTCTTCGTGAGGCCCGCTTGACCTCATCTCTTCAACACCCCAATATTGTGACGGTGCATTCGATTGGCTTAGACGAAGATGCGAATCCATATTTTACCATGGAGTTGTTGAAAGGGAATACTTTGGCGCAAGTGGTGAAGGCTGACTACAAACAAGAAGTTCAAGGCAGTCGGGAAGTCAGAGATAAATTACTTGGCATTTTTTCTAAGGTGTGCGATGCGATTGATTACGCACATTCCAAGCAGATCATTCATTTAGATTTAAAGCCACAGAATATAAATATTGGTGCTTATGGAGAAGTGATTGTGATGGATTGGGGCTTGGCCAAAATTCTAACAGATGGCGATGAGCTTGAGATAGCGCCAGAGATGGATCCCAATGAATTAAATCATGTAACTTTGCAAGGTATGATCAAAGGAACACCTGGCTATATGGCACCTGAGCAGACTATATCTTATGGTATGAAGGATGCTCGCTCGGATGTTTATGCACTGGGAGCTATACTCTATACCTGTCTAACTGGTATAGCCCCGATTGAAGGTGAGGATGTAGATGAAATGTTACGGCGGACTCAACAGGGCGATGTGCGAGGTCTTCATGAGGTATTAGGGGGAAAGGGTGTAGCTCTGGGCCTAGAAGCCTTGGTGCTGAAAGCTTTGTCTGTAGATCCTGATGACCGCTATCAAACTGTCGCAGAACTAAAAAGTGATCTTGATAAGTACAGTAGGGGGTTTGCGACCTCTGCTGAGGATGCGAGCTTTGTGAAGCAACTTGCTCTGCTATTGAAACGCCATAAAAAGACAGTTTCACTGTTGTTCTTTAGCTTAGCCGTGATTTCTTGTATCTTAGCTTATGCATTTAGTCATATTCATCGTGAACGTAATAACGCGATCGCTGCCCGTCAAGAAGCGGAGGCTTCACAGGGTGTTGCAGAACAGAACCTCGCATTGTTGAAACAGGAAGAAGGGGTGAGTCATGCCCTTCGGGAAAATGTTGATGGACTCATCTTTGATGTGCTTCATTCAGAGGACATCAGTTCGGCTAAGAGAAAAATTAGCCTGCTGGATCAAGCTATTGAACGAGAGGTGAACCAAGAGGATCTCGATGCCTTGAGGAGGCGCAAGGCTGTGTTGCATTTTGTGATTCAAGAGTTTGATCAAACACTGGCGAGCTTGGATGCTTGTGAGAAAATGAAAAATCCAGGTTATTATAGATTAGCTAAGCAAGGAGTGGAATTAAAAGGGGAAGCTGAGTATCTCTCGGATGAAGGCTTAGCCCAACTATTTTCACAAATGGGGGCCAATTACGCAGACGTTATATTTAGTATATACGAGAAGCATATGAAATTTTACCGTAGTGATGATGCACCTATTGAGGGCTACGTGCAGCTTGCAACGATTATGCTAAATATGAATAATCGTATTTGGGATGGCACACAGCACAGCGATCTCATTGGTTTCAAGGACGGAAAACTGAACCTCAGTGGCCATAAATATCGTAATTTGTGTGGCCACTATGGCCAAGGCTACAATATTTTAGCACCTTTCATGGCTACGCATGTAGATTTGAGTGATACCTTGTTTTTCGAGTTTGTTCAGCTCCGAGGGCTACAAGTTGAGACTTTAAATATTGCAGGGTGTTCAGTGAACAATATCAATAAGGCACGCTGCAAAATAATGAAAAGTTGCGGGGTGAAGGTGATTCACTATGACAGTAAATTACTCAGTGCTGATGAGGTTGAGTTGTTAAAAGATCAATTCGAGGTCGTTGATGTAAATTCTCTGGAATAAAAAGGAGATTTTTTTACATTAGGCATCCAAATGCTGTGCTAGCTTTCGCTGTATAGATTAATGAAACAACTACTACCCTATTTTATAGTCCCGGCCTATGTGTTGACTATGGCTACAGCTAAGGAAACTTGGAGTGTGGACACAGCTGAGCAATGGTCTCAGCAACAAGCTGAACAGGTGGGTATAGAGCTCAAGGATGGCTTTGCTTATCCTAGCGAGGGAAAGAAGGCTACGTATAAGAGTAAGGTCAAAAAACTTAGCAAGAAACAGAAGCTGAGTTCATTAGTTGTTGAGCAATCAGCGATTTGGCAGAACTGGAAGAAGGTGCCCAATGTCGGTCCTAAGAATGCACAGGATGCTCCAGTCATGCTATCAGTCGGCGATGGCGACTATTGGATGTTCGCTCGCTACGGTGGTGGTAACATTGATCGCAAGGTCTATGATCGATTGAAAATCGAAGAGAAAGTCTATATGGGCAAGATGACCCAGGCTGAAGCGGATAAAGCAGTTGAAAAAATTAATGCTAAACCAGACTCTACTGAAAAAGGTGGTAACTTTGTTTCGAAGGATCCAAACCAAACGAATGCCACTGGGGGAGAAAAACTGGGGCTGGGTGGTTATCATGCATGGCATTCAAAGGATTTAAAAAAGTGGACCCACCATGGGCCAGTTTCGAATTACAAATCTCGCTGGATGACCACTGCTGAGTATGTTGATGGCAAGTTCTATTTGTATTATGATAACCCGAATGATCAAGACCCACACTTGATTGTGGATAGTGATCTCAAGGATGGTAAAATGGGCAAGGACCATGGGCTTGTCTTTGCTGACCCGTCAAATGGTTCAGACAATGCGGTGATCCGTGGACTCGATGGCAAGTTTCACTTCATTTATGAAGACTGGACACCACTCAATGCAAGTAAACAGGCATGGGATTCACCACTTGCAGGACACGCTATTTCAGATGATGGAATTAATGATTGGAAAATTTTGCCACCAGCGATCGACCATCGCACGATTCCAACTGGCAAGACCTTGACGTATCCACATCCACACCAAAATCCTAGGATGTTGAAATACCAAGAGCACATGCCTAAGCAGCATGCTTATGGCGACTGGGCGGCGATTACCATTGGTGAGCGTTACTATTTGTTTGCGGACTATGATCCATCTTCTAATAAAAAAAGGGGTAAGGGGATGAGTTGCGCTTGGTTTACTTCAGATAGCTTGGATGAGAAGTTTACTTTTTGTGATAACATCGGTGAGGGCCATCCCGATCCAGATATCATGTTTGCTGAAGGACAGTTTTATTTGATCACTCAATTTAGCCAGGATTTTGTTAGCCCAGGTCCTTGGGTGGCGGGAGTTGAAGCCAGAGCTGGTGTTGATACCGATAATGACGGCACGATCGACCAGTGGACAGAATGGCAGACCTTGGAAGAAAGTTATGCTCACAAGCCTGGGTTTTCCAAGCAAGTTAAGAAAACTCCAGCTCAGCTGGATATCTCAAAACTACCTGCCGGTCATGGATTTCAGTTTGAACTAAAGCTCGCTGATACCACTGAGAATGACTCGAAGCCGATACTCGACAAGGTGACGCTCAGTTTTGAATAACAGTTTTGATGGTGTTGAATATGGTACCAAGTCAGTCAAGCGTAGCAAGTTAAAGTGGACTCTTCCAGTTGATGGACGTCCTGTAAAACAAACAAAAAATAAATAATGAAAGCGATTTATTGTAGTGCACTAGTTCTCGGTGCGATAGGAAGTGCAGAAGCACGAGAGCCAGCCGATAAACCCAATGTTATTTTTATTCTGATCGATGACTTAGGTAAAGAATGGTTGAACTGTTATGGTGGTGAAGGGATTAAAACCCCGGCTGTTGATGCCCTCGCGGCAAGTGGTATCTTGTTTAACAATGCCTACTCGATGCCGCAGTGCACACCGAGCCGAGCCTGCTTCATGACTGGGCAATATCCATTTCGCAATGGTTGGGTGAACCATTGGGATTCTCCTAGATGGGGAGCTGCTTATTTTGATTGGAGTAAAAATCCGTCGATTGCCCGTAGTATGAAGGCCGCTGGTTATGCAACAGGAGTGGCAGGCAAGTGGCAGTTGAATGATTTTCGCACCCATCCCGATGCGATGGTGAAGCATGGATTCGATGACTATTGCATGTGGACTGGAGCTGAGGGGTCGAAGGTGAAAGGGCATTCACAGATAAGCACTGAGCGATATTGGAATCCCTACATCCATACCAAAGAGGGAAGTAAGACTCACAAAGGAAAGTTTGGGCCGGATATCTACAATGATTTTGTGTTAAATTTTATTGGTGAGAACAAAGAGAAGCCATTCTTTATCTATTATCCGATGGCACTTACGCACGGTCCATTTGTGCACACACCTCTTGCTATGAACGCAAAAACAAAGAAGGAAAAGCATATCGCGATGGTTGAGTATACTGATTTTCTGCTAGGTAATATTGTTGCAAAGCTAGAGAGCGAAAAGATCCGTAAAAACACTATAGTGATCTGGACATGTGACAACGGCACGTCAGGTTCTATGACAAACTTACGGAATGGACGCCAAGTCAAAGGAGGGAAGACTAAGACGACTGAAAATGGGGTGAACACTCCATTTATTGTCAGTTGCCCTGGGCTGGTTCCTTCGGGTAAAAAAAGTAATGCCTTAGTCGATTTTACTGATATGCATCGCACCTTTACTGACATCGCAGGTGGTAAGCCAGAGGCTGGATATAGCTACGATGGATTTTCACTCAAGGATGTATTCTTCGGCAAAGAAGAAAAGAATGAACGCCCATGGATTCTCGGCATGGGTTCGCATCCTGCACGATTGACTGAAAAGGGCGTGGAGAATGTGTATTACTTCCGTGATCGAGTGATTCGAAACGAGCGCTATAAGTTATTTATTGATGTGAATCGTGAGCCAGTGAAAGTGGTGGATGTCCTCCATGACCTAGATGAAAAAGTGAACCTGATCGGCGACCCTAAATTCAAGGATGAGTGTGACAAATTAATCGCCGTTATTCCATCCTTACCAGTTCAAGATAAGGATCCTTTCTACACTCGACTTCCTGCGAAAGAGTGGGAAAGAAAGTCTAAGTTAAAGCCACAAATACATAAAATTGGTCACCCAGAATATGTTACTCCAAAAACTAAAAAATCTAAGATAAATTAAATTATGAAATACTCATTACCTCTATTATTTGCATCGATGTTGTCGTTGCACGCGTTAGATGAGCAAGAAAAACCGAATATCCTTTTTGTCTTTGCAGATGACATGAGCCTGGACGCGATTGGTTCATCGGGCAGAACCTGCTGTAAGACACCACATCTTGATAAGCTTCGTGCCAATGGTGCTACCTTTACCCATAGTTACAACATGGGAGCTTGGAATGGTGCAGTATGTGTGGCGAGTCGTGCAATGATGGTGTCTGGAGCCTTTGTGAATCGTGCCCAGAATGCCGTCAAAAAGAAAATCACATGGCCTGAATCAATGGCGAAGGCTGGTTACACAACTTACATGACAGGGAAGTGGCATGTGAGTGCTGATACCAAAAAGATCTTTCATCATTCAAAGAATGTTAGAGGAGGAATGCCTAAAGCTGTGGCAGAAGGTTATAATCGTCCATTAAGTCCTGAGGATTATGAAAAAGGTTGGAAGCCGTGGGATAAATCAAAGGGTGGCTTTTGGCAAGGTGGCATTCACTGGAGTGAAGTAGTTGCGAACACAACCTTAGACTTCATTGCTCAAGCAAAGGAAGAGGATAAGCCATTCTTTATGTATATTGCATTTAATGCGACCCATGATCCACGACAGGCACCGAAAGAATACATCGATATGTATCCATTGAAGGACATCAAAGTGCCAAAGAACTTTTTGGCGAACTATCCCTATGATGCTGAAATGGGTTGTCCACCTAAAGGGCTACGGGATGAGCGATTGATGCCCTCACCACGCACTGAATATGCAGTCAAGGTGCATCGCCAAGAATACTTTGCACTGGCGACACATATGGATGCTCAAATCGGTAGGATTTTCGATGCACTAGAAAAGAGTGGCATGGCTGACAATACCTACATTATTTTTACTGCCGATCACGGACTTTCTGTAGGATGCCATGGTTTGGTAGGTAAGCAAAGTATGTATGACCACAGCATGCGCGTGCCATTCTTTATCACGGGACCAGGAATTAAAGCAGGGAGCGAATTCAACATGCCAATCTACCTTCAGGACGCGATGGCGACCTCGTTAGAGATAGCAAAAGCAGAGAAACCAGCGCACGTGGAATTTAAGAGTGTGCTGCCACTCATCCGTGGAGAGAAGAAAGTGCAGTATCCAGCGATTTACGGCAAGTATATCAATTCCCAGCGCATGATCGCAAAGGGCGACTATAAATTGATCATGTATCCGAAGGCTCAGAAAATGCGTCTTTATAACACAGTGAAGGATCCTGAGGAAATGAATGACCTAGTTGAAGATCCAAAGTTCAACGCTGTGCTCAGTGGCCTCAAGGCTGATTTTATCGAGTTGCAGAAGGACATGGCCGACAACTTAGACGTCGATGCCATTGCTACTAAAAAGAAGAGAAAATAATTTAGAAACACCGATGATATAATGAACTACTTAATGAAAACAACTATTGCCGCCGTGGGCCTTACGCTGGGTGCAGCCAATGCAGCAGAGCAACCCAATATAGTTGTGATTCTAGCTGATGATATGGGCTATGGTGAACTCCAGTGCCTCAATCCCAATGGCAAGATAAAAACCCCAGGCCTAGATAGTGTAGCGAAGTCAGGAATGATATTTACTGATGCTCACAGTGGTTCCTCTGTTTGCACACCGACCCGCTATGGGCTGATCACTGGACGCTATGCTTGGCGGACAAAATTGCAAAAAGGAGTGATGACAGGAGGTGACTCATTGATTGCTAAGGAAACACTCACGGTAGCAGAGATGCTGAAGACGAAAGGCTATGACACAGTGATGATTGGCAAGTGGCACTTAGGCATGAAATTTGATGGTGAGCATAAGCCAGGAAGAGGGAAGGTAAAGTCAGGAGCTAAAGTGACGCATGGACCCATTGACTTCGCTGGATTCGATAAGTTTTATGGATTCCATTACGCCCGCCAAATGGATCTGTGGATCGAGGACATGGAAGTGACTCAAAACCTTGAAGCTGAAGAAATGCTACCCAAGCTGACTAAGACAGCAGAGAACTATATAGCGAAGCGTAAAGCTAGCGAGAAACCCTTCTTCATGTATATTCCATGGAACTCACCTCACAGTCCAGTAGTGCCGTCGGCACAATGGAAAGGCAAGAGTGGTATCAATGCTCATGCAGACTTTGTGATGCAAACTGACAATAGTTATGCTAGGGTTGTCCAGGCATTGAAAGATGCTGGTAAGTATGAGAACACCTTGATTATTTGCAGTTCTGATAATGGCACATCTCCCGGCACCTCGGGTGTTAAAGAGTTAACTGCAGCTGGTCATGACCCAAGTGGGGGACTACGTGGGATGAAAGCTGATATCTGGGATGGCGGTCATCGCGTGCCGTTTATTGTGTCTTGGCCTGGTAAAGTCAAAGCTGGTTCAAGCTGTAGCAACCTGGTCTGTCTCACAGATATTGTTGCCACCGCCGCAGAGCTAACTGGCTATACATTTAAAGAATCAGATGCGGTGGATAGCTTTAGCTTCCTTCCATCTTTATTAGGCAAAGAAGCGATGCGTGCAGATGTGATTCATCACTCGATTAGTGGTTTATTCTCGATTCGTGAAAAGCAATGGAAACTAGCTTGTTGTCCTGGTTCGGGTGGCTGGGGCTCACCTAAAGATGGAGCGGCACTCCAAAAAAATGGTAAAGAGAATCCGTTGAATTATCAGCTCTATGATATGTCGATAGATCGCGCTGAAAAAAATAACTTAGCTGCGAAACATCCAGAGATTGTTCAGCGACTACGTAAA
>CAXMOB010000043.1:0-9414 GCA_964194815.1 Vicinamibacteria bacterium | reverse complement strand
TTCTTGTCATCGAGCTGAAGTGATGTTCCGATGAAGGGTGTAAGGGATACCTGTTTGGTAGCGTTGTAGGTGTAACTTAATTTTGAGTAGACATCATTTCCGCCATTTCTTCCGTAGTAGTCGTGTGTAGCTGATACACCTAGGTTAAAGGAGATGTAGGATGAGCGGTCTAAGGCTTGGTAATAGGAATATTCTACAGCACCATATATTCCGTCGGCGCCTGAATCGTAACTAGCAAGAGCTGAAATTGCATGGGAGTTGTTATCTGACTCTGCAAGGTAGTATGTAGCTTTTGACTGAAGGTCGATTCCTGAATCGAACGTTGAATTACGAAGTTCTCTGTAGGTGATACTATTTTTCCACTGCCAAGTATCAAAATCTTGTGTTAGTGAAAGCTTTACCCCTGTTTCTGAGAAGTTTCCGTCACCAGTTTCTCCAGCATACCATGCACCGTAGCCTAGATACAAATCATCGTCGAGCGTGACTTCTCCCTCTAGTTGAAAGTCCAAGGTCTGCTGGGCTAGTTTAAATCCCCGGTGGACATATTCTGTGCGTAGGCCTGTAACGGCTTCGAGTCCGACTGGAATCTGGCTTTCGATTTCAGCTTGTGCCGATGGTATGGCTGTCGTTGTCAGGGTGACGATGGCGAAGATGGAATAAAGGTGAGACATGTTGATTATTTTTTATCGTGCGTAGGGTCATAGAAGATCTTTATATCAGCTTCTTTTGTTCCTAGTAGTTCTTGTGCTCGAATGAGAGCATCACGGGTTGAAATGTTGGGGTTGCTAGGGGATTGGATAAATAGATTGGTTTGACCAAGTTTTCGGTCGCACCCTTCTTGCACGGTTTCCAGCACGCCTGAGAGTTTAAGCACTTTGTATACCTCTTTAGAAGCGCCAGATACAAGCACATGGCGCCCTTGTTGGCGCATGAACTTAATGAGGTCTTGCATTGCCATTACGGAAGTGGCGTCAAGGTGGCGGGCATTCTTGAGTCTAAGGATAATAACCTTGAGATTTTGGTCTGCGGCAGTGCGTTGCACCTGTGTGCGGAAGAGTTCGGCAGCTCCAAAGAATAAGTCACCTTCGACATGCACGATGGATATCGCTGGATTTGGACGTCGTTTGACAGTGGTGAGTTCACGTAGGTCGCCGCCGTCGTCGATTTCGTATTCAACGAGATGTGGTCTAGAAGCTTTGCGTAGGAATAGTGTGATAGATAAAGCTACACCAATAAAAATGGCGTAGTCGAGTCGAGTTAGCAGAGTCGCTGCGAAAGTGACGACGATAACGACTGCATCATCATGAGTGGATCGGAGACAGATACGGATATTTTTCCATTTAATGAGAGTGAGAGCGATACCGATTACGAGGGCCGCGAGAGCAGATTTGGGGATGCGTGCGACAATATCAAACCCGAATATAATCGGGCTTAAAATGAGGATAGCTAAGCCTGCCGCACAGAGAATAGAGGTCATCATGGATGCAAAGCGCGTTTTTGCTCCTGAGTTGAAATTGAGGGCAGATCGGGTCAGAGATCCTGACGCCGCCATAGGAGAGAAAAATGCAGCCGCAGTGTTTGCCATGCCGACTGCGAGCATGTCTTGGTTTACGTCTGGACGGTCACCAGATTGTCCAGAGAGCGATTTTGACATGACAGTATTCTCTAGCGAAGCTAGGAACATGATAGCAAAAGCCACTCCTACAAGAGCTGGGAAGTAGGAAATGTCAGGAACTTTAGGAGAAATCTGAGAGGCGTCAAATGGTCTAAAAAAGTATTCAGGGTTTGCGGCAGGGAGAATATTGATGAGAGCCGCTACGGTCATTGATACCGCGAGGGTAATTGCGAATGATGGAAGCGTTTTGAACTTTTTACTCAAGAATACATAGAGAGCTAGGGTGCAGCCTCCTAGCACGAATGGTTGCCATTGGAAATCTCCTGCGAGGTTGTATAGCTCGGTGGCGATGGTAAAAAATGATTTGGTTCCTTCAATTTCGTTCAGCGCTGATGAGAGTAGAGAACTGACCCCCAAAATGTGTTTAAGCTGATTCAGAATAATCAGCACAGCAGCACCAGTGAGGTAGCCAACAAGCACACTTCTTGAGACATATTGGATCATATCTGCCAACTTCATGTAGGCACCAACGATGGAGAATACCCCAACCATTAGCACCAGGGTTGGAATCATGACGAGTTTTTCATCGTAGGTAAAGGAGGAGGCGGCAAAGAAACTGAACAACATGAAGGACGTGGCGTTCGTCGGGCCGAGGATAGTGTGTTGTGAGCTTGCGAATAAAGGAGCAATGATAGTTGCGATGATCGAGCAGATGATTCCGTTGATAATAGGCAGATCTGCTATAGCGGCGTAGGCCATTCCCTGAGGGATCGACAAGAGAGCCACATTGAGAGCCGCTTTAAAATCATAGACAGCTTTGGTTTTATTGTAGCTAAGCAGGTCGTGTCTAGCTGGGAAGAGGTCGAGCTTGTTCTTATGAAAAAAGTGAACGATGTAGCGCCATGTATTGCGCATGAAATATTGAGCTTTATTCATTGAGACATCTGCATTCCGTTCTGGACTGACTTCTGGTGTGAAGCAGATCTTCAACATGATCGTTTTGGTGGTGTGTGTCGAGCAGAGAATGAGGTGGTAGTCAGCGAGTGTGCTTGACCGAGGTTACGCGCTTAAGCTAGCATGCGAATGTATGAGAATCACTTATGGAGTTACTGTTATTTCTGGTTTGCTCTGTGGGCAAGTCTTGGCCTCTGGTTTTGCCATCCAAGAGAGATCGGTAAAAGGCTTAGGAAGAGCTTTTTCAGGCGAGGCTGTGATGGCAGATGACGCATCGGTGATTGCTTCAAACCCAGCAGGCATGACATATTTGTCAGGACGATCCTACGCTTTGGGTCTGAGTGTGATAGGTGGTCATTTTCAAGCGAGCGGAACAGGTTTTATGGGAGCTCCATTGTTGGAGTCAGATGTTTCTCCAACATCCCTAGTCCCGTCTTTTTATTATGCACAGAAGGTGAATGAAAGATTAAGCTACGGCGTCGGGGTTTTTGCTAATTTTGGACTAAAGTCAGTCTACTCAGAAAACTTTGCCGATTTCGCTTTGGTTCAGCAAAGTGAGCTGACTACCTTGAATTTTAACCCGAGTGTAGCGTATCAAGCGGGTGATCATTGGTCTCTTGGTGGCGGCTTGTCTTTGATGTTCGCTGACGCTGACCTCACTGGTCGCTTTGCACCGAATAGTGGTCGTTTGAAGCTGACTGGCGATGATATTGGCTTTGGCTATAATTTAGGCGTGATTTATGATAATCGTAAAGGCCCGCGCGTCGGATTGAGTTATCGATCATCGATAGCTCTCGAATTAGAGGGAGATGCTATGAACACTATCGATCGCACTGTGCCATTTGGACCAGCGACAGCATCCGCCAAAATGCCAGGAATGCTAGAGCTTAGTGTGATGCATGAAGTTGGGAGCCAGTGGACACTTCACGCGGACGTATTATATACCCGTTGGAATTCGTTCCAAGAGTTGACAGCTTATACACCAGCCGGAGTTGAGGTGTTGAAGAACTCTGAGAAATGGGACAATTCTTATAAATTATCATTAGGGGCTACCTATGTAGCTTCAGAAAATTGGGTGCTGCGTGGCGGTATTGCTTATGATCAAACACCAGTTCCTGACAGCGACCATCGGACCTTGAGGATTCCCGACGGGGATCGTATCTGGCTTTCATTTGGGGCAACGTATAAGGTGTCTAAAGGGTATGATATAGACTTCGGCTGTACCTACGTTAAGGCTGTGGCAGCTGCCATTAATGAGCCTGGAGCAGGGAATGGAGTGTTTGTGGGTGAGGCCTCAGGTCATAGCCATGTTTTAGGGATTGGTGTTTCCGGTGAGTTTTAGGGTGTGTTTGTTAAAAATTTAAGTTAGATAATAGGTGTGAAACAGAAAGTTAAAAGGATTTCCTCATTGAAGGTCGACGAGTTTTTAGCACGTCATGGTGAGGTATTGAAGCTGGTTAGGCTAAATGCGGGTATCGGCGGCGATCGAGCGATCTTGGAGCCATCAGTGAACCGTCCGGGCTTGGCACTTTCTGGGTATGTGGAATATTTCGCGCACGAACGTGTCCAAGTGTTGGGTAATTCAGAGTTTTCTTATCTCCAACAAATCTCCAAAGAGGAACGTGGCAAGCGATTCCAAATAGTTTTTGACATGCAGATTCCTTGCTTGGTGCTGGCTCGAGATGGTGAAATTCCTCAGGATGTCATCGATGTTGCCACGACTAATAATGTAGGTGTCTTTGTCACGTCGTTGAGCACAATGGAGTTCATGAATAAGGCGAGTTTCTTATTAGAAGGGGACTTTGCAGAGTCGACAAACCTCCATGGCTGCATGATCTCTTATCGTGGTGTCGGTATGCTGATCATGGGTAAGAGTGGAGTGGGTAAGAGTGAGGCTGCTATTGGACTCATTGAACAAGGAGGGGCACTGGTCGCCGATGATAAGGTAAAAATTAAGAAGGCAAACGGCAAGCTGACTGCTTCGACCGAGAGTTTTTCGAAGGGTTTTATTGAAATGCGCGGGGTAGGGATTATCAATGTTGGTAATTTGTATGGCTTGGGAGCAATTCGCGATACATCCGAAGTCGACGTCATTATCTTCCTGCGCCCTCAGGATGACTTAAACGAAGTGGACCGTTTCGGGGCGATACGTGAAGAGTATGATGTTTTAGGCATCGGGGTGCCATTCGTAGAGATTCCGGTGGCTCCTGGACGAGATACAGCGAGATTGATCAGCGTCACAGCCTTAGATTTTCAGTTGAGAAAAGTGGGTTATGATATGGCAGATGAGTTTAACCAACGTATTATCAGTAGGATGCAACAAATGTCAGGAGACGAAACAACGTGATGAAAAAGGCTAATGACCCATTATAAAAAAATCTCTTCCCCTATTGCCTTCAACTCTTTAGACTGACCTCGTCGCTCAAAACGACAATAGCTACACACACATTTAGAACCATGCCATCAGCAGAATACACCATTACCAATAAGCTAGGGATTCACGCTCGGCCTGCAGCTCAATTCGTGAAGACTGCCAACAGCTTTGATGCAGAAGTGACTGTTGAAAAAGATGAAGAAGAAGTAGACGGCAAGTCAATTATGGGACTTATGATGCTAGCAGCTGGGCACGGATCTGTGTTGAAAATAACGACTGAAGGTCCACAACAGGATGAGGCGTTAGCTGCACTTGGTAACCTTATTTCACGCGACTTCGGGAACGCGTAATCTTGGGCGAACCTATTCATTTTATACTAAACCACACTGTGCTTAGCTTCTCATAAGAAGAAGTGACGCGACTAATCGAATGCCATATACGGACAAAAAGGAAGAAGTTATTATCCAAGGGATCGGAGTGTCTCCTGGCATAGCTATTGGGCCTAGTCATGTTGAGGCACGTGGGGTTTCGGCTCCTGACTTGTATGAAATTCCAACAGAGGAAATTGCATATGAGCAAGGGCGTTTTGAGAAAGCATTAGTAAAAACGAAGGAGCAGATCAGTGAAGTGCATAAGCACATGGAGAAGCTTTCTGGAACATCTGAAGCTCAAATTTTCGAGGCTCACTTGATGATTATCGAGGATAGCTCTATCACGAAAAAGGTATTTGTTGAAATCGAAGAACGTCATCAGAATGCAGAGTATGCATTTTATGCAGTGATTCAGACTTATGTTGAGTCGATGAGGCGGGTGAATGACTCGTATTTGAGTGAGCGGGCCAGTGATCTAGATGATATCTGCTCACGTGTCCTTCGTAATTTTTCTGGGGCACATTTGCCTGATTCTGGGCCTGATCACCAGCACGTATTAATTACTTTTGATTTGGCTCCATCTGACACGGCTGTGATAGATAAAACTCGGGTTTTAGGCTTTGCCACTGAACAGGGAAGCGTGACATCGCATACTGCTATTTTGGCACGTTCTTTAGGGATTCCAGCGATTGTTGGGCTGAAGGATGCCGTGATGGATGTACACGGTTTAACGCATTGTATTTTAGATGGTGATTCTGGTAAATTGATTCTCTTCCCAAAACAAGAGACCATTGATTTTTACCAAAAGAAGAAAAAAGAACAGGATGACCAAGATTCCCGTGATTTTGAGTCTTCACGTTGCCAGAAGGAAACCAAAACGCAAGATGGCCATAAGGTCACTATTTCAGCCAACATTGAGTTTGCGCATGAGATCGAGCAAGTTCAGCAATGTGGTGCAGAAGGTGTTGGTCTCTTCCGCACAGAGTTCTTTCTACTGAAGGATAAAGAAATCCCTTCGGAAGATGAACAATTCGAAGTTTACAAAAAAGTGGCGATCGGAACAGGTGGCAACCTAGCAATTATCCGGACCTTGGACTCTGGTGGCGATAAGCTTCCTGCACAACCCAATCTAGAGCCAGAGCCAAATCCATTCTTGGGCTGGCGAGGTATTCGCGTTTCGTTAATTTTGGTTGATATGTTCAAGGATCAGCTGCGAGCTATTTTACGAGCTAGTGCCTTTGGTCGTTTAGGGATCATGTTTCCATTGATTTCAGGTAAGTCAGAAGTGGTGCGGGCCAAGGTGATCCTACAGGAATGTAGGGACGAACTCGATGCCGCTGGTATTGCCTACGATAAAGACGTTCAGGTGGGTGTTATGATTGAAGTGCCGTCTGCGGCAATAATAGCTGACAAATTGGCTCCAGAAGTTGATTTCTTCTCTATTGGCACCAACGATTTGATCCAATACACAGTCGCTGTTGATCGTGTGAATTCAGCAGTCTCACATTTGTATAAACCGTGTAACCCCGCAGTGATTCGTTTGATTAAAATGACGGTCGACGCTGGTAAGAAACACGGTATATGGACTGGTGTTTGCGGTGAAATGGCCGGGGTTTTAGAATTAACTCCATTACTCATTGGTTTAGGCGTCGAAGAACTTTCTGTGGCGACTCATCAATTACCCAAAATTAAGCAAGCCGTGGCACGCATTTCTATGAAAGATTGTTCTGAATTAGCTAAAAAGGCTTTGGACTGTGACTTTACGGCGGAAGTCCGTGAGCTTACCACAAAATGTGGCGATTCAGTCGTTCAATGACTACATGGTTTAAGTAGACCATCTTCTTTCCGTGCCCTGCTGAGCGCCCACTCCATATTTGATTGGCCAGAGGCTAGCCATACTTCTCCAATGAGAACGTCGCTAAAGCTTTTTTATTTCTTACAATGTGCTACTTGGCCAAGGTTTGCGTGGACGGTAGCCTTTTTTTGCGAGATGGGCTTCGTTGGCAGGGAAATCAGTTGAGGTGCATTTGATGATGCAGCGATTGTAGAACTGAGCTTGGACTTTCTTGTATGCCTCGCGTTGTTCATCGGTGAGCTTCCCGCAAATTTCAATGGCACAGAAGAGGTCTTTTTGGTTAGTGAGCAGTTGTTTGATAGCGGTTGGCGACACTTGTTTGCTGGCTGAGCACTCGATGGTTTTGAGACTCGGCCACTTGGCTATTTGGTCAAAGGCTGCCTTTTCGAGGAGACCGTCGGTTTTGAGGGTTTGGCACTTCTTGAAGTGGGGAAGAGTAGAGATTATCCCGCTTTCGTAGAGGTAGAGATGTTCTACATTGGGGAATTGTGGGAGACTTTTATTAAATCCCTTTTTGAGGAAGTGGTGGAGCCATAGCTTGTTGACGTGAGGTTGGCGGGAAAAATTAAATATTGGTGCTGGTTACGTCTATTAGATTATTCCACTGTGTTTTTACAAGGCACTTATTTTTCTACTGTTTATATGGTAGGGTAAGCAGTAGAATTTATTTGAAAATTACTCTATTAAATAGAGAACCATCTAATTACAGATTAAGGTATGTACAGAATCACGATCCCATTATTGAGTGCTTATTGTTTACTAACTTCAAATTTATTAGCCGACTTAATCTTGAAGGAAGATTTTCGCGAACTTGTGCCACATTATGGTATCTGCACGCTAGATTTGGAGAATAATAAGTTCCTACGTTTAGAAGTAACAGGGGAGCATGACGGCATGTATAAGTTGTCGCATCATGCTTGGAAAAATGACCCTCACTACGCTTGGAATGGATTTACCAAAGGACCAACATCCTTGCTCTTTCATTTTCAAAAGAACTTAGATTTTTCCGCTGTGTCCAGCAGTCTCAAGGTGCGGACACAGCACAGTGGTAAGGCCGAATCCTTTCCCCTTATTCGCTCTAATAATCAGTGGTTTATCTGTAGGGAGTCGAGGACGGGTCAAAAAGTATTCGAGGTTCATGATTATAAGTTCCACCAGTTGAGGTGGAGCCCGTTTGAGCCAAATTTAAGTAAGAAAAAGCCAACTGCAGGTATAGACTGGTCTAAGATTGAGGGCGTTGGGTTTCATCAAACGCATGCTGGTAAAGCAACGATTGACGGGGTAGAAAAAAGTTCCACTCGTTTGGATTGGTTCGAGCTTCATACGCAAAAACAAAGGGTTCCTGAGGGCACTATCGCAAAGAAAAAAATAACACCTGACAGCAACTCCCCATTTTTTGAAAATGAACCCCCGTTTTTTCACACGGCATTTAGCTACAATGCTCAGAAGGGCAAAAAAATCATTATTCCTCGCGCTGTCATTGTCCGACTAGCCGATGGGCATTGGTCATGTTTTAATATTGATACTATGGAAATGGTAGCTGTCTGGAAATCTTCAGGCTCAGCACCTGTGACCTTGGATAGTATGGCGTCAGTTTCGTATCCTAAGAAATCTGGTAAAGCGGTGAAAATGCCTACCTTTAATGGGACTTTATTGTTTAGTGGAACCCCTCAGACTAAAGTTCAGAGTCAGAATCGTAGTTGGCAGGGAACATCGCTGCATAAAGATACAGTGGTTTTGAACTATACTGTAAATGGGCGTGCTGTACATGAAAGGCACAGTTGGAATAAGGGTTTCGTCAGAGATATTGCGGTTTCGAAAGGTGAGCAATTATTAAAGATAAGCACTTTGTCTTCGGTTCAGAAATCTGGTGATGTCCAAGCAAATGGCTCCTTTTTGGCTAGCGATCATTGGGTGACAAAACGGTTTAGAGATGGAGTCGAAGTTGCTGGAACTCAAAAATGGGACTTAACCTTCAAGGATGCGTGTAGAGACCCTTATCCGCAACGTTTTTTCGCTTACTCGAAAAAGCAATATACTGAAAAAGGGCTTCAGACAAAGAGACTGAGCCTACCTGTTCCAAACTCATTCTCTCGTATGATTCGGCCAACAGACATTGCGTTCACTACTTTAGGTGTAGGTTACTTGACCAGCTATGATGGGGATGTGTGGAGGATTGCTAACATTGACGGAGCTGAAGCGGAATGGAAGCGTTTCGCGACAGGATTCAATGAGTTGACCAATA
>CAXMOB010000042.1:0-7534 GCA_964194815.1 Vicinamibacteria bacterium | reverse complement strand
TTAACATTCCCGAAAGTGAAGCTGTAACACGCCTCACCGACCTCATCAAAGAGCACGACAAATGGATCGATGCTCCTACAACCACAGCAGACGTGTAACATGATATCTCTACTCGCCTCCATCGACCCTCAGTGGTTTTTACTTGATGTATTAATCTTCAGTGTAGCCTTAGTTGTCTTAGGAGTATTAATATACAAGATCGCACGCCCAAACCTAGAGCGCACGCCCTATGGCTTCGAAAAAGTAAGCACAGAGGGCTTTGCAATCTATGACCTTTATGGAGCTGGCATGGTTGTCGCCCTATTTTCCCTCGGAGTCATCACACCTTTTTTTCCGCCCTCAGAGAATTCACAAAAGTCACCAGAAGTACTTTCTGAAATGGCTCAATGTTTTCTTATCACAGTTAGCTGGCTGGTTCAATTTATCATACCTTCGGCAGCATTGCTCTTTGTTTTAGCATTCAGACTAAATATCATCAAAGCCTTTGGACTGACTAATTTTAACGAAGGTCGAGCTGCTTTCTACATCATCATAGGCAGTGTCCTATCTATCTTAACACTTGTACTGCTAAATCTTTTTGGATTTGAGAGTTTAATAAATTCTATATTTGATAAAGCCCCGGAACAAGCTGCAGTTAAAATGTTCAAAGAAGCTAAATCGCCTCTTATTCTTGGCCTCATGGGAATAGGAGCAATTATCATGGCACCTATCTTTGAGGAAATCATTTTCAGAGGCTTCCTCTACACTTCTACCAAAAAACACACAGGTCCCATTTTTGCGATGATCAGCTCAGCTCTTCTTTTTGCGGTTGTCCACAACGCCGCTCAAAATCTACTACCTCTGTTCTGTATTGGAGTAATTCTTGCATTAGTTTACGAGCTATCGGGATCTCTTTGGACTTGTATTGCCGTTCACGCCATTTTCAACCTAGTCAATGTCATCATGATGACACCAAGTTAACGAGTATTCTCCATGTCAGACCTCGGCACCATAGGCGAAGACGGACTCATCTCCCTCATCACAGCTCAATCACCACTACGTGATAACGTATTGATCGGCCCTGGTGATGACTGTGCAGTTCTCAAAGGTGTCAACCGCGACGATTACACCTTACTCAAGACTGATAGTATTATAGAGGGAGTGCACTACCTTCCTTCAGCAGATCCCTATTGGGTAGGATGGAAAGCTGCTGCCCGTGTGGTCAGTGACTTCGCTGCAATGGCAGGAACTCCAGATGCCATCGTTATCGCCCTTTCTCTCAAAAAAGAAACCGCTGTCAGTTACGTCACCGAATTATACAGAGGTATTCACGCCTGTGCTGAAGCCTATGCATTCTCCGTTGTCGGTGGTGAAACCTCATGTTCCTCACAGAATATGCTCACGATTTCAGGAACGGGTAAATGCAGCACTCCGATCACTCGATCTGCCGCCCAAGCTGGACATGTTCTCTATGTCACAGGGAAACTAGGTGGATCAATCCAAGGGAAGCATCTCACCTTCACACCACGTGTCAACGAAGCTCAATGGCTGCTAAAACACACCACTCTCAGTGCCATGATGGACCTATCGGACGGTCTCGCCAAAGATCTACCACGCCTCGCAAAACTTAGTAAGGTGGGCTATGACGTCGACCTTGCTTCTATCCCACTGAATGACGGATGCACTATTAAAAATGGCATCGGTGACGGTGAAGATTACGAACTTTTGTTTACCTGTGCATCCGAGCTAACTCCACAACAACTCAAGCAATGGAGCGAGGCATTTGCCGAAGTTCAACTCACCAAAATTGGTCACTGCACCACAGAGTCTCGCACAGAACTCACCGGCGGATGGGAACATTTCACTACGGACGGCGATGACTAAATTCTTCCTCACCTGTCTCTTCAGCCTGCTAGGTGCATGCCTCGCATCTGGCCATGACTGGAATTCTGTCTACGTGCAAACAAAGATCGAAGACCAACAATTAATCACTGAATTATTGTTCGACGCTGGCTATGGTGTCCCCATTATACGCGATAACCCTGATGCACCTCAGCCCAAGCGCCCGTGGCTAGTTGCCTACCCCGCAGAGAGGCATCAGCAACTCAAAGAGGAAGCATGTAATATTTTGAAACAATATTTTCAGTTTCGTTCGACTCAAGATGAAACCACCATAGATCTTGATTCGCGCTACACCTTCCCGGACTGGGACACATCCCCACCGAGTTTCCCAAAGCAACTCGATGGCTACGCATACCTCACAGTCAAAATCATCACCACCCTTCCGACATACGGCTCCGTTGAACTGCACACACCTTTGAAGGAAGAGATGCCCTCAGTCGTCTATGAACATTTTCAGGCTGATGGCTCCTCGCAAATATCAGTTATTGAAGCTGGAGGACACCTCACCATAGCCGAAATTGAAGCCCCGATAAAACCTGAAGCACCCCCCTTAATTAAAATCGTCAAACGCCCATTCCACGAAACTCTCACCACTGGCCTCCACCTTGGTTTTATCCACGTCCTGCCCGCTGGCTTCGATCACATCCTCTTCATCATTGCTCTTTGTCTCGTCGTAGCCCCATGGAAACAAACCATTCGCTACTCGCTTTTATTCACACTAGCCCACTCCGTCACCTTCATCCTGCTCAGCATCGGTTATGTCTCGCTCTCCCATAATGCACGCATTGCTGTTGAAGTCGTCATCCTCCTTTCCATCATCGCTCTCGCCAGCGAGAATATGCTGGCGAAGCCAAACACAAAACGACGTGTTATTCTCATCTCCTTTTTCGGCCTCGTCCACGGCCTTGGCTTTGCCTCTGCCTTCGGTGAGGACATTGTCAACCACAACAGCAGCTTTCTAGTGGCACTCGTCACGGCAAACCTAGGTATCGAACTCGCTCAAATTTCGGTCATCATCGTTGTGCTGGGACTAAGCTGTTTGCTGCCCAACAAAGCCATTAAAGAAAAAGTCTTCTTCTATGGTTCGCTCGGAATCGCCATCACTGCTGCTAGTATGGGAGTCTACGGGTATATTCTCACCTGACTGAGATTCCCAACACAAGAAATGTTGAATTTTGTGTGAATATTTCACCTCACTCATGAGGTCTAAGAGGGTGTATGAAAAAATTACTCTTCCTTCTCTCTATATGCGTATGGCTTACCAGCTGTGACAGTGACGCTTATAAATGCTTAGATCTTGACGGGCCTCGTTTCGCTACCCCATCGATTGACTCTGCTTATGTAGGCGAAGAATATGAAAATGAAATTGTCGCATTCATCAAAAGAGAGCCAGATGACGATGCTTTCCACTACCATTTCTACATTGAAGGTGAACTACCAGAAGGGATCTATATTGAACAAGAATATCATAGCCGGTATTTACAACTCAAAGGCACTCCCACAACAGCTGGAGAATATAAGTTCATCTTACACGTGGAGGTAAGTGACCCTACCACAACGTGGAATGAAATCTATTATGACGACTATGATGAAGACGGAGGACTCTGCTATACCTCTGAAGAAAAATCCTACAGTCTCATTGTAGAGTGAATCTCAGAAACGCACTAAGGTTACTACATTAGGGTCATGGAAATAAATAAGGTGACTAAGATGTGAAGATGAATTACTCCCTGATCACAAAGAGCTTGCCCAAGCTCCACTTCACCCCTTTCCAGGCTGCCCCGACAGGTCCATTGATTGATTTTCGTTGCAGCTCCACTTCTAGTTTTGAGAACGCCGAATGCTTCGCCTGCTCTTTCGCAGCCAACTCCATTTGAAATATTTCATTCTCTAGTTTAGCCAGTGCTTCCTCTACCTTAAGACGCTCCTCAACATTTTTTGCCAGCTTGATTAAACTCTGCATGCGTGACCGACGGTTACGTAATTCTTTTAACCTCGCCTCATAACGCACTTTGGCTTCAGTCACATCGTCTACCTTCACTCGCCTGTAGCTAACCTCACCCAACTCTGAGATCTTGTCCATTGTTCCGACAAGCTGACGCGATGGCACACGTATCGAAAACTCTGCATACGGGGAATCATCCTCACGGGCAGTCATCGATGTCATATACCCACCAACCTTCACCACATGCGACTCAACCGACTCTGCGGCAGTCTTGACATCATTCACCTCGATATCGAGCTTACCTGTTTTAACAACTTGACGCTTCGGAGTAGAAACTGACGAACGCGACAATGGAGCACTAGGCACCGAATAGTTCACAGACCCTGTCTTCATAGCCTCGTAATTCATTCCACAGGAAGTGACCAAAAGACCCATTGCAGCAACTGGTAGGTAATGATATAATTTCATAGTGCATCTTTTCTAGCACATAAAAACACCTCGTCAACTCTTAATGCTGTTTTTGTAGCATTTTAGGATTTAATAAGGTTTCTTCTTTATTTTATTGAAACCTGAGGAAACTGGAGAGATTTCGATTGACTGATAGCCTCTCTCTTCCTAGTTTTTCGCCCCCCGCGCAGATTATCGACAGATTAGCGTGGGTGCTCTCATTCGGAGGGCAACAAACAATTGAAATGGAAAACAATATGAATACAAAAACATTCTCCGCAAAAGCTCCTGACGTTGAGCGTAAGTGGTTTGTCATTGATGCAGAAGACCAAATTCTTGGTCGCGTTGCTGTTCAAGTAGCAAACTTACTTCGCGGTAAAAATAAAGCCATCTTCACTCCACACGTTGATACAGGCGACCACGTCGTTATCATCAACGCAGAGAAGATTCGCCTCACAGGTAATAAGGAAAACGCTAAAATCTACACTCATTATACTGGGTATGTAGGCAACCAAAAGGTCACAACTCCTAAAAAGATTCGTGAGAAGCACCCTGAACTTATTCTTGAGCATGCTATCAAAGGCATGATCCCGCATAACAAGCTTGGTAACGCCATCTACAAGAAGCTTAACGTATACAAGGGCACAGAGCATCCACACGGCGCTCAAAACCCACAGTCATACGAAATCGTTTAATCTTTAACTTAGAATTTTTAATATGTCAGAAGCAACAACTTTAAGTGCAACAGGCCGTCGTAAGACAGCTATTTCACACGTCTGGATGACTCCAGGCACAGGCAAGATCACGGTGAATAAAGTCCTCTTTGAAGACTACTTCCCTACTCTCGCACAGCAGAACGGTGTTCTCGCACCATTCCAACTCACTAACCTCAGTAACAAATTTGATATTACAGTTACTGCTAAAGGTGGTGGTGTTACAGGTCAGATCGGTGCGATCCGTCTTGCTATCTCACGTGCTCTTCTACAGCACGACATCGAACTTCGTCCAGTCCTCAAGGCTGCCATGATGCTCCGTCGTGACCCACGTATGAAGGAACGTAAGAAGTTCGGTCAGCCAGGTGCACGTAAGAACTTCCAGTTCTCTAAGCGTTAATCTGCTACTACAAGCAATTTACAAAAACCACATCGCTTCTGCGGTGTGGTTTTTTTGTGCCTATAGCACAGCATGGCATAGGCATGGTGACAAGCCATGCAACTTACATTTTGTCTGCAGCGAACATTATGACCATGAGCAATAGAACGATAAATCCCATAGTCGCTACAATCTGAATAGGTAAGGAGAATTTTAACGTAAGCCCAGAACGATGGATTTACGAAAACATTACGGATGAAAAAGAATGTTTTTTCTTCAACAAAGCTCCACTTTAGTCCTCAACGGGCTCCACAACATACTCAGGTGGTGAGACTTCTCCAATCCAGGCTACCTTATCAAATACAAAATAAGCTCCTTCATCAGAAATAGAGGTGATATCCAGACGGTAGAAAAAACCGCCGGCTTCAATGTAGATTTCAAACGTCAAGGACAATGGCAAGTGGGCGGGGTTCTGTCGCATTTTATATCGACAACCATGGTAGCGCACTGTCTTCCATAATACCCCATCAGCCTGAGCTTGTTTACGCACCTTGCTCCATTCCTTAGATAATGCTTCTATTACCTTTGAATGCTGTTCTACAAACTTGGAGTCCAAACTCACTTTACCCACCTCCTTCATCTTGACCACCATTGCTTCAAACTTCTCCTGCTTGAATACCAACTCATTGGTGAATAGCCACTGATCGTCACGCACAAGGCTTTTTACAATAATCTCAGCAAGTTCACTGGGCGTTGAGGTGTCAGTAGGCTTGGGCGGTAAGGGGGAACATCCCACGAAAAAAGCACTTAGTAGCCCGAGGAACATCAAAACAATAGAAAACTTCATACACAATTCATTAGCACACATCAGCGATACAACCAAGACTATCCTTATTCATAACGCACGAGAAACGAATCACCTCCTGCACTCACATTTACCATCGACAGATAATTTTTCATGGCATACCACCATCAACGTGATGGAGCTCAAAGAACTCAAACAACAATCCTCAAGACTTTTCAACTTCATTCTCATTGCAGCTTGTGTCAATGTCGCTGCCTTTTTGGCGACTGGATTCTATGTAGCCAATGGTAAAAAAGCCATTTCAAACCTTCACGCGACCGATCCAGCACTCTATAAAGAAAAAGTTTGGGAACTGATGCCACTCGCCTCAATCGGTATCAGTATAGCCATGATTCCCGTTCTAGTCTGCATCATCCTCGTGCTCAAACGTAGTGAAATCATCAAGCGAATCATCGAACTTGAAAACAAACAACTCGATGAGTTGGACGTCAAATAATTAGATCATTCATTCAAATTTTTTCAATATAATTTGAGGTGACAGGAATTTTGTGTTTTGAAAGCACATTTCCTACTTTTTGTTCCTACTGTGTCGGTCCCTCAAGGGTTCCCACTCATTGACGACTCAACATTAGGATCAATAATATTCACGCACTGCAGAAAAATAGCACTAGATATTCACAAAAAACGGCTATTCGTAGTTCCCTACAAATAGCCGTATTACATTTGATTGAAATTTATTTAACCACTGCAACAGTTGCACCAAATCCTGCATCTGTTACTGCTTTAATGACGGTATCGTTCGTGACAGGGTCTTTCACCGTAATTTTCGCACTCCCTTTTTTCACGTCCTTTACTGTTACTCCTTCAATTCCCGCAAGTGCAGACCGCACTTTATTACCACAACCAATAGGTCATTTCATCCCAGTTACGACGAGGTTTACTTCTCTTCCAACGGTCTTTTTCTCTTTTTCTACCTTAGCTGCATCAACAGAGGCACCGAAACCGGCCCCTTTGATAGCTGCTACTAGCTGTTCATTTGATACTGATCCATCTGTGGTAACAACAGCACTCCCCTTTTTGACATCAGTTTTTGTAACTCCAGCAACAGCTTCAAGTGCAGACCGCACTTTCCCCCCGCATACAGTTGCTCATCGCATTCCTGTGATCGTCAAACTTGTTGTTTTGCTTACTTTCGCGGCCTTAGCCTGTTCAGCTGCAGCACCTGCCTGTGCGTGAAGACCTCCCATAGGAAGAATCACAGCACACAACATTGGTATAGTCGTATGTAGTTTCATTTTTATTTAATAGTTATAACTGTTGATAATCCCCATTATTACAGGGGACTAATGAATTAGACGTATAGC
>CAXMOB010000041.1:0-11983 GCA_964194815.1 Vicinamibacteria bacterium | reverse complement strand
GATTCGTGAGCGTAGAAGTGGTTGATATTGTTGAGCACCCAAGACATCTTGCGTGAGTCATCGAGAACGATCACACCACCAGATCCGGCCATTGAGCCACATGCTGCGAGCGTGTCGAAGTCCATTTGGATGTCCATGCAGCCGATCTCTTTAGCATCGTCACCGCGGCCGATCTTAAATGTTTCGTCCGCACGGAGGATCTTAGAAGATGAACCACCAGGGATGACGGCTTTAAATTCACGTCCGTCTTTAGGTCCGCCACAGATGTCGTTGAGAAGTTCACCCATAGTGATTTTTCCAACTTGAACTTCGTAGTAACCAGGATTCTTAACGTCACCGGAAACACAGAGGATACGAGTTCCAGTGTTGCGGTCGACCCCAAGCTTAGCGTATTCTTCTCCACCCATTTCGAGGATGTGCTTGACGTGGCAAAGTGACTCAACGTTGTTCACGATAGTCGGAGCCATGTAGAGACCCAGAGCAGCAGGGAAGTACGGTGGTTTAATCCGTGGGTAGGGACGCTTGCCTTCGAGTGATTCGATGAGGCCAGTTTCTTCCCCACAAATATAAGCTGCAGCACCGCGGTGCACCCAGATTTCACAATCAAAACCAGATCCTAGAATATTCTTGCCGAGCAATCCTTTTTCGCGAGCTTCCTCGATTGCCTTCTCCATGATGAGAGCAGCTTCGGGGAATTCTTCACGCATGTAGATGTAGGCAGTGTGTGCTCCAACAGCAAATGCTGAGATGAGCATACCTTCGATCAATTGGTGTGGATCTTGGTGAACGATGTAGCGGTCTTTAAATGTTCCTGGCTCAGATTCGTCACAGTTACAGATGAGGTAAACTGGCTTAGTGTTACCTGGAGGAATGAAGCCCCATTTGACACCTGTTGGGAATCCTGCTCCACCACGGCCACGGAGACCAGACTTCTTCACTTCATCAGTGATGGCCTTTGGTTCCATGGTGATCGCCTTTTTAAGTTGATCATATCCACCGTCAGCGATGTGGGTCTCAATAGACGGATCCCAACCTTCGCGGTCGATGTTTTTGAAAATGAGGCGGTGTTCGCGCTCGTGTGGTTCCTTGCCTGGAAGATATTTAATGTCTGACATCGGGTTAGTGAGTTAGTTCTTTTCGGCTGGGTATTGAGTGAGAAGTTTCGCAGCATTACCTGTGGTCACATTCTCGTGGAAGTCGTTGTTGACGAGGCAAACTGGAGCTGAACCACATGATGCGAGGCATTCAGCGTATTCTACTGAATAGTTGCCACATGGTGAAACCGCGATTGGGTTGTCATGCGTGGTGCTTGATGGATCGATGTTTGCGAGTTCGCAGAACTTGTCCATGAGCTCATATGAACCGGCCATAGCACATGAAAGCGTGCGGCAAACACGGATGTGAAACTTACCAGGTGCGTGTTGGCGGAAGCCTGGGTAGAAAGTGACAACCGATTCGACCTTGATTGGTTCGACCTCAAGTTTGTCAGCAATCCAAAGCATCGCATCATTACAAACATAGCCAAATTTGTGCTGCACAATGTGGATGAGTGGAAGCACAGCTGAAAGCTTGCTCTCAGGATAGTGAGTCATCCGCTCTTCTGATTCAGCGATGAGTTCAGGCGTAACTTCAAACTTTGGGAAATGTTTGTTTCCTGGAGTTTCTTGCGAAGCAACTTGTTGGTTTAAAAGATCTTGGCTCATTGATTTGAGTAGTTAGTAGAAAGTAGTGAGTAGGAAAGTTTTACGCGGAGCATGATTTGATAGACTTTATTAATCCTCCAAGGATACGTTTCACCTCGCGGTTCTGTTCTCTAGTTTCAGTTGTAGGTGCGTATTGTAAGTCTTCAGCAAGTCTGAGTTGATAGTGTGCTTCTTCACAGGAAGCTTCTGCTATATTATAGAATCTAAGCTTTTCGGTGTTTGATCTACGATTAAAGCCCTCTACGATGTTTGATGCAACAGATACAGTGGCTCTGCGTAGTTGAGAAGTGAGTCCGAACAGTTCTTCTTTTGGGAATTGCTTAGAGACTTTGTAAGTAGCAAGCGTGAGTTGATGTGCTTTTTGCCAAGCAATCAAATCTTCGTATGTTGTTATACTACTCATAAGTTCTTTCCTACTCTCTACTAACTACTTTATTCTGTATTTATTATCTATCGCACTCGCCCATCACGAAGTCGAGTGACCCGAGGATCGCTGGAATATCTGAGAGCATGGCACCGTTGAGGAGCTCATCACAGATCGAGAGATTGATGAATGAAGGACTGCGGATCTTTAGGCGGTGCGGGACACCACCTCCTTTTGAGTGGATGTAGAAACCGAGTTCGCCTTTAGGATTTTCATGACCAAAGTAGACTTCGCCTTCTGGAGCGTCGATGCCTTGAGTTGATACGATAAAGTGGTGGATGAGCTCTTCCATGTTCATGAGCACTTTTTCCTTATTAGGAAGTGTGCTTTTCGGATCACCAACGTTGATTTCACCTTCTGGCATGGTCTCGATGACTTGGCGGATAATGCGAATGGATTGGCGCATTTCTTCCATACGCACTTGATAACGTGCGTAGCAGTCGCCTTCTTGAGTAACTGGGACATCGAAGTCGTATTTCTCGTAGCCTAGGTACGGTGAGTCTTTGCGTAGGTCACGTTCGCCACCAGAGGCTCTGAGATTTGAACCAGTGAGACCGTATGAAATGGCGTCTTCTTTCGAGATGACACCAACGTCGCACATGCGATCCATGAAAATTTTGTTCTTATCAAGTAACTTGGCGATCTCTTCGATGGCTATTTCACATTCCTTAAGGAATACTTCTACCTTATCAGTGAATCCTTCAGGAAGGTCACGGATTTGACCACCAACACGTGTGTAAGATGTGGTGAAACGAGCTCCAGTTAAGAGCTCACAAAGGTTGTAAACTTTTTCACGTTCCTCAAATGTGTAGAGGAATACTGTCATGGCTCCAACGTCCATGGCACAAACCCCGACACCGAGCATGTGTGAAGAAATACGAGCTAGTTCACACGCTAGAACGCGAACGGCTTGGCCACGAGGTGGTAGTTCCCATCCCATGAGCTTTTCAACAGCACAGGCATATGCTACGTTGTTTGCAAGTGGTGCTAGGTAATCAAGGCGGTCCGTATAAGGGATGAATTGATTGTAGTGCATGTTCTCTGCAATCTTTTCATCACCACGGTGTAGAAAGCCCACGTCAGGCGTAGCCTTCGTGATGATTTCCCCATCTAGCTCTAAGATGAGACGCAATACGCCGTGGGTCGCAGGGTGAGATGGGCCCATATTGAGCACCATTTTGTCTCCCATGAGATCTTTGGTTTCTGCTTGATAGTCAGCAGCTTTCGCCGCTGTGTCCTGAGCTTCAAATTCAGTCGTCTTTTTCATATACAAATTGCCAGCGGTAAAGAACGGCAAAATCACCCTATTTACAAGCACTTTGTGAAATTTTTCACAAGCGATTTGTGACATCAAATTAATACTTGGTAGTTGAGATATTGTCTCAACAGTGAATGGCCTAATTTGGTAGAAATATGAATTTTTATCTAGTTTAGCGGAGTATCCATAGTAATATTCGTCAATATATGGAGAAAAATCATCTTTTGGACGAGCGTGACATTAATGGGTCGATGCTAGATTTGGAGAACTGTAACCACATTGGTTCAACTGGCGATCTGGTTATTGACCAGACCTTGCTCGAATTGTCAGTTGAGATTGTCGGGGCAGATAAGGCGTGTCTCTTGGCTGAAATGATGGTGACTGCGGTACGGACGGCAAAGGGAGCGACGAGTAAATCGAGTTTCAAGATGATGAATCGTGCAATGAAAGAGATGCGTCATTCAAATGAGGTATTTCACCCCTATTTAAATCGTCGAAAAGTTGCTGTTTTTGGGTCGGCCCGTACGCAACCAGATGAACCAGAATATCAAGCGGCTGTAGAATTCACATCCCGCATGCAGGAGCTGGGCTTCATGACAATCACTGGTGCTGGGCCAGGAATCATGGCGGCGGGAAATGAGGGAGCTGGGCGGGAGGATAGCTTTGGATTGAACATTTCCTTACCTTTTGAAACCTCAGCAAATGAATTTATTGATGGTGACGAGAAGTTGATCGATTTTAATTACTTCTTCACTCGTAAACTTTCTTTTGTCAAAGAGGCTGACGCTGGTGTTGGTTTTCCTGGGGGAGTTGGAACGATGGATGAAGTGTTCGAGGCATTAACTTTAATTCAGACCGGTAAGGCTACCATTCATCCGATTGTGTTGGTCGATGCTCCGGGCGGAAAATATTGGAAGTTCTGGGAGCAGTTTATACGCGAGCATCTCCTTCGGTTGAACTTAATTTCTGAGACGGACTTTCATTTATTTAAAGTGACTGATGATATTGATGTCGCTATTGAGGAGATCACAAACTTCTACAAAAATTTTCATTCTTACCGTTACGTTGGAGATCAGCTCGTGGTGCGCTTATTAAAAAAACTTTCATATGAGAAGGTAGAGCAATTGAATAAGGACTTTAAGGATATTGTTAAGGCTGGGAAAATTTACCAACGCGATGCATTGCCTGCTGAGAAGAATCAGCCAGATATAGCAGATCTGCCAAGACTTGTGTTACGGCATAGACGTCGTGACTTTGGTCGCTTGAGACAGCTGTTGAATGCTGTCAATGAAGTGTAGGGCATTTTTTACATTATCGAGTTTGCTATGCCAATCGGAAATCACTATACCTTTGATAGATTTATGTGCGTGTACTCGATTATAAAAATGAAATACCTTTCTTCGCTAGGAGCTAGCCTATTGTTGGTTAGCTGCGGCGGTCTCGCTATTTTTGCTCCTCCAGAATACAAGAACCCGGCTGATTTCAAAACCGAAGAAATTTCTGATGAGACGGCTCAGGGGGTGGATGCCATCGGTGCGGCAGGGGCTGAGGGACGCTTTAAGGCGACTTTTACAGGCTCTGAAATTCAGCAATTAGAAAACGATATTCGCTGGGCTCCTGAGGATCCAAACGTGAAGTTTGAATTGGGAGCAAAGAATAAAGAGGAATTCAAGACCTGGACCAAAAATTACAAGAAAGCTATTGCCGAGTCGCGTCAGTCAGGTAAACCATTGTTGATTTGGTTTAGTGATAGTAAAGGAAGTGCCATTAGTAATCGTCTGAGCGATGAGGTTTTTTCTCGTAGTGATTTTGATGCATGGGTGAGAAAAAATTATGTGACCTTGCTTGTGGATAAAGCCATCAATGAGGCCAAGAATAATAGTGAGCATGTGGTTAGATTAAAGAAGTATTATGAGTTTATGTCTGAACGCTTTAGCATTAAGGGAACTCCTGAGGTGATTGTTGTCGATGTTAGAGGTGATGTGCATGCTAGGTATCGTGGTTATAAAAAGGGGCAGTCTGACTTTTATTGGGGTCGCCTCAAGGTGGCTCGCGAAGGAGCTGTGCTTACCTATGGAGCATGGCGAGAGAAAATGGAGGCTAAAGGTTATCGACTGTGGCATGCACTTGTAGGTGATAAAAAAATATTTGCACGCATGGTGAGTCAAAAAGGTGAACGTATCATCCTAGTAACTCCTGAAGGAAAAAAATACACTGAGGATCTAGTGCGTTTTTCACGATCTGATCGAGACTGGGTGCAGCGTCGTAATGCTGCAAAGGCGAAGCAATAGGGGTCGCTCTGGCATTGTCCTTATTGACAGAAGGGATGTCTATGTTACTGTCTTGTTATGCGTTACTAACAAGACCCCAATGAAGAAGATGCTTCCCGCTATCTAAATGTCACCATCTGTTTATTCTTCATGTTCTATTTTCCTAATCACCGAATAAATGTGCCTTTAACTCTAGCATATCAGAGATAAATGTAGTGATTGGGTGTTTGACCTACCAAGATGGTTGGTGGTCTATTGAAGCCAATGGTTTCAAAACGTATCTTATTCCTGATAATCAGGGACACCTAGTTGTATGAAACTAACTAAATCATTTTTAATTGCCTGTGGTTGGGCTGATTCAGCCACACTTGACGCGGTTCTCGATAGAGCCACTGAACTGATTGAGGGGAAAGGTATTACTGACCTTCAATATATAGAAAAGCTTCTGCGTCGTGAGTTTCCGAAGAGTGACTACACCTTAACCATGGGGGATGCTGCTCCTTTGTCTTTAGCTATTGATGTTGAGACTGATGAGCAGAGAAAGAATTTGGTAAAGGCAGAGACACGTATTCAAGAGTTGTTGCGTTCACCAGTGGTGACAAGTGGGAGTCTTATGCCTGACGCTTGTCCAGCAGGCGGTGAGGTGGCGAGCCTTCCCGTTGGGGGAGTGGTTGTGGCACTGAATGCAATTATCCCCGCCGCTCACAGCTCTGACATCTGTTGCTCTATGTATGCGAGCTTTTATCAAAGTGAGCTATCTATAGATGATGAACTAGATGTGCTGACGGAGGCGACGCGGTTTGGACCAGGTGGCAGGACAGAACCTGTCGCTGACCCTGTAATTGAGGAAAATGTATGGCTTAACCCATTTCTTAAAGGTCTTCGAAATAAGGCCGTGGCTCATATGGCTGACCAAGGAGATGGCAACCATTTTGCCTATTTGGGCGAGATGTTAATTACCCGTCAGTTAATTGCCGAGTTGCAATCTTCAGGTCATATTGATTTGGCTCAGAGTTTGTCTGATTATTGTGATGAGACGCTTAGAGTCTTGGTTACGCACCATGGGTCGCGTGGGCTTGGGTCGACTGTGTATCGCCGTGGGCTTGATGTTGCTGTGAAGCATTGCCGAAAGGTTGCTGATGGTATTCCTGAAGCTGCGGCGTGGATTGATGCTAGCTCGAAGACTGGGTCTGAGTATTGGGAGGCATTGCAGTATGTATCTCGTTGGACACGTGCTAACCACAAAGCTATTCATCGTAGATTCATAGATGGGGTGAGCTCTCATGCAGTGTGTGCTTTTGGTAATGAGCATAATTTTGTGTGGAAGCGTGGGGATGAGTATTTTCACGGTAAAGGGGCTACACCAGCATGGCTTGATGAGTCTGGAAATCCATTGCTCGGTTTGATTCCAATGAACATGGCGGAGCCAATACTTTGGGTGCTGGGTAGTGATAATACTAAATATGCATCTTTTGCCCCTCATGGAGCTGGGCGTAATTTATCACGCACTGCCTTGTTGAATAAATTTCGAAAGAGGCGTGTGAATATCGATGCTGCTATTGTGGACGCAACCTCAAGTATTGCTGTGCGTTGGTATTTAGGAAATGCTGACTTTTCTGAGACGCCATTGGCTTATAAAGAAGCTAAGGTGGTGAGGCAGCAAATTGAAAAGTATGGATTGGCCCGTGTCGTTGGCTTGATTCAGCCACGTGGCTCGATTATGGCTGGCAGAGCCCCCAAAAAAGCGGAAAAACCTTTGACTCCTAAGCAATTGAGGCAGCGAGGGCACCGGGCTGAAAGGCGAAAAGTTAAGCAAGTGCCGTGGTCGGAACTCGATGAGGAATGATAATCTGAGCGGAGGTTGCCTAGAGTGATTTTTTTGTGAACATTCCTGATGATTTACAGAGGAAGGCCAAGTTGATGATGAAACAATTGAGAATAGTTGAACAATTAAAATCGGGGCTTGGGAAATAGTGTAAATTGCTGATCTAGATGATTCTAGCGGTGTGTTTTTTGTGATGTCAGCTCCGTGTGTTTTTGCATGAGGCTGTATTTATCAAAGAATAGATTTTTTTTTCAATATAGCCCAAGCAAGTCTTTACATTTGTGGCAAAGGTAGGCATATCACTGCAAATTTAGCGTTTACATAACATGCCTAAGGATACTTCGATAAAGAAAATATTGGTTATTGGTTCTGGTCCGATTGTAATTGGACAAGGTTGCGAATTTGATTACTCGGGGGTTCAAGCTTGTAAAGCTCTTCGAGAAGAAGGTTACATTGTCGTTTTGGTTAATTCTAATCCAGCGACGATTATGACTGACCCTGAGTTCGCTCACAGAACCTACATTGAGCCGATTACAGCGGAATGTGTTGAAAAGATTATCATTAAGGAAAAGCCAGATGCACTTCTTCCTACACTTGGTGGTCAAACAGCATTGAACACTTCAATTGAACTGTTCAACGCAGGAACACTGGACAAATACAATGTTCGTATGATCGGTGCAAATGCCGACGCGATTGACAAAGGAGAGGATCGTCTTCGTTTCAAGGAAGCAATGCTTCGTATCGGACTCGACTTGCCTCACTCTGGTGTTGCCCATAACATGGAAGAGGCTCGTTTGATCAAGGACGAGATTGGAACCATGCCACTTGTTATTCGTCCAGCCTTCACTCTTGGTGGTGCCGGTGGTGGTATCGCATACAATATTGAAGAATTCGAAGAGATTTGTGCTCGTGGTATCGACCTTTCACCAAAGAGCGAAGTACTCGTTGAAGAGTCACTCCTTGGCTGGAAAGAATACGAGATGGAAGTGATGCGTGATTGCGCTGATAACTGTGTTGTTATCTGCTCTATTGAAAACTTCGACCCAATGGGTGTCCACACTGGTGACTCCATCACAGTGGCTCCTGCTCAGACACTCTCTGATCGTGAATACCAGATCATGCGTGATGCCTCATTCGCATGTATCCGTGAGATCGGTGTTGAAACTGGTGGATCAAACATTCAGTTCTCAGTAGATCCTAAAACTGGTCGCTGTATCGTGATAGAAATGAACCCACGTGTATCGCGTTCATCTGCACTCGCTTCCAAGGCTACAGGTTTCCCGATCGCGAAGATCGCAGCTAAGCTTGCTGTTGGTTACACACTTGATGAGTTGAACAACGACATCACGCGTGAGACCCCGGCCTCATTCGAGCCGACTATTGACTACGTAGTGACTAAACTTCCACGCTTCACTTTCGAAAAATTCCCAACTGCTGACGCAGTGCTAACCACACAGATGAAGGCAGTGGGTGAGGCAATGTCAATCGGCCGCACATTCAAGGAATCAATGCAGAAGGCACTTCGTTCACTTGAAACCGGCCGAATGGGCTTCGGTTTCGATGGTAAAGGTGCTCAAGCTCCGACCTATGAAGAAATCGAGCGTAAGCTCCACGTTCCTAATGCCGAGCGTATTTTCTGGCTTCAAACCGCGTTTATCAATGACTGGACTGTTGATGATGTATTTGAAGCAACTTCAATTGACCTATGGTTCTTAGAGAACCTTAAGCAAATTGTTGATGAAGGCAAGGACCTCGTTAACATGGATCTTCGTAAGGCGAAGAAGTGGGGATTCTCTGATGTTCAGATCGCTCATGCTCGTGGTGTAAGCCAGGACGATGTGCGTGCAGAACGTAAGGAAAAGGGAATTATTCCAACTTACCGCCTCGTTGACACGTGTGCTGCTGAGTTCGAAGCCTACACTCCATACTTTTATTCAACCTACGGAGATGAGAATGAAGCGATCGAGAATGACAATAAGAAGATCATCATCCTCGGCGGTGGTCCTAACCGGATTGGCCAAGGAATCGAATTCGACTATTGCTGTGTTCACGCTTCCTACGCTCTTAAGGAACTTGGGTATGAGACCATTATGGTGAATTCTAACCCTGAGACAGTTTCAACTGATTACGACACATCTGATAAACTTTACTTTGAGCCGCTCACTCTTGAAGACGTGCTAAACATCTGCGATCAAGAGAAGCCTGACGGTGTGATCGTGCAGTTCGGTGGCCAAACACCATTGAACCTCGCGGCAGATCTCGAGCGTCACGGCGTTCCAATCATTGGAACATCTCCTAAATCAATCGAGCTAGCAGAGGATCGTAAGTTCTTCTCAGCACTTCTCGACAAGATTGGCCTCAAGCAAGCGGAGGCTGGAACAGCAGTCACACCTGATGAAGCTGTAACCATTGCGGATCGCATTGGTTATCCAGTTCTTGTTCGTCCATCCTTCGTTCTCGGTGGTCGTGGTATGATGATTGTCTACAGTGACGATGAACTCCGCAGATACATCAGTGAAGCTGCTGACGTATCTCCAGATCGTCCGATTCTCGTTGACCGTTTCCTTGAGGGAGCAGTTGAAGTTGATGTTGACTGTATCTCAGATGGCGAAACTTCAGTTGTTGGTGCTATTATGCAGCACATCGAAGCAGCAGGAATCCACTCAGGTGACTCAGCTTGTGTGATACCAGCACCGTCGCTATCAGACGATATCACAGCTCAGATCATGACGGGAGCTAAGGACCTAGCTCGTGAACTCGAAGTGATTGGCCTCATGAACATTCAGTTCGCAGTGAAGGACGAAGACCTCTATGTGATCGAAGTGAATCCACGTGCATCCCGTACCGTGCCATTTGTTTCTAAGTCAATCGGCGTTCCTCTTGCTAAGCTAGCAGCAAAGGTGATGGTTGGTAAGAAACTCACAGAGCTTGGCTTTACTAAAGAAATTCTTCCTGGCCACTACTGTGTGAAAGAAGCTGTATTCCCTTGGCCGAAATTCCCAGGGATTGACATCGTTCTCGGACCTGAGATGAAGTCAACTGGTGAAGTGATGGGTATTGATGATGATCTAGGCATGGCATACGCCAAGGCTCAGATTTCAGCATTCAACCCGCTTCCTACAGAAGGCAACGTGTTCCTTTCAGTGAACGACCGTGATAAGCCTGATGCTATGCCACTCGCGAAGGAACTTGTCGAACTTGGCTTCACTATTTACTCAACTGGTGGAACCTACAATCTTCTCAAGGAAGAGGGGATTCCAGTTGAGCGCCTCTACAAGTTAGCAGAGCAGAGACGTCCTAACGTGATGGATATGATGAAGAACAGAGAGATCGACTTCGTGATTAACTCACCATCAGGCCACGAAGCTCGTGAAGATGAAGTGAAAATTCGTTCTGGAGCAGTAACCAACAAGATATCTCATTGCACGAACTTAGCAGCAGCTGAAGCATCAGTGAAAGCGATTCGCTCACTTAAGGAGAGAGAATTTACAGTGACACCGATTCAGGATCGCGTGAAGATGTAATCTGATCTAAACTTTTTCAAAAGGCCTTGCACTCAATGTGAGTGCAAGGCCTTTTTTGTTGGCTTGCCGAGTCTGCTGGGAAGTTCTGTGATTGGCTTTGTGGGAACTGCACTTCCTGAAATGTTTGGAGGAGTGAGATTGAAGGCATATCAAGTAGTACTCATGTTAACGCTCTATATTAGTTTTTGTGAATACCATGTTTTAGGTATGGTTCGTATGGGAGATGATGTCTGCGATTGACCGAGTTGGTGCTGTCCTGAGATATATTCTTCTATTTTTTTAGTCTATGCGGAGTCTCTTGCTTGCGTCGTGAAATGATGTTTGCTAGGTTCTCAATTAATGGAAAATGATTCTCGATATTTTGAGGCTATAAAGGACATGGTTTTCGCTGACGAGGAATCGGAGCGAATTGAGTCTTATATCAAAGCCAATAAGCTTTCTGATGATGAAGCTCAGCAAATCTTAACTAAAGCTAGAGCTCAGCGGTGTGCCTATATTCGGAAGAAAGGTGTGAAAAAGTTGAGCTTTGGTTTACTTGGCTTCGCGATCTGTGCAGTGTTCGCTATTTTTAGTATGAAGCAGGAAGACCCTACGACGAGGAAGCTCATGCAGATTGCTGTCTATGGAGGAGTAGCGGGAACCTCACTTTTTATAGCCACCGGGCTGATGGATATTATTGGCGCAGCCAAGCGAACTGGCGGAATCCCAAATAAGGATTAAGTTTCACGATCAATAAGTTCTTAATGTATCAAAAAAGGCCGCTCCCAGTGATGGGTAGCGGCCTTTTACTAATCTTTAGGAAGCTTATACCACTTAGAGAAACAAAAGAGACTAATGATTTTTTTGTAAGGATGAAGAGACTAGGCTACGCATTGGGCGAAGGTTACTCGCTGTATTCATCTACAATCAGTGTTTTTCTTCAGTCACGATGCCCGCATCGCTCCTTTATCAAGCCTCGATTCTAAAAGAATATAGCTTC
>CAXMOB010000040.1:0-8921 GCA_964194815.1 Vicinamibacteria bacterium | reverse complement strand
GATCTCGCACTCGTGCTAGAAAAAAGCGGAGCATATCAAGAGGCTGCGGATAAACTCTGGCATGTCGCTTCTAAGAAGTGGGATAGTCGTTTAGAAGGGATTCAATTGATTGCTCTCACTGAGCTCAATGCCCTCATAGTAAAGCACCGCAGCAATATCAATACCGAGACATTCAGCAAAGAAGTGATCTATAACTTGGATGCCGATGTGCGTATATTGCTCACTTGGGACGCCGATAACACAGACATCGACCTGTGGGTGACCGATCCACTTGGAGTGAAGTGTGATTACTCACACAATCGCACCAAAACGGGTGGTAGGATGTCACGTGACTTCACGCAAGGTTATGGACCTGAGGTGTTTATGGTGAAGAATGCGATCAATGGTGATTATACGATAGCGGCGAACTATTATGGTAACTCGCAGCAAAAGCTTGCTGGTGAGACTACGATCCAAGCGACTCTCGTCACCAACTGGGGCCGCGAGAATGAAGAACGCCAAGCAATCACACTGCGCCTCAAGGGCAATAAAGAGGTGATTAAAATCGGCAAGCTGAGTTTCTCGGGGAAGTAAACTAGAGTAAGAATCATTCAAAACATCATTATGATTAAAAAACAGAACATTACCAATATTGCACTTTACGCTGCGTGCATTTTTTTACCAATTCAGTCGACCTTTGCGGAAAGGCCAACGATGCCTAGAAAAGAACTACAGGCTATAGCGAACCATGTTGTAACAGGAAAAGTAATTAGAACTTACTCAAATGCTTGGGACGATGACTTGGGAGAGTATACAGCTTTCGTAGTCGAAATTTCGGTGAGTGGGGTATTAAAGGGAAAAGGCATCGCTATAAATGAGCGCCTCTTTATAAGATGTAAACAACGGCAAGCCCATCGATTTGAAAAGCCAGGAGGAATGGGTCAGGTTAAGATCCCTGTTGGGGGAGATACAGTTGAGGTCTATCTAAAAGGGGTTCGTTGGAGTGGTTACGATGTTATTGAACCCAACGGATTTTTTAAGATTATTCCACCTAACGCAGCTGACAATTAAGGCACTGCTTTATAGAGTGGAACTCAATGGACTTTAGGGCCTCAAAAGTTGTGATTACCCCATTTTGGATCGCTTAAATTTATATTGAAACATCCCCTTTTGGGGCCAAGATGACAGGTATGAAACCGTTTTATGCTTATTCCGCTGCAGAACAAGTAGCTAATCATCTGAAAATGGAAATGAAGCGAGGTAGCTTAAGCGAGGTGTTGCCTGGAGTTAAAGCACTTGGTGAAGAACTAGGGGTAAACCATAAAACGGTAAAAGCTGCACTTGGCATTTTAGAAGCTGAGGGAATTCTATTGAATAAGGGTCGAGGGGTAAAGCGACAAATTGTTAAGTCAAAGATTGATTTGCTACCGGTTATGCGAGTTGGCATTTTGTATTATGATTCTCATAATGAAGCTCGAACCGATGCATTACAGCTCAAGCAAGCACTTATTGACAGAGGGCACGTGCCATTTGTTGCTCCCAAAACTCTGCAGGAGGACCTGGGCATGAGTACTAGTCGAATTAAGAAGCATGTTAAATCTTTTGAAGTCGATGTTTGGATTGTTTATGCTGGCTCTTCTGAGATATTGGAGTGGTTTGCTATATATAAAGTGCCGGTGTTTGCTATTTATGGGCGTTTGAATACAGCAAATGTTGCAGGCATGGGGATTCAAAAAAGTGTTGTTACTAATAGAGTGACTCGGCAATTAGTGGAACAAGGCCATACGCGGATCGTGATGTTTGTGCGAGAAGAGCGGCGTAAGCCAAGCTTTGGAATGCCTGAGCGCACTTTTTTGGAACAGTTAGAGTCTTGTGGAGTTGAGACTAGTTCGTACAATATTCCTGACTGGGAAGACACGCCAGAAGGTTTGCAGCACTGCTTGAATAATATATTTCAATACACTCCCCCGACTGCCTTGATTGTTTGTGATGCTGTCTTGTTTCATTCTATTCAAAGTCACCTATCTCGTATTGGAATTAACGCTCCAGAAGGTATTTCCTTGTTCTGTAATGATCACGTTGAAAGCTTTGATTGGGTGAGACCTGCTATTACTCATCTAAATTGGGACTACAGACCCACCATTCGAAGGGTTATGCAGTGGATCACAAATGTTTCTATGAATAAGGAGGATAGGAAATTGAGTTATACGAAAGCACATTTGGTGGATGGAGATACTATAGGTCCTGTTCCTATCACGACTAAGAAAATAACATAGGACTTAGAATAGAGGTTCGATCATAGTCCTCTGGGAGCTTGGCCAATGGTAACACATTTTTCCTGAAGCCTCCTCGTGCTTACGCTGATTGTATTATCGAATTATTGACGAGCACTGGTCGGCAAGCTGGATGAGCACCATGCGTGTTTGTTGCTCTTCAGCAGAGAGATAATTGAGGTGATTTGTCCAGTAGTCGGTATACTCGATAAGTTGAGGAGAGGGAAGGTGGTTACCTGATTCGAGCATTGTAATCTGATCTTGGAAAAATAGAATGGCTTCGATTTCGGCCATCTTGGTTTCAAGAAGGGGGTTCGAAGCCAGTGACGGTTGGTGCTTTTTACAGAGGTCGTAGTTTCGCACAAACGTCGCAATTTGGCGGCGTTCCTGATTGTCGTCACTCGGTTTGTTTTCCCCAAGAATCTTGATTTTCTTGTCCATACGATCGACTAGAGTGGCTTCGAGTGCCTTGTGTGTGAATAGAGCACGTACTGCGATTTGGTAGGCGGTCTCAAGTTGTTCGTCTTGTGCAAAGGTTTCAGCATTGCGAGCTTTGAAGATTTGACGGAAGGTGGCAAATGGAGTGATTTTATCAGAACTTGGAATTAGCTGAGCGTAACGTTCAAGAGTCTTTAGGCAGAAGGCACGTTCCACTGCTTGAATCTGCTTAGAATCAGGGAGATCGAGGTGCTGTGCTCCAAAGGGAGAGAGGAGGCCATCGACTCTGTCTTTTAAAGCCTGGATAGCTTTACTGAATTTAATGCCCGGAAGTCTACCTTCAGGACTGTTCTCAAGTTCATTGAACAATCGGTTCACCTCGGACTCGATCACAGCCAAAGCTTCGATGTTCGCCTTCTTGAGTTCCTGAGATTGCTTGCGAGCTTCTGGGGAAAGTTTAGATGATATATTCTTCAGTTTCTTTAACATATGTAGTTAGGTTAAGGGTGGCCTTTAACATTTAAACAAACTATTAATAACCTTCAGTCTGTCAAAAAAAATGAAATAAACGACAAAACATCAGTCAAATAGACACTTATCAAAGAAATTGATCATTATTGTCTCAAAGTAATACCTTTTTGTCAGATCATGTTACAGATGAAGGGGAGGGACTTTAAAGTAACTATTTTTTAGGAGCCGTCGTCAAGTTGGTTCATTTTACGAATTTCTGAGGGGACGGCACCGAGCCCGCGACCGATGTAGCGTGTGAAGTCTTCGGGGCGGGCGAAGCCCATTTCCAAGCCGATTTCTCTTTATCTAGAATCTTCAAGGTTTGCCAAAAAGGGTAACACTGTTAACAAAAGTGACTTGCATGGCATTTGTGCCACAGGCCTCTATGCATATTTGAGCAGGACGATACCTGATATGATCAGAGTCATGGCAAGTATTGCTTGTAGGCTAAGGGATTGACCGTATATGCCCCAACCTAGAATGGCGATGAGGATGATTCCGACACCACACCAAATGGCGTAGGCGAATGCTAATGGGATGTGTTTGACGGTGAGGGACATGAAGTAAAATGAGGCGCTGTAGCCACAGATGACAATGACTGATGGCCATAGCTTAGTGAAGCTTTCACAACTTCTCATTGCTGTTGTGGCTGCGACTTCGAAGAGGATGGCGAAGGCTAGATAGACCCAGTGCATAGTGACAGTTGGCTTAGCTTATCGCTTGTGTTCAATTTCATCCATTTTGTTATCCCATTTGCCTTTTTTAGCAGCGCATTTCACTACAAAAAAAGCAATGGAGATGGCAATCGCAATGCCTAAACATGTGCCTAAAAATGATTTAGATTTATAGTTTCTAACAGGTGCATGGCTAGGTTGGGACGGAGTAAATGTCGCTGATGGCGTCGGTACGGCAGGCGGGGATTGGTTCGTTTTTGATGCTTGAACTGGAGCAGCAGGGGCCGAGTGACTTGGTTTTGAAGGTGAGGGCAAGGGGCTTAGTTCGATTTTCTCAGGCCTCGTGTCCGGAGTGATATCTTGCGGCGGCGGTAGGTGGCTTCCTGTTTGTGGATTTGGTTTTTTTGGAGTGACTTTTGGATTATTTAAATAGTTGAGTGAGGATGAGGTATTCGGTAGAGGGGGTGGGGATACGTCAGATGTGACCTTTGGATTCCTTGTGTTAGAAAATTTGGCGCGGATCCGGGGCATTAAATTTTCTGGCACTACGTCCTCTAAGATAGAGACGTGCTCGAGTCTTAGGCTGCTTTTTTGGGTGAGAGAGAGAATGTGTTGTTTGCCAGCAAGAGAATTCCATTCTGTGGCCTCAACCGTCATGAGGAAAGCACGGCGCCAGAATTGACGTTCGTTGATGGGTAACTGGATTATGGCCCTTCCGAATTGGAATTCATCGGATTGAGGTGGATGTGGTTGCGTCTCTTGGGGGTCGAGTTTGTATGCCAACTCTGATAGGCTGTTAGCAGTGCTCCAATCTAGAATGTTTAGATGCTTAGAAAGGGTGCGGCATAAGGGAGCCACTTTATTAGAAATGATACGATCTGTACTGAGTCCTATTTTTCTGGCGAGAATGCCAATAGAGGTGATGTCGTCACGATCTTGGTAGCGTTCTACCATGACTTCACTTAAAGTGATCTTACCTTGTATCAGTTGCTTATTGAGCAAGTTGATATCGACATTGTATTTACAGTTTGGAAACTGTTTAAAAAGGGAAATAAGCTGAGATTCCCATTCATCCATTAATTCTGGTTGCTCTGTTAGGAGTTGTTCCGCTGGAAAGAAGTCGCTGGACACATCGGATTCAGGATTAAGAACCAAGCGTTGCTGAGCGGAATCAAAGAATGGTGTGAGAGGTGATGAACTCATGGGTAGGTGTGTTTGTTATGCTAGAGGTGGCAGGAATTGGGCTCAATGCAAGGGTGAAGAGACGTAAGACGTGATCTCAAAGGCTTGAAGACGCATTCTCCTATTGAGTCATGCCACCATGTAGGTATAGCTTGCTTATATGGGGGAGCTAAGAGGGCAATATGCAGCAGTCATTTTTGACATGGATGGGACTATCTTTGATAGTGAGAAGCTCTATTACCTTGCTTTTCAAAAGGCATTGGTTGACCAGGGTCATGAGCTGCGAGAGGAAGTTTACTTTAGAGATTTTGCGGGGCGAACGAATGCAGCCATTGAAGAGCATATTGAAAAGACCTATAGCAGTGCTATTGATTACCCCCGTTTTTTAGATGAATGGCCGGATGAGTTGCATCGCTTGACTGTGGATCCTATTCCCTTGATGCCTACTATTGAGAGTTTATTGAAGGTGCTTGAACAAGAAGGCGTGCCTATGGCTATTGGTTCTTCTAGTGATGAGGCTGAGATTGAGAGATTTACGGAAACGGCAGGAATTAGGCATTATTTTTCAGTGATCGCTGCGGGAGACGAAGTGGCCGAAGGGAAGCCGGCCCCAGACATATTTTTGTTAGCTGCGGAGCGATTGGGAGTAGCTCCAGAAACTTGTTTGGTATTGGAAGATTCAAATGCTGGGGTCACTGCTGCGAATGAGGCCGGAATGCAAGTGGTGCTTTGTGAGACACATATAGTGCCCACGGAGAAATCCCTCAAAATTGCCAGCTATACTGCCAACCCGATGGGGGTTACGCTCCAGATACTAGGGCTTTCCGGGCACCGTGACTGAAGAAAAACACTGATTGTATAAGAATACAGCGAGTAATCCTCGCCCAATGCATAGCCTAGTCTCTTCATCCTTACAAAAAATTCATTAGTCTCTTTTGTTTCTCTAAGTGGTATTATTGCGGCACTATTGACACAATAGCAACTATTGCATCGGTTGACGTATTTACCCTATTGCTTAAGGATATCGGTGGTAGTCTTAAAAAAATAGTGGAATAAATCTACATGAGTGGCATCTTATCTATCATGAAACTAGCAATTATAGCTTTGATGGGAAGTGCATTTGTTGCGTTAGCATGCACCCAGCAAGGTGAAAAAACAACAAAGATGGAAACGAGCGATAAAAAGCCAGAGGCACCAACTGAGAAAGTGGTGAAGACAGACGAGGAGTGGAAGAAAATTCTCACGCCTGAGCAATACCGCGTGGCCCGCCAAGCTGGAACGGAACCAGCAAACAACGCAAGCTATAAGCAATATAAGGCACAGGGGGCCGGAACTTATTTCTGTGTTGGGTGTGGAGCTGAGCTGTTTCATTCAAAAACCAAGATTAATGTGAACTGTGGTTGGCCTGCGTTTTATGATGCATCTAAGCATAAGAATGTGACGACTAAAGTAGACAATGAGCATGGAATGAAGCGCGTGGAAGTCACGTGCGCGAAATGCGATGCTCACCTTGGTCATGTTTTTGAGGGTGAGGGGTATAAGACACCAACTGACAAACGATACTGTATTAATGGTATCGTGTTAAAATTTGTTCCAGATAAGGCAGTGGCTAAAACTGAGAAGTAATACCATTTAGAGTTTCAAAAGAAACTCAGAGTGGTATAAATCCTTTAACCAAGTCTACGATTGTGACCGCGTTTTGCGGGGCGGTCGCAGCTTGCACAGTTGACGTGACGTTCATCACTTTCGTCATGGAAGTAGTGGACGCAGACATTGCAGTAGAAGATGGAGCGTCGTTGCCGCATCTGAGACGCTTTTCTACGAAGATTGGAAAATATACGGACTAAGGCGATTACTATTATAGCTGCCGCGACGCCTAAGATGAGCAAGTCATTGATAGTGAACTCGATCACGGGGTGACTCCTTTCACCTTGAAAGTAAGCTTGCTCAAACGCGTGGCTTTTGGGCTTGGCTTAAACCGTAGCTGGCGTAGCCAAGTCTCAGTTCCCTTGATGGCTACTGTCCCTACTGGAGTGCAGAGAACAACTTTACCTTGTGAGTTAATGTTGAGAATGAAGGTGTCGCTTAAGCCACGTTGGTTCCACTCGAGCGGGTAGGGGAAAGAATTGAGCTGAGTCAGCAGCTGTTGCTCGAGCTCAGCAGAGCTAAAATTTAGAGAGGCTTCGCAGGTGCCTTTTTCGGGTTTTTTGTGGTTGCTGGGAGCATGCAAGCGATTGAGAAGCGTGGTTCGATTGACGACCTTTGGTAAGGTGAGGTCGTAAGTATTTGCCGGTATTGGTATGAGGGCTAGGGGTCTAGTATTTTGTTTGAGTAAGCCTAGGCGCATTGCTGTGCTGACTCTCTGGTCTACGTGTGGGTCATCTACGGGGTCCCAGCGGTCTGGTAGCGGAGAGGCAAATTGGCGTAGTGAGCTAATTTGTTCATCCTCCGCACTGATGAGATGCACTTGGCTGACATTCAGTTTCTTTTGAACGTTGAATTGGGGCGTTTCGACATTGACGGCATAGAGGAGAAAAAAGGCTGCTGAGAAAGTGAATACGGTTGCTACGATAGCACCACTTGAATTGCTTCTAGCACCACCACGCCAGCGGAAGGATAGACCCGCGATGCGGTCTTTGATGAGCTTTTTTTTGAAGAAAAACGTCATCGTGGATCAGTTCGTAGGTTTTGGTTTTTCGACGAGATAGACTTCAAACCCTAGTTGGAGGAGCTCATTTTGGAGTGGTGAAACCTGCTCGATCCGGAGAGACTTATCTCTTTTAAAGAGGACGACGGGTTTGCCGCCATAGGTCCATCGGCTTTGAATGTCAGTGAGCCGTTGCGTGAGATTTTTTGATGCGACCAGTTCTTGGTTGATCCAAACTTGAGGTTGCTTTCCTTCACTCGGCAGCACCTCAAAGACGATGGCGTGGTCAATCGAAGGAATACGCAATGGGCTATCGGGTAATTCGAGCCGGTGTCCCCCCATAGTGCTGAAATGACTGATCAATAAAGGGAACGCAAAGAGCAGGGCAATCAAATCCGCCACTGGAAGCATGTGCATCAAGCGTGGACGTTGCGGTATCGTGAGCTCAAGCTTCATTATTTCTTGGCCGCAGACTTACTAGTTTTTGCTGAAGACTTTGTTTTTTCGTCCGACTTTTTGTCTTTGGTGACCAAATGGGAGGTGATGCCTTCGCGTGCATCTGAGATTATATTGACGATTTCGATACCAGAACGTTCGATGCGGTGGATTAGGCGCTTTGAGCGACCGACAAAGTGAAGGTAGAAAAGATAGCAAGGCACCGCGATGGCTAGGCCAATTCCTGTGGTGACGAGGCTTTCGTAGAAGCCTTCATAAATTTGTTCGGTAGAAGCTAAGGTGCCGCCAGCTTTGGAGATCCCTTGAAAGGTTTTGATCAGGCCATTGATGGTGCCGAGTACTCCCAAAAGTGGAGTGATGAGGGCGATGGCGTAGACGCCCCGTAGGTTGCGTTCGATCCCAGGAACTTCGAGTTGGCCAGCTTCTTGGACGACATCACGAAGGTCTTTGCGATCCATTTTGTGGCGCATGAGAGCCGCGTGGGCGACACGTGGTACTGGGCCTGGAGCACGAGCTGCTTCGTGGAGAGCTTCATCATGTTTACCTTTACGCACAAGGTTGGCGAGGCCAATGAGCATGTCACCGACGTCGATATGAACTCGTTGAAAAAAGAGTACACGCTCCACAATGAGGAACATGGCAACGAATGCCAACACTAGTAGAGGCCACATAAAAGCCCCACCCTTTGAAATCAATTCAATCATTTGCGGGTCAGCTTAAGCTGCCGATAGAAATCTGACCAGCCCAATGTGTAAGTTAGGG